>NZ_AFPK01000015.1 GCF_000220525.1 Ochrovirga pacifica | reverse complement strand
CCCGTAAAATGTTTGATGGAATCTGCCATGGTCACTCTAGCAAAAGGAGCTTTAAAACTTACTTTATGCTTGCCAAAGACCACATCTGTAGTTCCATTCACTTCCATAGCACAGTGTTCTAACAAGTTTTCGGTAAACTCCATCATCCAGTTGTAATCTTTATAAGCTACATAAATTTCCATAGCCGTAAATTCTGGGTTGTGCGTTCTGTCCATTCCCTCGTTACGGAAGTTTTTAGAGAATTCATACACTCCATCAAAACCACCTACAATTAAACGCTTTAAATACAATTCGTTTGCAATACGCATGTACAACGGAATGTCTAATGAGTTGTGATGTGTAATAAAAGGTCTTGCCGATGCTCCTCCGGCTATGGGTTGCAGTACAGGAGTTTCTACTTCAAAATAACCTGCATTGTTAAAGAAAGAGCGCATGGCATTGAACAATTTTGTTCTTTTTACAAACACTTCTTTTACATGCGGATTTACAACTAAATCTGCATAACGCTGACGGTATCTTAATTCAGGATCGTTGAATTCATCATACGTATTTCCTTCGGCATCTGTTTTTGGTAACGGTAATGGTTTTAAAGCTTTGCTTAACAATTTAAAATCGCGAACCATAACTGATATTTCTCCTACTTGAGTTTTGAACAACTCTCCTTCTACCCCAATAAAATCACCTAAATCTAATAATTTTTTAAACACATCGTTGTACAAAGATTTATCATCTCCAGGACAAATTTCATCACGATTAAAGTAAATTTGTATTCTTCCTTGGGCATCTTGCAACTCTGCAAAAGAGGCTTTTCCTTGGATTTTCTTTCGCATCAAACGACCGGCAATCACCACCTTTTTTCCTTCTTCGTATCCTTCCTTTATCTGTTTAGAGTGGTTGTTTACAGGAAATAAATCTGCAGGATAAGGGTTGATACCTAAAGCTCTTAATTTGTCGAGCTTTTCTCTTCTTACAATTTCTTGTTCTGATAATTGCATGCTGATCGTTTTTTAAAATTTTTAACGCATTAATTCTGAGCCTGCAAAGATAATAAGAACATCAGAATTCAACACTTAGAAATTACAAGTTATTTTATTGCCTGATTGTGTTGCAAAGGTTTTTATAGAAAAAAAGATACAAAAACAGGGCTATCCAAAATAAAACCAGTAAGTTTGCATCGTTGTTGTAAAGCTACGCAAGTGGCTTTTGGGTTTAATTACCAATGGAAAGCTTCCCTATAGGGTTGCTTTTTTTGTTTACAACCAACCAAAAAAAGCTTCTCGATGGCGAATAACATCTCTTATAAAATAAATAAGGTATGCGATTCCTAAAATTAGTTTAATTCCCGTAGAAAAAAGAAATCCTACTACCGATCCTATAGAAGCCCTAAAAGCCTTTTGTAAATTTTTAGCATCGTTCATTAATTCTCCTATAAGTGCTCCTAAGAACAAACCCAAAATCATACCAATAGGTGCAAACAACAGTCCAACCACCAATCCTATAGTAGAACCCCAAATACCATATTTACTACCACCAAATCTCTTGGTTCCTAAAGCAGGAATTACATAATCTGCCACGGTTACCACAATGGCTATTGCCAAGGTAATTCCTAAAAAAGTCCAATTTGTTGTTACCTTAGATGTTAAATGCAACAATAGCAAACCTAACCAGCTTGTAGGTGGCCCTGGAATAACAGGTAAAAAAGAACCTAAAATTCCACCAACCGTTAACAGAAATCCAACAAACAACAAAATATAATCCATACTTCTTATTTTCTTTTACAAAGCAAGATACTGTATTCTAATGAAAAAAGATGTAATTTTGAGACTATTGATGTGGTAAAAAAGATGATTCGATACTATTTATTTTTGATGAGTTTAGTACTTTTCTCCTGTGAGAAAATCAATTCTGTATCGGCTATTTTTACGTCTAACACTTCTTTGGCCAGAGACACCATTAACCTAACAGAAATAGATCAATATCCACAGTTTAAAGAGTGTGATGCTTTGTTAGATTTTGAAAAAAGCAAAACCTGTTTTGAAAAACATATGTACCAACAAATTAATACAGGAATACAACAACTGCAATTAAAAACTAAAACTAATTTTAGCGATACGTTACTGGTTAAATTTAGCATCAATACTCATGGTGCATTTTTGTGTAAAAACATTCAACTAAAAGACTCTACACAAATTTTATTCCCAAACTTATCTAAAGATATAGCACAAATAATACAAACCATTCCTACGGTTTTGCCTGCTCAAAAAAGAGGAATCCCAGTAACTTCTAGCTATACCATTCCTATTTTGATACAAACAAAATAATTTTTTTTGTAAAAACCACGCAACCCATTGAAAGTTTGCACATCTAATAACTATAACCTAAATACACCCTATTATGAAACGTATATTTTATCTTTTAACTCTTAGTGCACTTTTATTTGCTTGTTCTAATGATGATGAATTTAACTTCCCTAAATTTCACTTAGAATTCTTACCGATTGATGAAATTGACTTACCACAAACCTTGGAAGTAGATAAAGACACTTTGATTGATTTTAAATACACCTTAAAGAACGGATGTTACTACTATGATAATTTATATAGAAAAGCAAATGACACTGCAAGCACTAACATTACTCTTGCTGTGGTAGCCTATGTAGACGATGATGCGGAAACTTGTTCTGAAGAAACTAGAGAAGAAGAAAATACCTTTAGCATGAGGTTGTCTAAAAAAGAAGACTATTTGTTTAAAATTTATAAAGGAACCGATACTGATGGGAACGATGTTTTTGAAGAAATTACTGTAAGCGTAGTAGACCCAGAGGAAACAGCAGCACAATAATAGCATTACCCCAAGTCTAGTAATGGACCTACAGCAACTGATTAAAAAATGTCAAAAAAACAATGCCAAAGCACAAGCAACTTTGTACAAGTTGTACGCAGGCAAGTTGTTTGCTGTATGTTGCAAATACTCCAAAAATAATACCGAAGCAGAAGATAACTTACACGATGGATTTATCACCATTTTCAATAAAATTCATCAGTTTCAACATCAAGGATCTTTTGAAGGCTGGATGAAACGAATCATGATTCATACTGCTTTGGAAAAATATAGAAAAGACAAAGTGTTCCCCCTTGTTAATGAAGAAATTGAAACTTCAATCCCTGAAACAATAGACGAGGGGGAACTTAATTTGTCTCAACTACTAGAAAGCATACAAAAATTACCTAGCAGGTATCGTTTGGTATTTAACCTTTATGTATTGGATGGATACAGTCATAAAGAAATTGCAAAATTACTATCTATATCCGAAGGAACCTCTAAGTCTAATTTATCGAGAGCTAAAGCCATCTTAAAAAAAGAATTGAGTAACATGACCCCAACAAACACTAATAAAACAGCTTTGTTATGAACTCCGAAGACCTAGAAAAACTATACCAAGAAAAGCTAAAGGATCTAGAAATGACTCCGCCTAAAGCTACATGGCAAAGAATTGAAGCAAGTTTGCTTCAACAACAACGTGCCAAAAAACGTGGTTTTATTTGGTTTACTTCTGTAGGTAGCGTTGCGGCTGTTTTTATATTTTGGTTTCTTTTTACAACTACAGACAGTACTGTTTCTTTAGCTCAACAACAATCTCAGAAAACTAAAAAAAATGCTTTTAAAAAAACATCCCCTGAACAAAATACTAAGAAAGCTACTAAAAGTTTATCTTCAGAAAAGACAGCTCTTACAAACAAAAAAAAGGCAGTTGTTGTAACTTCAAAATCAACCTACAACAACTCTACACTACCTGTTTCTAACATAAAAACACCTCAAAAAAACAACACAAAACAGCCCAAACATATTGTAGCTATAACCCCAGAACCTAGCACCAATATATCTAAACAGAACAGAGAACAAGAGGCTACCAAAGAATTGAATTTTTTAACTATAGCTTCTGCTTCAAAAACAGCAACAACAAATCAACCCAAAGAAAAAAAAGCACTAGTAGCTTCTGAAAATGATGTTAAAACCACTGTAAAAAAAGAATCTTTTTGGAGTATTGCTCCTGTAATATCCCAGTATGTATATCAGTCATTTTCTAATCAATCTACTCTAGACAATCGTTTAGACAACTCTGAAAAACAAGGTGAAAGTTCTACTGCTTATGGTTTTAATATTGCCTATCAAATTAGCAAACGTATTAAAATTAAAAGTGGAATTCATAAAATTAGTATGTCTCAGAGCACAAACAATTTGGCAATTAATACATTTAGTAGAACCTCATCTTATCAAAATACGAGATCTATTTCGTCTAGAGACAAGTTATCTAACCAAACTGTACCAACTAGCGAAAGCTTGTCTAGAGATATTGTACCTGTACAAAAATCAGCTGCTCTTTTTTCTCAAGTCCAAGCTCAGAGTATTTTAGAACAACGTTTGGGTTATGTAGAAATTCCGCTAGAAATTAATTATGGCTTGTTTGTTAACAATCAATTTTCGTTTTATTTAGCGGGAGGGATTAGTACCTTATTCTTAACCAACAATCAGGTGATAGAACAAACCGATTTGTTTGAGGAATCTTTTGAAGCAAACAACATCAACCCCTTAAATTTTAGCCTGAATTTTGGAACTGATATTGAATATCATTTTTCTAAAAAATGGTTTATCAATCTAAATCCTGCCATTAAAATACAAACACAAACATTTAGCAGAGATAACAACAGGCCTTACTTACTGGGGATTTCTACAGGAGTTAACTACAAGTTTTAAGCTACTGATTTAACACCAAAGGCAACAATCTTTCTACAAATTTTTGATAGGCTTTTTCGGATGGATGCAACCCATCACCAGCCACCAAACTAGGATTTTCTAAACCTTTTTGTGTGATGTCTGTAACATGTAAAAATTTTACATTTTGCTTGTTACAATAGTCTTCTGCAAACCTATTATAGCTTTCTATTTCTTGAGACGTCGTGCGGTCTCCGTTTAAAAAAGGCGTGTATGCATAATCGGGTATAGAAAGTACAATCACCTTATTTTTTTGATTTCCTGCAAAAAAAATTGCTTTTTGTAAAAGCGTAGGAAACTCTTCTTCATAAACCGATATAGGAATTCCCTGAAATTGGTTGTTTACCCCTATTAAAAGTGTTACTAAATCATAGGTTGGGTCTAGGTTACTACGTTCAATTCCTTGCAACAAATCCGCTGTGGTCCATCCTGTAGTTGCCACAATATCTAGAGAAACTAAATCTATGGAGTCTTCTCTTTTTTGCAATTGTGTTCTTAATTGTTCAGGAAAACTACAAGCCGCACAAACTCCTTCTCCAACCGTATAGCTATCTCCTAAGGATAGTATTTTATAAAGTTTAATTTCTTTAGGATTTTCCTGTAAATCCGTTTCTGTGATTTCTTCTGAGTTAGACGTTGAACAAGCAAACAGAAAAAATACAATTCCAATAAATAAAGTTCCTATTGTTTTCATACCTAATAGATACGAAAAAAAGATTGCATTGGATTTCTTAAAAGCGAAATTTCTTAAACAAATCCCATAGTACAACTCCTGTTGTAACCGAAATGTTTAAAGAATGTTTGGTTCCATATTGCGGAATTTCTACACAATAATCGCTTACATTAATTACCTCTTGCTGTACTCCCTTTACTTCATTTCCCATAATAACAGCATATTTCTGATTTTCCTCTATTATAAAATTCTGCAGTTTTACACTATTTTCTGCCTGTTCTATAGCCAAAACTTTGACTCCCTTTTCTTGTAATTTTTTCACCAAACTAACTGTATCTTCTACATACTCCCAAACTACAGAATCTGTTGCTCCCAGTGCAGTTTTATGAATTTCTTTATTAGGTGGTGTAGCCGTAATACCACACAAATAAATTTTTTCTATTGCAAAAGCATCACTTGTTCTAAAAACAGAACCAATATTGTTTAAACTTCTAATATTGTCTAGCACAACAATCAAAGGTGTTTTTTTGGCTTCTTTAAAAGCCTCTATATTCAATCTGTTTAGCTCTTTGTTTTTTAGTTTTCGCATGTTCTTGTCTTCTAGCTTTGGATACAAATATAGGTTGAATAATTCGTTGATAACTTTAGTGCTTGTAAAATATATCTTCTGCAAGAAACTTTTAACTTTCCCCTTTCTAACTTTTAAACTAAAATCGTGGCCAAAACCAAAGCAAAAAAAGAAACTCCTTTAATGAAACAATACAATGGTATTAAGTCTAAATACCCAGATGCCATGTTGTTATTTAGAGTTGGGGATTTTTACGAAACCTTTGGAACCGATGCCATTAAGTGTGCACAGGTACTTAACATTACACTAACCAAAAGAGGAAACGGAAGCGAGTCGGAAACAGCTTTGGCAGGATTTCCACACCATTCTCTTAACACCTATTTGCCCAAATTGGTGAAATCAGGACTACGTGTTGCTATTTGTGATCAGTTAGAAGATCCTAAAATGACCAAAACCATCGTAAAACGAGGGGTTACAGAATTGGTAACACCAGGTGTAGCATTAAACGATGAAGTATTGCAATCTAAAAACAACAACTTTTTAGCATCGGTACATTTTGGAAAAAAGAATTTGGGAGTTGCTTTTTTAGACATTTCAACGGGAGAGTTTTTAACCGCTCAAGGAGATGTTAGTTATATTGATAAATTGTTACAAAACTTTAGCCCTAGTGAGGTTTTGGTAGAGAAAAAAAACAAATTATTTTTTACCGAAAATTTTGGAGACCGTTTTCACACCTTTTATTTAGACGATTGGGTTTTTCAGACTGAATTTGCCAACGAAAGCCTGCTAAAACACTTTGATGTAAACTCATTAAAAGGTTATGGAATAGAAGGTCTTGACCAAGGAATTATTGCCTCGGGGGCTGTACTCTACTATTTGTCCGAAACTCATCACAGCAAACTACAACACATCACTAGCATACAACGTGTACACGAAAACGAGTATGTTTGGATGGATCGATTTACCATCAGAAATCTAGAATTGTATCAATCCACCAACGAAAATGCCATCACTTTGCTAAGCATTATCGACCAAACTCATTCTCCTATGGGAGCTCGTTTGTTAAAACGTTGGATGGCCTTACCTCTTAAAGAAACTTCACAAATTGTAAAAAGACATGAAGTGGTAAGCTACTTTATGAATCATGAAGATTTTTATCAAAAAACGACGTATCAAATTAAACAAATTAGCGATATAGAACGTTTGATTTCTAAGGTAGCCACAGGAAAAATTAATCCTAGAGAAGTCGTGTATTTAAAACAATCTTTGGATGCAATTCTTCCTATAAAGAATGCAGCCGAAGAGAGTGATAATATCACCCTAAAAACCATGGGAGAGCAACTGCAGGATTGCACTTTGTTACGAGAAACTATTGCCAAAACACTGGTAGAAGATGCACCTGTAAGCATTCATAAAGGAAATGCTATTGCTGGTGGAATTAGTACAGAATTAGACGAATTAAGAACCATTTCTAACTCAGGAAAAGAATACCTAGATAATTTGGTACAACGAGAAATAGAACGTACTGGAATTCCTAGTTTAAAAATTGCTTTTAACAACGTTTTTGGCTACTATATAGAGGTAAGAAACACCCATAAAGACAAAGTTCCTGAAGAGTGGATTCGCAAACAAACCTTGGTAAATGCAGAACGATACATTACCGAAGAACTAAAAGAATACGAAAGTAAAATATTAGGTGCCGAAGAAAAAATTGGACTCCTTGAACAACAATTGTTTTCAGAATTGATTCAGTTTTTAATCGATTACATCCAACCAATACAGTTAAACGCAAACCTAATAGCACAGCTAGATTGTTTGTGTGGTTTTGCTACTTTGGCAATAAACAATAGCTATGTAAGACCTACTATTGATGACAGTACAGAAATTGATATTAAAAACGGTCGTCATCCTGTAATAGAAAAACAATTAACTTTTGGTGAAGAATATATTGCCAACGATATTAGTCTTAACAGAAGTCAGCAACAAATTATTATGATTACCGGACCTAATATGTCGGGTAAATCTGCCATTTTAAGACAAACAGCACTGATTGTTTTATTAGCTCAGATAGGAAGTTATGTTCCTGCACAACAAGCCAGAATTGGAGTAGTTGATAAAATATTTACACGTGTTGGAGCTAGCGATAACATTTCAATGGGAGAGTCTACTTTTATGGTAGAAATGAACGAAACCGCTAGTATTCTAAACAACGTATCAGAACGTAGCTTAATTCTGTTAGATGAAATTGGTAGGGGTACCAGTACCTATGACGGTATTTCTATTGCTTGGGCCATTGCCGAATATTTACACGAACATCCTAGCAAAGCCAAAACCTTATTTGCCACACATTATCATGAACTAAATGATATGAGCAAAACATTTACTAGAATTAAAAACTTTAATGTTTCGGTAAAAGAGCTTAAAGACAAAGTAATCTTTTTACGTAAATTAACAGCAGGTGGTAGCGAACATAGTTTTGGTATTCACGTAGCCAAATTGGCCGGAATGCCACAACCCGTAATACATAGAGCTAATAAAATGCTGCAACAACTAGAAAATAGTCATGGTTTGCAAAACAACAAAGCCAAACTAGAACAAGCTACTCAAGAAGAAGATTTTCAGCTAAGCTTTTTTCAATTAGACGATCCTTTGTTAGAAGATATTAAAGACGAAATTTTGGCTACAGACATCAATACACTTACCCCAGTAGAAGCTTTAATGAAACTGAATGAAATCAAACGAATGTTAACAGGAAAATAAATCTGCAAAACTAGTTATGAATTTTAATGTAATAGAATACATCAACATTTCTGGTTCTTTTGTTTTTGCCGTTTCGGGTGCACTAATAGCCATGAAACGAAAACTAGATCCTTTTGGAGTTTTAATTGTTTCTTTTATTACCGCAGTAGGAGGAGGAACTTTGCGTGATATTTTAATAGATAGACCCGTTTTTTGGCTATACGACACTACCATTCTATACGCAGTTTTGGCAGGAAGTATTATTGCCATGATTTTTAAAACCAAACTGAACTTTTTTGACAAACCTATGTTTCTGTACGATGCTCTTGGTCTTGGATTGTTTACTATTACAGGAGTTCAAATAGGCTTAGAAAACAATTTAGACTACTTAATTTGTGTTTTGCTAGGAACCGTTACTGGAGTTTTTGGTGGAGTTTTAAGAGATATTGTAGTAAATAAAATTCCTGTAGTTTTTAAACAAGAAATCTACGCAACCGCTAGTATTTTGGGAGGTCTAATGTATTTGGTATTGATGGACGTAAACATTCAAAAACCGTATTTACAAATTGTACCCATTGTACTAATTATTTTAATAAGATTGATTGCCGTATATTTTAACATCTCCTTACCAAGCATTTACAAGAAAAAGAAAGCATGAAAATAAATAATTTAGAACAAGGATATTTTGGAATTGGAATTATGAATGGAAAAACTCCTGAAAATTTAGGGGTTTTATGGAGATCCGCACAAAACATGGGTGCTAGTTTTATTTACACCATCGGAAACCGATATGCAAAACAAGCCTGCGATACCCATAAAGCAGTGGGTGCCATGCCTTATTACCATTACGACACCTTTGAAGAGTTTTACAAATTTTTACCTAAAAGTGCTGTATTGGTAGGGGTAGAATTAGATGATAGGGCGGTTTCTTTAGAAACTTTTGAGCATCCAAAACGTTGCGTGTATTTATTAGGAGCAGAAGACCACGGATTGACCAAAGAAGCCATTGACAAGTCCCATTTTTTGATTAAATTTAAAACCACACTCAGCATCAACGTTGCGGTAGCAGGTAGTATTGTAATGTACGATAGAGGCAGTAAAACGCCTATCAATCTCAGATAATTTATGAATCTTCGCTTTCTAAAATCCAAAAAAATATTGGTTGTTTTGGCCTTGGCCATTGTAAGTAGTATTTTATGGAATACACTTCGCCTTTTTGATGGATTTAGAGCACAAGAAGAATTGAAAATGGAAATTTTAGCCGATGCCTATTTTCAGTTTAACAAAGCAACTCCCGACGATGATATTAGCTTATTGGTTAAAATTATAGAGAACAACAAAACCATCCCTATGATTGTTACCGATGAAAAAGGGAAAATTTTATTAGACCAAAATATTGAGTATAAAAAAAGCGCTAAAAAAAAAGTGCTTGCCAAAAAATTAAAGGAGATGAAATCTTTACATGCTCCTATAGAAATTAACGTATCCGACAACAATAACCAATATATTTACTATTCCAATTCCGAAATTTTAGACAAGCTTCGCTATTATCCCCTAGCACTTATTTTAATTTTCTTAATTTTTTTATGGGTTTTATTTGCTGTTTTTAATGCCTCTAACAATGCCGATAAAAACAAGTTATGGAACGGAATGGCCAAAGAAACGGCTCATCAGATAGGAACCCCTTTGTCTTCTTTATTAGGATGGATTGAAATTTTAAAATCTGAAAACATCAATCCTACTTATGTAGATGAAATTCAGAAAGATGTAGATCGTTTGGGAGTAATTGCCAATCGATTTTCTAAAATTGGCTCAGAACCCACCAAAGTAGCCTCTAATGTATCTTTACTTATCCAAGAAACTATTGATTACTTTCAAAGTAGAAGCTCTAAAAACATTGTGTTTTCTTATCAAGCTTCTGCTTCTTTGGGAAGCTTTCATATCAACCCTGAACTTTTTAGTTGGGTACTAGAAAACCTAATTAAAAATGCTATTGATGCCATGCAGGGTAGAGGAAAGATTCATATAGAACTAAGAGACAACCCTTTGGAAATGCAAATCCTTATTACCGATACAGGAAAAGGGATTCCAAAAAATTTACACAAAACTATATTCGCACCTGGTTACACTACTAAAGAACGTGGTTGGGGCTTGGGTTTATCTTTATCTAAAAGAATTATTGAACAATATCATAAAGGGAAAATTTTTGTAAAACAATCGCAAAAAGATATAGGAACTACATTCCAAATCAACTTCCCTAAAAAACAAATTTTATGAAAACACAAACATGGATTCCAACAGCAGTAATAGCAGGACTGTTTTTTATTTTTGGTTTTGTTACTTGGATTAACGGAGCTTTAATTCCGTACATGAAAACTATTAATGAGTTAACAGAAGCCCAATCTTATTTAGTAGCATCTGCTTTTTATATTTCTTATGTAGTAATGGCCTTACCTGCATCCAAAATATTAGAAAAAATAGGCTATAAAAAAGGGATGTCTTTAGGTTTGTTTGTAATGGCTTTGGGGGCTTTGGTATTTATACCTGCAGCAAACTCAAGAACCTATGTGTGTTTTTTGCTAGGCCTTTTTATTCAAGGTAGCGGCTTAACCATTTTACAAACAGCTGCCAACCCTTATATTACTATTTTAGGACCTTTAGAAAGTGCTGCAAAAAGAATTGCTATTATGGGAATTGCCAACAAAATTGCAGGTGCTATTGGTTCTATAGTATTTGCTTCTTTACTTTTGTCTGGAATTGATGAAGTAAACAATCAGCTAATCAATACCAACCCTGCAGAAAAAGAACTACTACTAAACTCATTAGCCGAAAGCGTGGTAAATCCTTATTTATTAATGGCTTTTGTCTTATTTTTACTCACCCTTGGTATTAGAAAAGCCCCCCTACCCGAAATTGATCTTTCTAAAAGTTCCGATAATAAAAATTCAGAAGAAACTACAAAAACCTCTATTTTTCAATTTCCGTATCTGTGGCTAGGTGTTCTTACTCTTTTTGTATATGTAGGTGCCGAAGTAGTGGCTGGTGACACCATCATTAGCTACGGGAAAGCACTGGGAATTCCTTCAGAAAAATATAAGTTCTTTACTTCTTTTACTCTTATGAGTATGGTACTTACCTATGCCATTGGCGTTTATACTATTCCAAAGTTCATCAGTCAGCACAATGCATTAAAAATTAGTGCATTGTTAGGACTACTGTTTAGTGTTTGTATTCTGTGTACTTCAGGATTTACATCGGTATTGTTTGTAGCTGCCTTGGGTATTGCCAACGCATTGGTATGGCCAGCGGTTTGGCCATTAAGTATAGATGGTTTAGGAAAATTTACCAAAACAGGATCTGCTTTGTTGATTATGGCGATTGCAGGTGGAGCTACCATTCCACCATTGTATGGTATGTTTGTAGACTTTCAAGTACAATCTGGAACTAACATAGCCAATGCAAGCACCAAAGCTTATGGGGTTTTAATTCCTTGTTATGCAATTATCTTATTTTTTGCTACCAAAGGACATTTGTGGGGGAAACATCAATAATTCTTTTTTAAAAAGCAATAAAAAACGTATCATTACCTTACATATGTAGGGCCTAGAACCGATAACGGTGCTTTTTTTGAAGCCGAAATCATGCCGTTAATCAATTATTTTGCCAGTCCTAATGGATTGTACTACACCAACGAAGGTTCATTTAACGCCATTAAAGACGATGGTAGTGTAACTCGCTACTCTAACATTTCTGGAGCTTTTGTAAGTTCAGACAGCCCCAACATGCGTGTGTACGGATATTGGTTCTAAACTAAAAAAGGCTCGGAAACACCGAGCCTTTTTTATATATTACAAAGTACCACATCATTATTATTGCAATGTTTTGCTTACCATAGCAGTATTTTCTTTAACTGCATCTTCTTCAATTTTTCGGTAATTTCCTTGGGCAATAATCAACACCCCAACAATTAAAATAGACAAGCTTGTTACCAAAACACCTACGCTTTTCTTGCTTGCTCCTTTCCACTCTTTGGTTAAAATTCCGTTTACATTGGCCACCAAAATAGCTCCCGTTTCTAAGATGGCAAATCCTACAGACGTTCCTAATTCTCCTAAATGATATGCTGCCAGCCCGTAAATAACCAAGGCTGTGTCATGAAAAATGGCCATTAACAATACCAAAATCAAAGCTGTAAAAGCTCCTTTTTTTGTAAAATTCCCCCAGGTTTTATTTTTAGTCAACCGAATACCAAAAAAGATACTGGTAGATAAAGTAGCTCCCATAAAAATAGGCAATAAAACTGCCAATCGGGCAATCCATGGTTCATTGCCAAAACCCACTTCGGCCAATTCTCCTATTTTTCCTAGGTTGTTCCCTGTATGGTAAGACAAATTAAATCCGGCAGCACAAATAGCTCCTAATACACAAAATAAAATTCCTTTTCGTATGGTTTTCTGATCTGCTTTGTTACGCTTGTCTTGTTTATTTTTATCACGCAACACACCTGCATATCCGTTTAGGGCAATACCTAATACAATAATTACAATTCCCAACAGCATTTGGTTTCCTATAGAAGTTCCCAACACACTCTCTTGCCCCTCAGGAACCAAAATTAGTGGCAGTACTGTGTCTATAGAAGTTATTACTCCTAAAAATAAACTAAAAGCCAAAGCCATTCCAATAGATGCAATACTATAACCCCACAACATGTTTCCTATTCCCCAACAAAAGCTTAATGCAAACATTACAGGAAACACCCAGCTAGGTGTTTGTGCATAAATAGCCCATAAATCATCTACTAGAGCAAAAGTGATGACTAGCGGAATGACAAACATTCCAAAAAAGAAAAATCCTCCCCAAGTGTTTTCCCAAGCAAATCCTTTGGTAAACTTAGAGGGTAATGCATAAATACCTAACAAAATAGCAGATAAAAAAGCGTACAAGACACCTACAATCATAACAGTCTAATATTTTAAGTTTTCAGGATCAAGATATTAAAAAATCAATCTCTAAAAACACAATGATTTATTTTATCACCTAAAATAATAGTAATTGTTGTTGTCAGTTTCAATAAAATGCAATGCAATAAAGTTTGTATCAAGAATACACTGCATTAAACTCCGTAAATATCTTTGCTATTTTGGGTAGTAATTGCTGCAATTTCATCTAATGGTTTTTGATATATAGTGGCCAGTTTTTCGGCCACTTGTACCGTATACATAGACTCATTACGCTTACCTCTAAAGGGAGTAGGAGCTAAATAAGGGGCATCCGTTTCTAACACAATATGTGCTAACGGAATTTCGGCCAAAAACTTGTCTATTTTACCATTTTTAAACGTTGCCACACCACCTATACCTAGTTTTAGATTGTAACCAATAGCTTTTTTTGCATCTTGCAACGTACCCGTAAAACAATGAAAAATCCCAAACAATTCTGGGGATTGTTCTTCTTCTAAAATGGCAAATACTTCTTTAAAAGCATTGCGGCAATGGATGTTAATAGGCAGTTTTAATTCTTTAGCCCACTGCACTTGCGTTCTAAAAGCATCTTTTTGTTCGTTAATATATGTATCGTCCCAATACAAATCAATACCAATTTCCCCTACAGCTACAAACTTACCCGTTTCTAACCACTCACGAGCCATGGCTAGTTCTTCTTTATAGTTTTCTTTAATATGTGTAGGATGCACACCCATCATTAAATGCACATGTTCGGGAAAAGCTTCTGCTACCTGAAACATACTTTCGGTATATTCCGAATCTACCGACGGAACAAACATACGTGTTACTCCTGCCTTAATGGCACGTTTAATCATGGCAGCACGGTCTTCATCAAACTGTTCGCTATTTAAATGGGTGTGGGTATCGGTAAAAATCATAAAAAGAGTTTTGGCAAAAATAAAGGTTTCTGGTAGAATCATAGAGCAATAAGCTTTATAAAACCAAGAACAAGATCAAAATCAAAAAAAATTAAAGACATCAAAAACATAACATTTGCAAAATAAACAGTTGTTTTGTTGCGAATAATGTAACATTTATCTATTTTAATTGACTTAATCCTATAAAATAAAAAAGTTATGAGTCAAAAAGATGATTACAACAAAGAATTACCTGCAATGGAGGCCTTAGCATCCAATCAGGTAAAATCTCCAAACATGCCTGTAGAAATTGCTACCCAAGAAGCAGAAGACCAATATCAAGTAGCTCTAAAATATCAAGAACAACTTGCTACCGCAGGAATGACCACAGAAGTTCTAGACACATTAAAAAGTAGAGCCAATGCCTTAAGAGAAGCCGAAGCACAATGGAGAATTATTTACAACTCTCAACAAGCAAATATTAAAAACTGGAATGAACAAGAACCTGTTGGCATTGCCTTACAAAAAGAACTAAAAAACGTTTTCCGTTATGCCTTTAGAAACGATGCAGTTACCCTTGCCAAAGTTAGAGAAATAGCCAATGGCAAAGGAGACAAAGATATGATACAAGATTTGTTAGAGTATGCCGTTTTAGGAAACTCTAACCCAGATCCTTTAACAGCCGTAAATTTTGACTTAACCAAGTTAGACACCGCAACCTCCTTATCCGAAACACTGTCGCAACTACTTGCCAAAGCTACCACCGACAAACAAGCACAACACAAATACAAAAATACAAGAGACAGAGCTTATACCATTATGAAACAAACCTTAGACCAAGTTAGAGATTGTGGTAAGTTTGTTTTTATAGACCAACCTACTATTAAAAAAATGTTTGCTAGTGCCTATGCACGTAAACACAGAGACAACAACAAAGATGCTGAGCAAGAATAAAGAGAAAAGGAGTATAATGCTCCTTTTTTTATTTGATTTTTTTAAACACTTTCGAAAAATTAAACTGCAAAAAAACATAGCACCTATACAAAGACTCTTTTTTTAGTATCGGGATAGTATTTATTTCTCCACAGGAAGCCTATTCTAGAAGTAGGGAGTATACATTACTGCGTGGGAAACACAAAACCATGCATGGGAACATGTTTTAATACCTAGGAAAACATAAAACATACGCGGGAAGTTCTAATTTAGACATGGGAAGCAAAAAAATTGTAATAGGAAAGGTTTTTTTACTGCAAAGAATCAAAAAGCACTTGCAAAGACACTTATTTTAAGTGCAAAAACTCGTAGAATAGCTTTAAAAAAGCTATAACAACCTTTAAACATACTTTTTTTGCACAAAAACCACCCCATAGTTTTAACTGGTGTGCTAAAACTACCTAAAAACTCCTACTTCTTAGTCAGTAGAGCATTCAACCTTCTGTAGCTGTCAAAACCACCAACTAAAACCTCATCCCAAAACAAATAGAAACCGTAACTTAGGCAACAAAACCCTTTGTATGAGACACCTAAAAAACTATTGCCTTTTTTGCTTTATTTTGTGCTCCATACTATCCTGTTCTCAACAAAAAAAAATCAACGGAGCAAGTTTGGTATCACCCCCCAACCCTGTAGATACCTATTGTATGGATCAACTACAGCAAATTAATGCCAATTGGGTGGCCATCATTCCCTTTGCTTTTACACCACAAAACAGTACCAAAGTGTATTTTAACAATACGCACCAATGGTGGGGCGAAAAATCTGAAGGAACAAAAAAACTTATCCAAATAGCCCAACAAAAAGGATTAAAAATTATGCTAAAGCCACATGTATGGCATCACCATAAATGGATCGGAGATTTTAGCCTTTATACCCCAAAAGAATGGCAAATTTGGGAGCAAGAATACAGCAAATACCTACTACACTATGCAAAAATTGCTCAACAATATCAAGTAGAGTTGTTGTGTATAGGTACAGAGCTAAAAAAAGTTGTAATTAACAGGCCAATGTTTTTTAATCAGCTTATACCCAAAGTTAAAAAGATATACAAAGGCAAGCTTACTTATGCAGCAAATTGGAACAGCCTACAAGAAGTACCCTTTTGGTCTTCCTTAGATTATATTGGGGTAGATGCTTATTTTCCTTTATCCACAGAAAAACAACCTAGCGTTGCAACACTTAACCAAGCATGGAACCCCATTAAAAAACAATTAAAAATAGTAAGCCAACAACATAAAAAACCTATTTTATTTACCGAATATGGTTTTGAAAGCACCGATTACAATACCAAAACTACTTGGGGAAACAACGGAAAACACCCTGCCAATACACAAGCACAAGCAAATGCTTACACATCCTATTTTCAATCTTTTTATAAAGAATCTTGGTTTGCAGGGGGCTTCTTCTGGAAATGGCATTTAACTCCCAAAACGCTAAGAAATCCTGAAAAATCCTTTACCCCACAAAACAAGCTAGCCCAAAAAGTTATCCAAAAATATTTTAAGTAAGATTAACTATTGCCATAGCTTTTATCAATAAATATTTTTTATATTGAAAGCCTATTACCATTAGCTATGAAACTGAAATTACTATTAGTACTCCCTGTATGGTGCATGCAGATGTTTACTTATGCACAAACTCAAAACTTTTCTGTTGATCAAATTCCCGATAGTCTAAAAAAACATGCCGATGCAGTAATCCGTGATTACAAAAAGGAAATAGAGATTATAAATCAAAACAAAATGATGGTTTATTTTACCCAAACCATTACCGTTCTAAACAAAGACGGAGACCAATATGTGGCTCCTTACAAAACATATAGTAACGATTCTAAGATAAAAAAGATTGGTGCCATTCTATACAACCAAAACGGACACAAATTGGTTACCTACAAAAAGAAAGATTTTAGAGACCAAAGCGCAATAGATGGTTTTTATTCCGAAGACAGAGTAAAGTTTTTAAGTTTTACACCTAGAGATTATCCTTACACCCTAACGTTTAGTTATGTTTTTCAAACAGAAACAACAGCCTTTTTTCCTAGGTGGTATCCTGTTAGCGGCTACAATATATCGGTGCAAAACAAAGAAATTAAAATTACCAACAATACCAATACACCGTTAAAACATGTAAAAAACAATATCAATAAAATAGCGGTACAAAATCTTTCTTCAGAAAACAAACTACACTTTAAAATTCAGAACCAAATTGCTGTAGAAAACGAACGCTATAGTCCTTATTTTGAAGAAAAATATCCTAATATAAAGTTCTACTTAGAACAATTTACCTTAAAAGGTCATCAAAGTATATCTATTACCAACTGGAAAGACTTTGGCTGGTGGCTTAGAACCAAACTATATCAAGACCGTGTAAGCCTAAGTCCAGAAACCCAGCAAAAGGTAAAAGAATTGGTAAAAGGCATTCAAGATCCACTAAAAAAAGCAGAAATTATTTACAATTACATGCAAAACAAAACTCGATACGTAAATGTTGCTATCGGAGTGGGAGGCTGGCAACCTTCTTTGGCCAGCGATGTAGACCGATTGGGCTATGGAGATTGTAAAGGCCTTTCTAACTACACCAAAGCTTTGTTAGATGTAGTAGGTATAGAATCTAACTGGGTAATTGTATATGCAAAACAAAAAAGAAATTTTGACAAACAGTACCATGGAATGCAAGGAAATCATATGATTCTAAACTTGCCCAAACTAAACAATGGAAAAGATGTTTGGTTAGAGTGTACCAACCAAACATTGCCCTTTAATTACCTTGGTAGCTTTACCGATGATAGAGATGTGTTGGTCTTAGAAAAAGAAGGTGGAGTATTAAAACACACTCCTATATACACAGACAAAAACAACCTACAAATTAGCAATGCCACCTTGCAGTTACAAGAAAATGGACACTTAAATGCACATATAAACATACAATCTAAAGGTATAAATTACGACGATGATTACGTATTAGAAACCTATACTCCTAAAGAACTAGATCGTTATTACAAATTTTACAAATGGAGCTATAACAACAACGTAAAAATTACTTCACATCAATTTACAAATCAAAAAAACAAACAAACCTTTGCACAAGACTTAGATCTTTTACTAGAAGACTATGCAACTATTATGGGTAACGAAATGATTTTTAAAATCAACGCTCTTAACCAACACAAACAATCTGTTGCTTATCAAAAAGACCGACAACACCCTTTGGTTATAAGACGTGGGTATAACGAAAAAGACAGCATTACACTTAAAATTCCTAAAGGATATAGCATAGAAACACTACCTAAAGACAAAAACATTCAGTCAGAATTTGGAAACTATGCTCTGGTCTTTAAAAAGGTCGATGAACATACCCTAACATACCAAAGAGACTTTTATCAAAAGCAAGGAACCTATCCTAAAGAAAAATACAATGATTATGGAGATTTTATCCGCTCAGTAACTCAAAACGACAACCTAAAACTTGTACTATCTAAAAAATAAATGATGAAAAAGAAACTTATATTATTCCTAGCTGTTGTACTTTGCTTTGGTACAAGCAGCAAAGCCCAAAACTACAAATTTGGAAAAGTATCTAAAGAAGAACTTTTAGAAAAAACATGCGCTATAGACTCTTTGGCCGAAGCTGCCTTTTTGTATAAAAGCGAAAGCATTTCTATTAACTACAATACCATTTCTAGAAGCTTCGAAAAAGTGATAGATTATCATATTCGCTTAAAAATTTACGACAAAGATGGTTTGTCTTATGGAAACCAAAATATCTACTACTACTCAGGCTCTACACCCGATAGAATATTCAAAATTAAAGCCGTTACCTACAACCTTAAAAATGGTAAAATAGTAGAACAAAAAGTAAACAAAAAAGAAATCTATACCGAAGCAAAAAGCAAAACCCTAAGTGTTAGAAAAATTGCATTTCCTGATGTTCGTGCAGGCTCTATTATAGAACTTAAATACTCTTTAACTTCTAATTTTTGGGACATAGGAACCTTTAACATTCAAGAAAAAATCCCTGTAAAAAAACTGTATTACCGAACCGAAATACCAGAATTCTTTAAATACAAAAAAGTAACCAAAGGATATTATACTGTTACACCTAAAACAGAAAGTACTTCAGAACGCATAAATCAATACATTACTTACGATAAAGAAATTTTAACTTTTGAAGATAAAAACATTCCCGCCATTAAAAATGACGAACCCTACACAAGTAATTTTAACGATTACAGGGGTAGAATTCTTTACGAACTGTCTTCCGTAGTGTTTCCTGATGGTTACACAAAAACTTACAGCAACAGCTGGGAAAGTGTTTGTGAAAGATTGTTTGAATCTTACAGTTTTGGAAAACAACTAGCAAAGAAAAATTACTTTAAAGAGGATTTGGAAAAAATAACGGCTAACACCTCATCCGAAAAAGAAAAAATAGAAAGCATATTTGATTTTGTAAAGTCTAAAATTCAATGGAACAAACACTACGGACTATACACCAATGATGGATTGCCCAAAGCGTATAAAAAAGGAGAAGGAAACATTGCCGAGGTAAACTTAACATTGGTAGCAATGCTAAAAGAAGCTGGCATTAGAGCCTATCCTGTTTTACTAAGTACCAAAAACAACGGTGTTCCTATATTCCCAACTTTAGATGGACTAAACTATGTAGTTGCTGCAGTTAAAAACATAAACGGAGAAATTCTTTTACTAGATGCAAGTGGGCAAAACAACGCAGTAAATGTACTACCTACAAGAGCTCTCAACTGGCATGGTAGGTTAATGGCCAATAAAAAAACCAATATTGATGTACCGCTAGTTCCAAAACAACAATCAGAAGAAATTTATATGGCTCAAATTACTTTTGACAAAGATTTTAAAATGTCAGGAAACTTAAGAGCCAAACTTACCCGAAAAAGAGCTTTAGATTTTAGAAACAAATACAACAAACTAGGAGAAGAGGAACTAAAAAAGAAATTAGGAAATAGATACCACGTGTTTGTTAAAAACTGTCAACTTACAAACAAGAAAAAAACTTCAAAACCGATAATGTTGTTAGGGGAAGTATCTAGCAAAAAGTATTGCGAAACCATCAATGGAAAAAAATACATCAATCCGATGGTATTCTTAAGTGATACCAAAAACCCTTTTAAACTAGATAAAAGAAAATATCCTATTGATTTGGTTACTCCTACAAAGATTAGCAAAAACATTATCCTTACAATTCCAAAAGGTTACAAGGTGGTATCCTTACCAAAAAGCTTTAGAGCAACAATGCAAAATAAAACAGGAAGCTACAGCTACTTAATTCAACAAAACGGAAACTCAATTAGCGTAAAGAGTGTTAGAGAATTTAAAACACACATGATCCCTACATCCGAATACCAAGAGTTTAAAGCTTTTTACAAGCATATGGTTGCAAAAAACAAAGAAAAAATTGTATTAGAAAAAATAGAGCCCGTGGCTAGTGCTCATTAAGCTTACCCAAAGAAGATCCTTGCTCAGATTGTTTTGTTTTTATCTTAGAAACACCTACAATCTGAGCATTGTATATTCCAGTATGTCCAGAAAACAAATAAGCTGTAACACAGGCAAGTGCAATAAACACTATACCCTCGCTTCCAAACAATTCTACCCCCATTAAGGTACAAGCAATAGGGGTATTGGTTGCACCCGAAAACACCGCCACAAATCCCATACCCGCTAACAAACCAATGGGCAAGGGTACAAAAACAGAAAGGGCACTACCCAAGGTAGCTCCTATAAAAAATAAAGGGGTTACTTCTCCTCCTTTAAAACCAAAAGCAATACAAAAGGTAGTTAATAGTAATTTTGCAGCAAAATCATAAGATACCATCGTTACTTTAAAAGAATCTACAATAGTAGGAATTCCCAAACCAATGTACTTTGTTCCAATAGCAAAAACCAATACCGAAACAAACAAACCACCTACTACTGGTCGTAATGGTGGATACTTTATGTACGTTGAAAAACGACCAAAGAACGCAACTCCTTTAGAAAAAAAAGTACTTACCACTCCAAAAAGAATTCCAACAAACAATGCCCATAAAAAAGTACTAATGGTCAATTCAGGAACAACATCAACCACATATTGTGTATGAGGAATATGAAAATAATGAGCAACTTGAGACGATACATAATTAGAAATTACTGCCACCAACAAACAGGGCAAAACAGCATGATAACGAACGCTACCAATCATCAACACTTCTAGGGCAAAAACAGTTCCTGCCAAAGGCGTTCCAAACAATCCTGCAAAACCACTGCTAATTCCCATCAAAATAACAATATTTCTATCTAAAGCAGACAAGCGAAACCACTTAGAAAACTGATCGGCAATAGCACCTCCTATTTGTACTGCTGTACCTTCTCTACCTACAGAGGCACCCAATAAGTGAGACACAACCGTACCTATAAAAATAAAGGGAGCCATCCTAAAAGGGATAATATCTTTTGGGCTATGTAACTCCTCTAATAGTTGATTGTTTCCTTTGGCTACCGATTTTCCGTAATAATGGTATAACAAGCCTACAAGCAAACCTCCAAAGGGTAGCAACCAAATAATAGCCCTATGGGTTTCTCTATAATTTGTTGCATAGTGGAGTCCTATTAATAAAGATGCAGTGGCCAAACCCACCAAAACCCCAATAACGATGGCCAAAGACAACCATCTTAAAAAATCTTTGGATAGCCCCAGCCAAGAAGATTGCATTTGTTTAATAGCCATTGTATTTTTTAGAGCTGTTGCTTAGAATTGTTTCCCAACACTTACGCCAAACCTAGGTACAAATTGTCTAGACATTTTAGCGTTGAATAAATTACGTGCAACTCCTACATTGAATTCAAAAATATATCCATTTCTAGAAACATGCTTACCTCCTGCTCCAATTCCCAATCCAAAATCTGAATAATTTCTTTTTTCTTTAGTCGTAACTCCCATTTCGGTCATCTCTGTTTCTTTTTCTCCAAAGTTCAAGGTTCCAAAAAGTTCTCCAAAAAAGTCAAACCCTTTGTTAGTAGTTAAAAATTGACGAAAATAAGGAGTCAATTGAAAGTTTTCATTATATCGAAAGTCAGCACTTTTGGGTTCAAAATTAATAAACACCGAAAGTCCTACAGAAGCTTCATCATTCAATTGGTTTTCATAAGACACATCCAAGGTTCTAAACACCAAAATGTCTAATAAATCTAGTTTGATTTGATTGTTTTGTCCAAAAGAAGCCACAGAGGCAAATAGAATGCTAATAAAAAGTAGTTTTTTCATGTTTCTTTTTACTTTATAAGTTCAAAAATAACTCATTTTAACGAGCTTGCCTAATGTTTTAAAAGTTGGCTCTTAACTGTACACTACCAATATGAATGGTCGCTATGCTATTGTTTTTTCGTCCGTTATAACTTAGGCTTAAATCTAACAAACGTGTCAAACTCTTTTGTATTGTTACAGACCAAGTATAATTTCTATCGGGCGGCAAGCCTTCTAGCATTCTATAAGAAGCCGGACTGTTCAACGCTCCTTGGTATTGATTGTTTATTGTATGTACGCTTGCCAACACAGATCCTTTTTTGGGGTGATTGTAGTTGTAGTTCAATCCAATATCATGACTTGCCAATGTTTCGTCTCCTCCTTCATTTTTCTTATGCTGATAAATATATACTGCCTCTACAGTAGAAAACTCATCTTTTAGAAAACTAATAGACGGATGAAGCTTTTGAGAATGTATTGCAAAATTTCTAGATTCAAAACTACTTTTATTACTGTTTTCTTCTATTCTAGCCAACGCAGACAACACCCAAGAACCCTGAATATTGTGTTGAAAATTAAACTCATGTGCTTGCACACTTGCTGTTTGAGCATCGGCACTTATAATTTGACGATTTTCATTGTTTATATAGGTGTAAGTACTGCTGTAATGCTGTTGTCCTCGGTTAAAAAACAAACTAGAGGCAACATTTTTTTGCAAACCTACCACGTTTTGATTCCCCGTAGCAAATGGATTGATGTTAAACTGACGTCCTACCTTTAACTGATCCTTGTCTATCAAAAATCCTGTCTGAGTAGAAAAATGTGAAAGCCAACGCAGCCAAGGTGCTGTATGATTTTTAAATTGGATAAAGTTTAGATACAAAGACTGACTAAATTTTGCTTTCTGTGTAGCAATTCTAGCAAGGGTTGGCAACAAAACCCGTAAATAATTTGCCTGATCTGCAAACTGAGCTACTTCAAACTCGTCAAAATCTTTAATTCCATTATCGTTTAAATCACCTAAATACGTATAAAATCCTTGTCCGGGTTCGGTTTCTATATAATTGTAGTTTTGCTGAGGTGTAGTACCCGAACTGGTTTGATATAAACTACTTAGTACCAATAAATTTTGAAACAAACGTTGACTAAACTGAGTGCTAGCATTAACAACTTCTACATCATCAGCAAAATAATTAGCAACCACTCTGTAGTTGGCAAAAGTACTCCAAGAAGTTTGTTCGTTTTCAATCCATTTACTTTGTACAGAATAATTTTGAGCATTCTGTACCCGTGTCATCTTATTGTTTTTTACACTGTCAATTTCGGTAACATAATACTTTATACGTGTAAAAACTTTGGTAGAATCTCCCAAACCAAATTCTAACCCGCCCGTAGTATATTTCTGATTGTTGACATGCAATTCCTTTGTCTCCTGATTTTTTTGTTGATTGTCTTCGTACAAAAACAAACCCCGCATCCATCCTTTAGCAAATGGATAAGTAACCTGTGTATGATTTCTTACAAACACCCCTTTATCTAGTTTATTTTTGCTATTTAAAAAACTACTTCGGGTAGCAAGTACTATGTTTTTAAAGGTATTGTTTGTTATTAAAGAGTTTCTAATTCCCTTAAAGGCAGTTCCTAACTTTAAGTACTCACTTTCTAGCTCCATTTTTTGGTACTCTTGTTTGCTAGTTGTAAACTGATTTTTTATATAGGTCTGATTTCCTAAAAAATTAGGCATAAGTTGTACCTCTAAATTCCAATCTCTATTAAATTCTGCTTGATACAGTCCCTCTATATTGTTAAAGTTTTTTTGAACAAAATCCCAGTTCAGTTCGTTTTCTGTATTCCAATTTCCAGTAGCTATTTTTTGTTTCCAAGTTAGTTTAGAGGCAAGCCCTTGGTTGTTGTTATCGTCTTTATCAGAAAAAAGATTTAAATCATTATTGCTATAAGCCAATTCGGTGTGCACAAAAGAGGATTTGCTTATTTGATATCCTGTATTGACCACTGCGACCTGTGTTTTTACAGGAGCAATCAATTGAGTAACGGGTGCATAGCTTCCATTATTTTCTCCTACAAATACATATACATTTCCCTGTGCTGAAGTTTGTTGTAAATTGTACGCTCCTTGTCCGTTTGCAACTCTATTAAAAACAACATTGTACAATTCATCTTCTTTATTATTGCTTCTAACATAATTACCATCTGCATTTTTGGTATACTGAATTCTATTTTCATCGTATGCTGCTTTGTTAGCACTTTCGGCCACCATTAAAGACAGGTTGTTTCCTGCCTCTTTTAAGACTTGCTTTTGGGCATCGTTTAAATTTTGTTGTAAGGACTGACTTTTTACATCATGTTCATGATAAAAATACGTTCCTAAAGACCACTTATCATCTTTGTATTGTATTCCGTTATGGGTAACAAACCTATTGTAATTTTGATCACTGTACTGATAGTCTACCAAAATTCTTTGAGCAGCATTGATGGGAAACGTAGGATTAAAAGTAATTTCTGCCGTTGTATAATCTATTGTATAATCATGCTGTTCTCCTCTTTTTAAAACCACACCGTTTACATACACCACCTCACTACCCGAAATAACAACAATATTTAGTTCGCCATTAGCTCCTAACAACCTATAAGGCCCCTGGTTTCCTTCTTGAGGATGAATAGCAGCCGTGGTAAACTTTCCTCTAACCACTGCTCCTGATGCCGTAACCGTTGTTTGTTGCTCTCCGTTATCTAACATCACATTTAGTTGGGCTCCGTTTATTTTTTTATTAAAATTTAAAAAATAACTCTCCCTGTTTTGCAAATCCACGTCCCCTGCTTTTAGCTTCCAAGTGTCTGTAAACAGTTCTATAAACACCCGATCGAACTCTCTTAGATTCTGAGATACTCCATTTTCCTGAATAGGCACATTAGAATCTTTTATACTGGCTCTAATTTTTAATTTTTCTGATAAGCTTCCTGTAATTTGCAAATCTAACCCTGAATTTAGCACCGATCCTTGATTGTTACCCACCGTAATACCACGGGTAATGTTTCCGTAGGTGGCTACCTCTCCAAAAAAATCTTTTTTCCTGAATTCGGATAAAATGGAAACAGGTTTTGAATTGGGAGTTGCTTTGGGAATGATAAGTTTTTTTTGAAACGGACTGTAAGTTTGGGTTAAAAAATCAGGATACTTATAGTAATGTATCTTTGCCAATTTAATGCTATCGCTATAAAAAAATAGTTGTGCTTTCTGAGGATTAAAATAGTAGTAGCTAGAAGGAATAAGGATCCCTTTTGTATTTGTTACTTTAAATTGAACATCGCTAATGGCTACCTTTTCTAAACGCAAAGTGTCTTTTGTAACCGATATTGTTTTTATCACCCTATTTTTATTAATGAGCTGGGCGTAAGTGCTACTGCAAAAAGTAAGTATAAAAAATAGCACTTGTGTTAGTTTCATTCTTTAGGTCTATAAAACTAATTTAATGAACTATTTGTAATTAAGAAACCACGGAATTTACTTCTTGCGTTCTACCACGTAGTCTATCATGGTTTCTAAAGAAGATTTGTACTCAGAATCAGGATAAGTTTTTAGAATTTCTAAGGCTTTGTTTTTGTACAATTGCATTTGGGTGATGGTATATTCCAAACCTCCATGATTTTTAACAAAAGAAATTACTTCTTTTACTCTTTTTTTATTGGTATTGTGGTTTTTAACAGAATTAATTAACCATTTTCGATCCTTATCGCTACAAGTATTTAGCGTATAAATCAACGGCAAAGTCATTTTTTGTTCTTTAATATCTATTCCTGTTGGCTTTCCAATCTGTTCGTCGGAATAATCAAACAAATCATCTTTTATCTGAAAGGCAACTCCAATATACTCTCCAAACAATCTCATTTTTTCTACCTCTTCAACATCTGCACCAACCGATGCTGCTCCAATACCACAGCAAGCAGAGATTAGAGTTGCTGTTTTTTGTCGGATTATTTCAAAATAAACTTCTTCGGTAATATCTAATCTTCTGGCTTTTTCTATTTGCAGCAATTCTCCTTCGCTCATTTCCCTAACGGCAGTAGAAATTAGTTTTAAAATATCAAAATCATCATTGTCTATGCTTAACAGCAATCCTTTTGATAGTAAAAAATCACCTACTAGAACAGCAATTTTATTTTTCCACAAAGCGTTGATAGAAAAGAAGCCTCTACGTTTGTTGCTATCGTCTACAACATCATCATGCACCAAAGTAGCGGTGTGTATTAGCTCTATTATAGAAGCTCCTCTGTAAGTTCTTTCGTTAAAATCTCCGTCCGAAACCATCTTGGCTACCAAAAACACAAACATGGGCCGCATTTGTTTTCCTTTTCTACGAACAATATAGTGTGTAATGCGATTCAGCAAAGGAACTTTTGTGGCCATCGCTTCTTTGAATTTGTCTTCAAAGGCAGCCATTTCTGTATGAATGGGTTGCTGAATGCGTTCGGTAATTTTCATGTTTTCTTAAGGGGATAATCGGGTGTAAACTTAGTTAAAAACTTTAGGATAGTGAATTTTTTACTCGCTCTGAAGCCTCTATCACTTTGGTTTTTAAACTTTGTTTGTACGCCACAATAGTGTCTAAAACAGCACTGTTGCTAGCTCCTATAATCTGAGCAGCTAAAATTCCTGCATTTTTTGCTCCGTTTAGAGCTACGGTTGCTACTGGTACTCCTCCTGGCATTTGTAAGATAGACAAGACAGAATCCCATCCGTCTATAGAATTGCTAGATTTTACCGGAACTCCTATAACGGGTAACGGACTCATCGAAGCAACCATTCCTGGCAAATGTGCTGCTCCTCCTGCACCAGCAATAATAACAGCAATTCCTCTTTTATGAGCGTTGGTAGAAAAATCTACTAATTTTTCTGGCGTTCTGTGAGCAGACACAATATCTACTTCTACTTCTATTTCAAATTCTTTTAAAATATCTATGGCTTGTTGCATTACGGGCAAATCAGAATCTGATCCCATTACGATAGCTACTTTCATAATTTATAGTTTTAAAGTTACAAGTTTGTAAAGCTGAAAAGTTAATGCTCCTTGCAAAGAACTTTATATATCTTCAACTTTTTACTTTATCAACTTATTTTGTTTTACTAATTACTTTTACGGTTTTCTTTACTATTTCGGCTGTTTTTCTTGCCTTTTTGATGTCTTTATCAACAATGGTTACATGTCCCATTTTACGGAAAGGCTTGGTTATTTTTTTACCGTACAAATGTGGAGTAACCCCATCAATTTCTAAAATATCTACAATGTTTTTGTACACAACTTCTCCTTCATAACCCTCTGCTCCTACTAAATTAACCATAATCCCAGCCAATTTGCTATCTGTTTTTCCTAAGGGCAGATTTAGAACGGTTCTTAAGTGTTGTTCAAATTGATTGGTGTGCGATGCTTCTATGCTATAGTGACCGCTATTATGGGTTCTGGGTGCTACTTCGTTTATAATGATGTCATCATTTTCGGTTTGAAACATTTCTACTGCCAACAGACCTACGTGTTCAAACGCTTGTGCTACATCCATGGCTATTTTTCTGGCTTTGCTAGCCACTTCATCATCAATACGAGCAGGACAAATAACGTATTCTACTTGATTGGCTTCTGGATGAAATTCCATTTCTACCACAGGGTAGGTTTTAACTTCACCATCGGCATTTCTGGCTACAATTACAGCCAATTCGTTTTTAAATGGTATTAATTCTTCTACAATACATTCTGTGTCTGGTAATTTTTGAATATCGTCTATAGAACGTACAATTTTTACTCCCATTCCATCATAACCAAATTGTGCAGATTTCCAAACAAAAGGAAATTCTGTTAGATTGGCTTGTTTTAGTGCCTCCAAACTATCAAACCTTTGATGCGGAGAAGTTGGGATGTTGTTTTCTTTGTAAAAATCTTTTTGTTTTCCTTTGTGCTGTATGGTTTCTATTACATGGGGTTGTGGATATACTTTTATCCCTTCTTCTTGTAATTTGTACAACGCTTGTATGTTTACATGCTCTATTTCTATGGTTAATACATCGACCTTTTTCCCAAAGTTATATACATCGTTGTAATCTAATAAATTACCTATAAAAAACTCGTTACAATAAGGGGCACAAGGGGCATCTTTAGAGCTGTCTAGAATACAGGTGTGTACATCAAATTTTTGTGTTTCGGCCAACAACATTCTTCCTAATTGACCACCTCCTAAAACTCCCAATTTAAATTGAGAAGAAAAATAATTTTCCATGGAATTGTTATTTGGGCACAAAAGTACGAATTAATCAGCGATTAAAAATTAGTTACCAACAATGAGTTTCCTTGTACTGAAACTTTATATTGTCTTAGATGATATGTCTTTTGATTAATGGTTACTTTGGTTTTAAATTGAGTAAAAGTGATATCACTTTGCTCGCAAATAGCACAAGACATCACACCAGTACCGTCTTCTACATCCATTGCCAAATTACATTCGTTTGGACTTAGGTAAGGGCAGGTTAAATCAAAAGCTAAAAAAGTTTGTTTGTCAATATTAAAAACAATAATTCCGTTGGCACGATACCCTTGGTTCGGTAGTATTCGAAAATCACCTGGTATAGACAAAAAAGAAGGATCGTTAAGAGAAGCATTGACTGCTACTTCGGGAACCAATGTATTTTTTTGTGTAAATACATCGCTGCTGCAAGATGCAAACACAAGGATAAGATTGAAGAAAACAAATACTTTTTTCAATGGTGAAAAACTTTAAAAATTTTATGGGTTAAAGGTACGTCATTTTTTGGGCTTTAAAATATTTGCTTATATTTGTGTGTATCTCACTTTCAGCAGGAAGTGAGATTTTTTGTATTTTAAAAACTAGAGAAGATGAGTGAAGTATCATATTATTCAGAAGAAGGATTTAAAAAGTTAAAAGACGAATTAGAGTTTTTAGAACAAGTAGAACGACCAAGAGTTTCTAATGAAATTGCCGAAGCAAGAGACAAAGGAGATTTGAGTGAAAATGCCGAATATCATGCTGCCAAAGAAGAACAATCTTTGTTAGAGCTAAAAATTGCACAACTAAAAAATGTAGTGGCCAATGCTCGTATTTTGGATGAGTCTCAGATTGATACCTCTAAAATTTTAATCCATTCCAAAGTAAAAATTAAAAATACAGCAAACGGAATGGAGTTTAACTACCAACTTGTTGCCGATTCGGAAACGGATATTAGAAATGGGAAACTATCTGTAAACTCTCCTATAGGAAAAGGATTGTTAGGTCACAAAGCAGGTGAAATTGCTGAAGTTCAAACGCCTAACGGAATTATGAAATTTGAAATTGTAGAAATCAGCCGCTAATTTGTCTTTTGTGTTGCTACTTTTACAAACCTAAAAATTGTTAAGAAATGTCCAGTATTTTTACCAAAATCATTCAAGGGGAAATTCCGTGTTACAAAGTAGACGAAAACGAACACTTTATTGCTTTTCTAGACATCAATCCTAATGCTGCTGGGCATACTTTGGTGGTTCCAAAAAAAGAAATAGACCAGTTGTTTGATTTAGACGATGAGTTATATACCCAACTCTTCGCTTATTCTAAAAAAATTGCAAAAGCAATAGAAAAAGCTATTACTTGCAAACGTGTTGGACTGTCTGTTATAGGATTAGAAGTGCCTCACGTACACGTACACTTAATTCCGTTAAACAATATGGCCGATGCTACTTTTGGCAAAAAAGAAACACTTCGTCAAGAAGAATTTCAGACCATAGCAAAGAACATAGCAAAATATTTATAATAAAAGTGTCATCCTTCTTCTTATATAGAATAAAAGGAGGGGTTACGCTTTTATTTTCTTCCAAGCCTGAAACCAAAACCATTAACATTTCTTATCCAAAAAGACTTAAAAACAGGTAAAAAAGATTTAAATTCTATTAAAACAGCCCTAAAAAAAGGCTAAAAAACTTAGTTTAATAAAGATTTTTACACTTAAACCATTGTTAAATTTTAACATTTCTATTACAGTAACCCAACACTAAAGAAACAAATTAACAATTAATTAACGTTAAATATACAATAAATAAATCCATTGTTAGACATAACATAAAATAAGTACGTTAAGCAAAACACTGTAAGTGAGTAGTTTTGCTAGGCAAACTTAATTTTACTTTAAACAATGAAAAAATTTATTCTATTTGTTACCCTGTTCTCTGCTTTGGTTTCACAAAGTTTTGGACAAAGTACAAAAACAATTACAGGATTAGTTAAAGACACTTTTGGACAACCTGTTCCTGTTGCAACTGTTGAAGTTGTTAACTCTATAAACAAAGGTACTTTTACAAACTTTAACGGTGAATTCAATTTAAAAGTTACACAAAACAAAGGACAGATAAAAATTAGTTCAATGGGGTTTCAAACTAAGACTATTGAATTTAATGGAAACTCTAAAAATTTAATCATAATATTAGAAAGTTCTTCTGTAGGTTTAGACGAAGTGGTTGTTTTTGCCTCTAGAGCTATTGATAGAAAAACACCCATTGCTTATTCTACTGTAAAACAAGAAGAAATTGAGCAAAAACTAGGAAATCAAGAATTTGTAGAGATTTTAAAATCTACTCCAGGAGTGTTTACAACTCGTGCTGGAGGTGGTTTTGGAGATGGGGAAATTACCATGCGTGGTTTTAACTCTGAAAACGTAGCAGTGGTTATTAACGGAGTACCAGTAAACGCTGCTAAAGACGGACGTGTATTCTGGTCTAACTGGGCAGGTATTGGTAATGTTACTGCTTCTACCCAAACGCAAAGAGGTTTGGGAGCATCTAAATTGGCCGTACCTTCTATTGGTGGTACCATTAACATCATTACACAATCTACCGAAGCAAAAAAAGGAGGTAGATTTGAATATGGTATCGGTAATGATGGTTATCAAAAATATGGATTGAAACTTTCTACAGGTTTACTAGAAAATGGTTTTGCTGCAACCGTTTATGCTGATAAAATTTCAGGTAATGGTTATGTAGATGGAACTCAATTTGATGCCATGTCTTACTTTGCCAGTATTGCAAAAAAAATAAATGATGCACACAAGTTAACTTTCTTTGTTACCGGTGCACCTCAAAGGCACAACCAAAGGTTTGACAAGCTTACTATCAATCAGTTTAGAGAGAGTGAATACGGAATAAAAACCAACCTTAATTGGGGATATAAAAACGGACAAGAGTTTGGAGTTAGCTCTAACTTTTTTCACAAACCCATCGCTTCTTTAAATCACTACTGGAAGATAAATGATGATGCTAAATTATCAACCACCGTATATTACAGTAAAGGTGACGGAGGTGTAAGCTTTGAGGAAGGAGATGATAGCGGAAAATTAGAAACTTCAGAATACCGCTTAGGAGGTATATATGCACCTATCGATATAGACAAAGTAGTACAAGAAAACAAAATAAAAGGAGAGTCTACCATTTACATACAAACACGTACTAACGATCATACTTGGTTAGGAGGTTTGACCAACTTAAACTACGATTTATCAGATGAGTTAGCATTAACGGCTGGAGTGGATTACCGTTATACGAGAGTAAGTAGTGGTAAAGAATTAGCAGACCTTTTAGGAGGTGAATACATTATGGATAAAGACGGAAACGTTAACAACCCTAACAACGAGGTACAAGTTGGGGAAAAATACGACTTTTACAGCACTGCTTTCAATACTACTTACGGTGGTTTTGCACAAATTGAATATGACCACGAAGACATTACTGCTTTTGTAGCTGCAAACGTGTCAAACACAGTATATGCAAGAGAAGATCACTTTGCAAAATTAGATTCCGATCCAAATCAAAAAACAGACAATGTAAACTTTGTAGGTTTTGGTGCTAAGGGAGGAATTAACTACCGTTTGGATGCTTACAACAACATCTTTTTTAACGGTGGATATTTTGAAAGAGCTCCTTTTTTTAATGCTATATGGCCAACCAACAACAACGACGAAACCAACGTAGATGCAGAAAATCAAAAAATCTTCAGTTTAGAATTAGGATACGGTCTTAGAACCGACAAATTTGCTGCGAACATTAATGTGTATAGAACTGCATGGAACGATAGAACCGAAACTAAAACGCGTACCATTCCAGATTCTAATGGTCCAAACAAAGTAGAATTTATAAACATTCTGGGAGTGAATGCCTTACATCAAGGTGTAGAGGTAGACTTCGAATACCGTCCATTTAATCGTTTCACTTTAAAAGGTGCTTTATCTCTAGGAGACTGGACTTGGCAAGATGACGTAACAGCAACCTTTACAGATCAAAATAACAATGTACTAGGGAGCGAGATTGAGATCTTTATCAAAGACTTGCCAGTAGGTAGATCTGCACAAACAACGACAGCTCTAGGAGCAAGTTATGACCTTACGGAGGACACAAAGATTTTTATAGATGCAAACTACGCTGATAGGTTTTACGCAGACTTTGACCCAAGCGGTAGAACAACCAATCCTGAAACTGGAGATGTGAGAGACCCTTGGAAAGTTCCTGCATATACTTTAGTGGACTTGTCTTTACAACACAAATTTAAAGTAGGAGCTTTAGATGCAAAATTAATGGCAAGAATGTACAATGCATTCGACACTCGTTACATTACCCGTGCTGATGATGTGGGTGGTACCGCTGCAAAAGCATTGGTTTACTACGGTGTAGGAAGAACTTTTAGTGTAAGCACAATCCTAAACTTTTAATTCTTTTTCTCAATCAAAAAACAGAACAAAATGAAAAATATAAAACAACTAGCATACGCTTTTGCTACTAGTATGCTCCTTTTTTCTTGTACAGACACTTTAGAAGATACGTACGATGAATTGGGTGAATTGCCTTCGTTAATAAAAACTCCTATCCAGTACACACTTATAGAAGAGGATTTTGAAACCATGAAATTGTCTGGTACCGCTTTTGAATCTTTTGAGCAAGCTGAGAAATTAATTCCTTTGGCTTTAAACAAGGAATTACCAAATGCCCCAGGTGCTAGTGCAGAATTAACCATAGACATTTATAATGAAAATAACACGGTTATTCAAAGCCTATTCAATGCTGATGACATCACATTAGCTGATGAAGATTATCCAACAGCAAACAGTGGTGCTTTTCACCCTGATGAAACCGCTAGCGATTTATTAGCAGGTATTTTAGACACCAAAGTGACTAATCCTGTTGAAGATAACTTTTACAAAGTAACCTATAACAACTTTACAGAAGAGCCAAGCTTGGCTGCTGGTGGTGCTGTTAAAAATTTTGATTTTACCAACGAAACCTTTAACGGTTGGACTGCCTACAACGTTGTTGGAGATGAGGAGTGGACAGATGCAACTGGTTTTGGTAATATTTCTATGAGTGGATTCTCTGGCTCTGCAAAAGACAACGAAGATTGGCTAGTCTCTCCAGAAATTGATTTGACTGGAGAAACAAACTTGAAATTTCAAATTGATGAAAACCTTAGATATGGTACTGATTTGTCTAACTTAAAAGTAATGGTAACTGAAAACTTTACGGGCGATGTTGCTACAACCACTTGGTCTGAGCTAACTATCACAAACAGAACAACCCATACCAACCACTCTTTAACTCCTAGCGATGTAGTTGACTTTTCTGCTTATGACAACAAAATTATTCATATGGCTTTTAAATACATTTCTACTACTTCTGACTCTATGCGTTGGTTGATTGGTAATGTAACCATTTCCAAAGGTGAAGGTGACGAATATACAGGTGAGACGGAAACTTTAACTACATATTATCAATATGACGGTACCGAGTTTGTAATGCCTGAAAATATGATTACATTAACTGATGAGGACTATAAAGCAATGGGAACTGGATCAGGCCAACCAGGTGAGTATGGAAACTTTAGTAGCTCTGTTAGTCCTGACACATACTTACCAACTTATTTAGCTAACAAGTATACTTACGCACAAAACGAAGAACAAGTAATTGTATTATACAAATACTTTAGCGGTGGTACACAAACTCGTTTTGACTTGTACGAGTTTAGCGATGGAGCTTGGATCTTACCAGAAACAACAACAGCAACACCCATCCGTTTTGCACACAAAAAAGGTACTTGGGTCCCTGACAACCCAATTATTTATACGTTTACTAGTGATGATTTTGATTGGTTAGAAACTTCATCATTAAAAGACGATGCAACACTTGTAGAGCAAGTATCAAGTGCAGCACAGTATAACAACTTTGACAGAAGACCTGGAGCAAGTGCATACTGGACTGATGAAATGATTTTAAAAGCATTAAACGTATTTCTAAAAGATAGATTCCCTAATGCAGAAGAAGATGATGTATTTGCCGTTTTTGCAGATACTTATACCGGAAGCCGCCCTGTAGAAGAATTTAGAGTAGTACTTAAAGGTGATGAATACATTTACGTAGAAGAATAAACTTAGAATTATAACCCAATAAAAACCTCTTTCATATTTGGAAGAGGTTTTTTTAAAATTCGTCATATAATGAAAAAAATTTTAATCCTATTTGTAGCAGCTATAGCTGCTGCTTGCTCTAGCGGAAATAACAATTTTGTCATCAACACTCCGCCAGAAGAAATACCAACACCTGTTGCCGTTGCAGATAATTATGTGTCTGTTATCAATACTGCTTATGAAATTTCAGACCTGTTAGACAATGATGAAAAAGTAGAAGAAGTAACCTTAGCTGTTGACCAAACAAGTAAAAACAACGGAACTATTGTTAAAAATAACAATACAACTTATACCTATACGCCTGCAAATAATTTTGTAGGAGAAGACAGTTTTGACTATACCGTTTGTGCCAATGCCGATTCAGAAAAATGTAGTAGCACAACTGTAACTATTACCGTTTTAGACAATAGCAATGAAGGAATTTTTGATATTCCTGAAAATCTAAAAAGCTATTACAATTCTGTTACTTTTTCTACCAACAAAGATGAATTAACTGCTGAATTGACCAGTGTTACGACTAACAAACACACTACAATTTTATATTATTCTAGCCGTCACACACCTTTATTAAAAGCAGATCAAGACCCAGATAACAATACGAATGTTATTTTAATGTATACAGGTGAAAGTAGAGCAAAATCTAAAAGACAAACAGGAGGTAGTAGTAACGGACTATTTAATACAGAACATGTTTATCCTCAATCTTTATACGCAGGGGGTACTGGTGGTGATGAAAAAGACGAAATCGTTAAAGGTGATTTGCATCACTTAAGATACTGCGATTCTGGAGTAAACTCCTCTAGAAGTAATGATAAATTTGTTGATGGTTCTGGAGATGCAGGTCCCGTAGGCTCAGCTTGGTATCCTGGAGATGAATGGAAAGGTGATGTAGCCCGAATGATTTTTTACCTAAACATCCGCTACGGAGAAACCATTACCAAAGTAGGAAATCTGGATACGTTTTTAGAATGGAACAAAGAAGACCCTATTTCTCCTTTTGAAATTCAGCGTAACAACGTTATAGAAGACGCACAAGGAAACAGAAATCCATTTATAGACAATCCATACCTAGCAACACTTATATGGGGTGGAGAAGCCGCAGAAAACAAGTGGGACTAAATATTTAAGTAACAGAAAAAAATAAAAGACTGTGCAAATTAATTTTTGCACAGTCTTTTTCAATTAAAAAAAGGTATGGCTACACCTTATTGTTTTATTACTTTTAGTTTATAAGCAGCTTCACCATATAAAATTTCTACAAAATATAAACCTGTGCCAAGGTTGTAATTTGTAACTTGTTGACCTACAATATTTATCACACTAAGAATGGTTGCATTGGTACAAACAAATTTATTATTTTTTATTTGTAGACCAACATCTACTGCTCTTAGTTGCGGATTGGACAAGACACTAAAAGAAAACACTACTGAAGAAAAAGGCAATAGCGACTCACCATCAGAAGTACTTGTAGTCCAATTACTTTCATTGGTAATTAAAGTCGCAAATTCAGCTTCCGTTTTGTTAATTCTTGTTCCTGAATACACACCTCCATCCTTACTAGCTGTAGCAGCTATAACAACAAAATTGCTTGAAACATTGAGACCGGTAGCAGAAAAATTGGTTTCTAACCCTCCATTGCTATTTTGAATTCCAGCAATCCACTGTGTTACTTCATTTTCAGAAGGGTTTCCATAGCTTGCATAAATAGCATCACCAGAAGTAGAAATATTAAAACCAGCATCGGTTACAGACAAGCTACCCACCGAAACTCCAAAATTGGTATTAGAACCACTGTCTATATCTGTAAACACAACAACAGTTCCTTTACTTATTACTGAAGCTCCTGTAGACCAAAGCAATACTCCTTCAGAATTAGAGTTACCATTTCCATCTACATTGGGTTCATTGTCTGTAAAATAAATTTCTGTATTGGGGGGTAAATCTACCATGCTTACAATAGCAAAGTCAGAATCGCCATTCGCATTAAAACCAATAAACAAAATATCTCCTGCATTTTGAGCATACGAAAACGCAAAAGAAATAAACATTAAAATTTGTGTAATTCTTTTCATAATTGTCAATTTTTTTATCAAATATAACAATTATCATCAATAAAAACGACTCACATTTAATTGTTTTGTATTTACAACCGTTTGGTTTTGTTTTAAATACCTGCTAAAAAAGCATCTAACCAAGTACTTTTCTTTTTAAAAGTTTCGTCTAATACTTTTGCCAATCGAACACCTCCTTTTTGTAATTGTGTGCGTACAATTGGAAAATTATGATACATATACTTATACCCCAAACGCTCTCCGTCCTCTACTTCTTTATACACTTTAAGAGCTAGTTTTCTAGATTCGTGCACCCAATCTAACAAACTTCCTGATTGCAATCTACGAAGCTCCTTTTTCTTTAGTACATCGGTATTGTTTGCCAATTCGGAATAGCTCATCTGGTAGGAGTCTAACATATGAGTATCCCACAACGAATGTAAATTCACATCTTTTCCGTACCATTGTACTTTGATTTTATTTCCTCCGTAATCGTGTTTATTTCCGGCGTGCAAAGGCATGTGCAAGTCCCCTACAAAATGTACTAACATTTTTAGATAAAAGGTTTTATCTTCTTTGCTTATGATTGGGTTTCTAATCTTTAGAATACACGTTTTAATTCCTTGTAAAATATCCCCTTTTGGGTTTACCGGATCTTCTTTGTATTTTTTATCCCCTTCAAAATTTACATAATGCCACGGAGCAAATTCGTTATAACGTCCATCACTTCTAATTTCATCGGCATAAATAGAAACAAAAGCCAAGGAACGTCCTTCTAACAAATACGCTACTTTTTTTGCTGTTTTTTTACTAATATGACTGTTGGCAACCTCTCCAACAGTTCTATGCCCTGTTTTTCCCCAATCATTATTTGCTTGTAAATGCAGGGTGATTATTAAAAATACAAAGGTTATTTTTTTCATATGATTATGATAATTTATAAAAACACAATATTACGAATCCCTTAAAAATTGATGGCTAAACTGATATTAAGGAAAAGCTATTATTAACAAAAAAACCCTGAACATATGTTTCAGGGTTTGTGTGTATAAAACAGAACTTTAAGTATCGATTTTTATTCAATTTCATCAAAATCCATGCTTACACCTAATTTATCGGCTACCATGGTATTGATTTTTTGTTTTAAAGCAGGAATTTTGATGTCTTCAACAGCATCAGCACAAAAAGCAAACATCAATAATGCTTGTGCTTCTTTTGGAGGAATTCCACGTTGTTGCATATAAAACAAAGCAGACTTATCCAACTGTCCAATAGTACATCCATGCGAACATTTAACATCGTCTGCAAAAATTTCTAATTGTGGTTTTGAGTTGATAGTTGCAGTATCCGACAACAAAACAGAATCATTTTGTTGGTATGCATTGATACGTTGTGCAATCTGATCAACAATTACTTTTCCGTTAAACACACCTGTAGCTTTACCTCCGTAAATACCTTTGTAAGTTTCATTAGAAGTACAATCTGGCGATTTGTGAGCCACTAAAGTATGATTGTCTACCAATTGATCTCCTTCTAAGATGGTTACACCATTTAAATTGGATTCGCAACCCGTTCCATTTTGAAAGAATGACAAATTATTTCTTGTTAATTTACCTCCAAAAGAAAAAGTAAACACAGAAGCTACTGTGTCTTTTTCTTGAGCCACCAACGTAGCATCTACTAATGATGCATTTTCTTTATCATTTTGTATTTTGTACAAATCAAAAATAGCATTTTTACCAACAAACACTTCCGTTACTACATTGTTAAAAGTAGCGATGTCTGTTAAAGATTGATGTCGTTCAATGAATTTTGCTTGTGCATTTTCAGCAATTAGAATCAAATTTCTAGGTTGTAGTAACAAAGCAGAACTTTCACCTGAGGCCAAATACAAAATTTCGATAGGTTTTGAAACTACCTTGCTTTTTGCTACTTGAATCAACACTCCTTCTTGTGCAAATGCTGTATTTAAGTCCGACAGACTACTTACACCTTTGGCCAAACTGTTGTATTGCTGCTTAAAGATTTCATTGTTCTTACTATCTTCAATTGCTTTTGATAACAACTGTACCGAAAACTCGTCGGATTCATCAGATAAAGTTTCTTGAAACACACCGTCTACAAAAATTAATTTGTAAGAATCTACTCCTGAAACCAAATAGGGTTGAATAGATTTGGCAGAAACATCTGCAGTTTTTGCAGGTGCAATTCCATATTCGTTTTTTAACACATTACGCAAACTAGTGTATTTCCACTCCTCGTCTTTAGTGGTAGGAAAACCTTGTTGTGCAAAAGCATTAAAAGCTTCTTTTTTATGATTTTGGACAGCTGCATTGGTAGAATTTTCTTGAAATGCTGCTGCTAATTTATCTTGTAAACTCATTTTTAATTAAGTTTTTAAAGTTAGAAAGTTGCAGGTTAAAAAGTTTTTTAAAAAGTAATTCAACTTTACAAACTTTATAACTTTTAACTTTATCAACCTATTTTACAATCCAGTCGTACCCTTTTTCTTCTAATTCTAAAGCCAATTCTTTTCCTCCTGACTTTACAATTTTCCCATCGGCCAACACGTGTACATAGTCTGGCACTATATAATCTAACAAACGTTGGTAGTGTGTAATTACCACTACGGCATTGTCATCAGACTTAAGTTTGTTTACTCCATTGGCTACAATGCGCAAAGCATCAATATCTAAACCTGAGTCGGTTTCATCCAAAATGGCTAACTTAGGTTCTAACATGGCCATCTGAAAAATTTCGTTACGCTTTTTTTCACCACCCGAAAAACCTTCGTTTAAAGAACGTGATAAGAAATCTCTTTTGATTTCTAACAATGCAGATTTTTCTTTTATTTTCTTTAACATTTCTGCAGCAGGCATGTCTTCTAACCCTTGTGCTTTACGTTTTGCATTGATGGCTGTTTTGATAAAATTAGTAACTGAAACTCCAGGAATTTCTACAGGATATTGAAAAGACAAAAATACACCTTTGTGTGCTCTTTCGTCTGGATCTAATTCAGTTAAATCTTCTCCTTCTAAAGTAATTGATCCTTCTGTAACTTCGTAGTTTTCATTTCCTGCAACTACAGATGCAAAAGTACTTTTTCCTGCTCCATTTGGTCCCATAATGGCATGCACCTCTCCTGCTTTTACTTCGATATTTAATCCTTTTAAAATATCGTTATCTTCTACTTTTGCGTGTAAATTTTCAATCTTTAACATTGTTCTAGCTTTTGGCTTTTGAAATTTATCTATGTGATATGTTTTACTTTTTTCTTTATCTGTCTTAGTCTCTTGGTAACTAAGACCATAATTATCTACCTTTTCCATATCAAATCAATTTTTTTAATGCTAAGCATTTTCTTAATTGTTTATAAAGTTTGAAAGTTGAAAGTTTATAAGGTTTTCAATCTTTCTGTATTTACTTGTTTAAATATTTTATTAACCCACTTAACATTCTCGATATTTCAAGAACACTCTTTTTGATTTTATTAAAATCCGTCTCATCGATATAACCTATATCTAAAGCTAAATACATTTGAGACCTTACTTCTCCTATTGAACCTTTTGCGATAAATAAAAACCGACTAAATTCTTTATTGGATTGTCTTTCAAATCCTTCGGCAATATTAGAACTTACTGAAATTGAAGCTCTTCTTATTTGCCTGACTAAGTCGAAGTCTTTTGAAAAGTTAGTTTTAGAAGTTATTTGATAAATTAATTTATTTAGTTCTCTTGCTTTTTGCCAAGCTTCTATATCTTCAAAAGAACTAAAAGTACTCATTCTTATAACTTTCT
>NZ_AFPK01000016.1 GCF_000220525.1 Ochrovirga pacifica | reverse complement strand
ACTTAAAATAGAAATCCGATAACATATGTTTGTCGGTATTTTTTGCTGTTTTTGATTAAGTTTCAACAAAAAACTCTATTATTAAATAATGAGTTTTTTTATTAGGGGTATACAAAATGGGGTAGCTATTGTAAATATAAAAAGGATGTTTAATTTTTACTAAAAAACTTACCTGTGTCTTTACGTAGTTTTCCTATTTTTTTGCATAATAAAACCTCTTACAAGATTTATAAGAGGTTTTACAAGGGGTAGAGTGCAATTTAAAATACTTTAAAACTAAACATCAGTAAAGATAGACTGTATTTTCTTTCTTTTGAGTAATCACACACTGTGTTTTTTAGTAGTTTTTTAAAAAAGAAAAAAAATGTAGAGCAAAAAAAAACCTCTCATGGGATGAGGGGTTTTTAGTGGGGTATAAAATAAAACTAAAAGTGCGGTAAACTAAACCTACAACAAAGGTAGGGAATTGTTATTCTTTTTTCCGAAATCACGCACTGTGTCTTTCCGTAGTTTTTATTTTCACTTTTACTGATTTTGATGAAGGTGTGTGACTTAAATGTGCTGTTAAGTTGATAGGAACCAAAGGATTTGATTCTGGATAATATGTAGCTAGGCATCCCTTAGGAATCTGATAAGGAACTACAGCAAAATTGTCTACTTGTCTTAAAACACCATCATAATTATTATACAAGCTTATCAAGTCTCCCTTCGTAAGCTTATTTTTTTTCATATCATCTTCGTTCATAAAAACAACCATTCTACCATTGTAAACACCTCTGTATCGATCGTCCAAACCATAAATGGTTGTATTAAACTGATCGTGACTTCGTGTGGTCATCATCAAAAATTCATTGGGTTCTATCTTAATTTGATTGAGTTTGTTTACCGTAAAATTGGCTTTTTTGTTAGGAGTGGTAAAATTACCAGATCTAGAACCATTTGGCAATTCAAACCCAATAGGTTGCTCTACACGTTTGTTGTAGTTTTCAAATCCTGCAATGGTTTTTTCAATCAAATCTCGGATGTTGTTATAGTCTTCAGTTAAATGATCCCAATCAACCTTGTTTTGTTTTAGAGTTGCTTTAGCAATGTTGGCTACAATTACGGGCTCGCTCTCAACAAATTCAGAAGGAGGTGTTAGCATTCCTTTGCTAGAATGCACCACTCCCATAGAGTTTTCTACAGTTATAAATTGTTCTTTTCCGTTTTTTACAAATTTATCTGTTCTTCCCATCGAAGGTAAAATTAAGGCAGTTTTACCTGGAGTTAAATGCGAACGATTAAGTTTGGTAGATATATGTGCTGTTAAATTACAATTATTTAAAGCTTGTGTGGTGTAATTGGTGTCAGGAGCAGCCGATAAGAAGTTTCCTCCCATTCCAACAAATACTTTGGCTTCTCCTTTGTACATGGCTTCTATAGCATCTACTACAGAATATCCGTGTTTCTTAGGTGGAGTAAATCCGAAATTTTCACTGATTTTATCTAAAAGTTCTTTGCTAGGTTTTTCAGCAATTCCCATGGTTCTGTCTCCCTGAACGTTGCTGTGACCACGTACCGGACAAGTTCCTGCTCCATCTTTGGCAATACTTCCTTTCATCAATAGTAAATTCACTACTTCTTGAATATTGTCTACACCATTTACATGTTGTGTCAAACCCATTCCCCAACAAGCAATAATTCGTTCTCTTTTAGCAATCAAATCTACCAATAGGTCAATATCGTCTTCTAAAAGGCCTGTACGTTGAATAAGGGAAGCTAAATTATGTGTTAAAATCTCATTCTTAAAAGCTACAAATCCTTCTGTTTTTTGGTTGATGAAATCTTGATTTAAAATTTCAGGTTGATGTTCAGCTTTTTGAAATAATTTAAACATGACAGCTTTTAGTAAAGCAACATCTTCGTTTATCTTTATTTGCAAGTACAAATCGGCAATATCTACTCCTGTAAAAGCTTTTATTGGATCTTGAGGGTTTTTAAAATTAATAAGACCAGCCTCTTTTAATGGATTGATAGCGACTACTTTTGCTCCATTCTTTTTTGCTTTTTCTAAAGCGGCTAACATTCTAGGATGATTTGTAGCGGGATTTTGACCAAAAATTAAAATCAATTCAGCTTTGTAAAAGTCATTTAACGTTACCGACCCTTTTCCTATTCCTACAGTTTTAGACAAGGCTACTCCGCTAGATTCATGACACATATTTGAACAATCGGGTAAATTGTTGGTTCCATACATTCGTACAAACAACTGATATAAAAAAGCAGCTTCATTACTGGTTCTTCCCGAAGTGTAAAAAGCAGCTTGATCTGGATCATCTAATGCGTTTAGTTCTTTGGCTATAATTTGATTGGCTTCACTCCACGAAATAGGAGTGTAGTTTTTAGCTCCTGGTCTTAGCACCATTGGATGTGTCAGTCTCCCTTGTTGTCCTAACCAATAATCGCTTTTAGCTTTAAGTTCATCAATGGTATATTTAGCAAAGAATTCAGGGTTTGCTTGTCTTTCCATTGCTTCTTCGGCAATGGCTTTAACACCATTTTCACAAAATTCACCCAGTTTAGAACGATGATCTGGGTCTGGCCAAGCACATCCAGGGCAATCTACTCCCTTTTTTTGGTTGAGTTTTTGTAACACGTTAAACGAATTTTTAACCGACATACGGCTTAAAATCTGTTGTAGAGAAATGTACACCGCTTTAATCCCAGCTGCATAATTTGCTTGCTCCTTAATTTGTAAATCTTCGTTGTTTTTCATGATTTGTTAAGAGGAAAACAAACGGATAGTCCATTTGTATAAATTGTTTTTTTAAAAGATACAATTCTATCATTTATTCCCCAATATTGCTACACTCTATTTGATAGATATTTGAACTGTATTAACTATTAAGAATTTTAACAAGAGTTATTGTGCAATAAAGTGTTTATTGTTCGTATAGCTCCAAGGGTAGTCCATCTGGATCTGCAAAAAAAGTGAATTTTTTACCGGTATGTGGATCAATTCGTATAGCTTCAACAACAACCCCCTGTTGTTGTAACACAGCAACGTTTGTTTCGATGTCATTTACCTGAAATGCCAAATGTCTTAAACCTGTGGATTCTGGTCTAGAGGCTCGTTTGGGTGGATTAGGAAAAGAAAACAATTCAATAATATAAGTTCCGTTTAGGCTTAAATCTAGTTTATAGGAGTCTCTTTCTTTCCGATATATTTCTTGAATAATTTCTAAACCCAAAAGCTCTGTGTAAAACGCTTTAGATTTATGATAATTGGAACAGATAATGGCTATGTGGTGTACTTTTTTTAAGGTTAGCATAATTAACTAAATTCAAATTTAAGGTTAAAAAAAAACTCTATGAATCTAATCATAGAGTTTGAATTAAAAAGAGTTTTATAGCTATTTTTTAAATAAACATTTTTTTATTAATTATTTGTTTGTGTTTCTTTATGCTAATAATGTAAATTCCGCTTGTAAGGAAGGAGGTATTGATTGTTGTTTTTTTGGTTTGAATGATGAGCTTACCAAAAACATCATAAATTAAAACCATATCAATATCGTCATTACTGCTAATGGTTAATGTATCATAATCGTGAGTTATTTTAAAAGACTCATTTAAATTTTCTGAAGAGCTTAAAGTTGTTTCTGATAAATAATAGGTGTCGCTAGAAGATGAAGATAAAACATAACCATTTGTACCATTACCATTACCAGCTGTATCTTGTATATTCGTGTTTTCTTTTAATTTTAGTTTAATCGTCCCTTCATCATCATTTGGGTTCGTAATATCTACATTTACTACAATACTATTCCCTACTCCTAAGTTTGGTGACACCGAAGCAATATTTGCTCTTACAGTATTAGTAGTGATTAACTCAAAATCATCAGTTGATATATTTCTAGACGATTCATTAAAACTAACCAAAAAACTAATTGAGCTTTGTCTAAAGCTAGGAGAGCCTATAAGAACACAAGATTCAATCTCGGGAGATTTTGTGTCTAGTGTAATGGTTTGAGAATCAGATTTTGTAGTATTTCCATTATGTGTAGATTCAACTATAATATTAAAAGTCCCATCAGATAGCTCTGCAAATCCTACTTCTTCAAAGTCAAAAGAAAAGTCACCGTCCGAATTTGTTACAACGCTTCCATTGAATAACGATGTAGATAATCCGTTAATTTCTATTGTAATAACACTTAAAGGTTCGGCTTTTCCAAATAATACTGGGGTTGTGTCATTTGTTATAAAGTCTGTGGTGTTAATACCTGAATCATTTGATATTCCTGTAAGAGTTGGTGCTATATGAACAACAGGAGCAGCAAATGATTTGAAGTAAATCATTGTAATTATTACAAAAAATATATTTTTTTTACGTAATAAATTAAAGAAGTAATTTTTTAACATGATCAATTTTTTTTTAGATTATAAATAACATTTGTTTCGAATCAAAAATAATTTATGTTAAAAAAGTAATAGTAATACTTTAGTAGTATGGATAACTAATTAAAAAAACATTTAGACTTAACTGTTTGATTATGAGTTGTATGTTGTTTTTTGTGATGTGTTAAAAAAAGGTTATCATTTGTCGTGTATTCAGTAGTGTGTTTTTAATCAACCTGTTACCTATTATGGCAACATATAACAGATTAAATAAAAGTACAAGATTGTAAATTTAATAAGCTAGTTGGTGATAATTAAAGGCTAATTTCACCAAAACAACGTTGTGCACTACGAACAGCTCCTTCCATATAACCTCCGAATTGTGGAGAGGTTTCTGTGCCAATCATCCAGAATTTTTGTTGATAATAACTTTTTTGATAACTCTCATCTCCATGATGCTGATGTGGCCAAACCAATTCTTTGTGTGGTACAAAGGTATGTGTATCGTTTCTCCAGACTTTTTCTTTATAGTTTACATAGTTGTGTATTTGCAGGCCGTAATAACGTTCTAGTTGATTCAATACAATGATTTGTCTTTCTGCTTTGGTCTTGTTATAATAAACACCGTTTAAAAAACCTTTTAGAGCGTATAAATTGTCTTTAGCGTTTGCATGATCATAAAGCTCAGAGATGGGGCCAACATTGCTAAACAGCGTACCGCTTAAGTTTTCTTTTCTCCAAAAGGGTTGATTGTAAGTCAATGCAATTTTAATAGATTCTCCCATCCAGGTTTGTGTATTTCTTGCTTTTTCAAGTAAGTTTTTATTAAGAGGAGGGGTGATTGTAATAGTATTTGCCATTAAATTTGGAGGTAAGGTACTCACTACTTTTTTTGCAGAAATATGGCCTTTGTTAGTTTTTATTTGAACATTGTCTTGCTCAAAGCTTATAGCTGTTACTTGGCAGTTTGTTACAAGTGCGTTTTTGGGAATAAAATTTAGCAATGCTTTAATAAGTTGTTGCGTTCCTCCCTGAATTCTAAAACTTGGATCGTTGTTTTTGGGCAAGTCAACCATCATAGGTGGGCTAGTAGATATAGGTTCGTAGATGGCTTTGTCTCCTAAAATTTGTTCAAACCAAGGCAAATGGAGTTCTTTAAGTAGTTTTTGAAGCTCTGTGTGTTGTTTCCCAAACCATGTAGCACCAAGTTCAACAGGGGCTTCACCATAAGATTCATCTGTGTAAATTCTACCACCTATACGGTTATTGCTTTCAATTATTGTGTAGGGAACGTTATGTTGGCTTAAATAATATCCTAAAGTAAGTCCAGCCAATCCTGCTCCTACAATTACTATGTTTTCTGATTCCTTCATGGGGTGTAACTACAATAAAAAATCTCCATACCTATAAAGTATGGAGATTTTATCATCTAAAACTTATTTTAAATATTAGGTTGAGGTGTTATTCTTAAATAAGGTTTTACCTCTTTGTGTCCTTTTGGAAATAAGTCAGGAATTTCTTCGTTGCTTACTGCAGGAGTAATAACTACATCTTCTCCGTGTTTCCAGTTAGCAGGTGTTGCTACTTTGTGATAAGCAGTTAATTGTAAAGAGTCAATTACACGAATCAATTCATCAAAATTTCTTCCTGTAGATGCTGGGTATACAATTATTAGTTTTACTTTTTTGTTTGGGTCTATAATAAAAACCGAACGTACAGTTAAAGTACTGTCTGCGTTTGGATGAATCATATCGTATAAATCCGAAACTTTTTTGTCTTCATCGGCAATAATAGGAAAATTAACGGTGGTGTTTTGGGTTTCGTTAATGTCTTTAATCCATCCATGATGAGATTCTACCCCATCAACACTCAATGCAGCTACTTTTACATTTCTTTTGGTAAATTCTTCTGTATATTTGGCTACGGTTCCTAATTCTGTTGTACAAACAGGGGTGTAATCAGATGGATGAGAGAATAAAATTCCCCAACTATTTCCTAGCCATTCATGAAAGTTGATTTCTCCTTCGGTAGTTTGTGCTGTAAAGTCTGGTGCAGTGTCACCTAATCTTAATGTGCTCATTTTTTTCAATTTTTAATTTATGATTTGATATATATCCAACCTTTTTTGCCTGAAACAAAAAGGGTTTCTATCCTTTTGTAATCTGCTACTTCGTAAGCATCGGCCTGAGCCAATTCTTTATCTGTAACCTCAAAAAGCATTCCATCAATTTGGTCGTTTTTATTGTCAGAAATTTCAGCTATGGGATGAAAAACTTGTTCGCTTTTTGCAAGTACATCAGCATCAGTAATTTGAAGTTGATTTAATACATAACCTTTTAAAGAATCTTTAGTGCCAGTTAGTATTCTTCCAAAAGAAGCAAGTTGAACTTTTTTTAATTGTAAGGTTCCGTAAGAAAAAAGTAAGGGCATACTATTGTTTATTTTTGATGATGAAATTTAGGTAAATATTCTTGTATATCCTTTGATGTAGTCTTAAAAAAAAACATCTCACCACTGGCAGTGATGAGATGTTTTGGCAACAAAAAGTTGATATGTTATTTTATAACTCCTAAATACTCTAATCTTCTTACTACTTGAGGTTCTTTTGATGCCGTAACTAGTTTGTTTTTGTCTAAATTAAATTTGTAATGATGTGCACCATCTTGCAATACTACAATAGAATTTAAGATTAACAAAGCTTCGTTAGGGTCTTGGGTGTCGTATAGAGCTTGAGATATATAGTTAACAGGATTTTTTAATCCGGTAATTCCTAGAAATTCTGCAGCTTTGGCTCTGTTTATGGCTTGTGGATCTTCTTGTGCAAGAGTAGTTAACTTATTTTGAAACTCTTTGGCAGTCAATCCAAAACTAGAACAGGTGTTAATTGCCCAATAACGATCCCAAGGGTCTTGAGAGTCTAAATAAGTGGCAATTTTGTTTTTTACATCTTTAAAGTTGTATAACGCTAGGTTGGCAACTTCTAAATAATGTTTGATGTCTTTGCTGTGTTTTTTTCCGTAGGCTACAGGGTTGTCAAACGCTTTTTGAATTAGGTGAAACTCAGGATACAAAGCTAGATCGTTGATAGCATTCATTTTATTTTCTAATGCTTTGCGCATTTCTACCAGTTTGTTATGATATGCTGGGTCTTTGGCTAAGTTGTTGGTTTCAAAAGGATCTTTTTCAATATCGTACAAGGCTTCAACTGCTTTTGGTTTAAAGAACTGAGACTGTACAGAAGTCAATTCGTTGCTGGCATTTAAGTCGCTCCACTCTTGATAAGCTAGTTGTTTGTAACGATAATTGTTCATTAAGCCATCAAAATTCATAGGCATAAAGTTTCTAAGGTACTTGTATTTTCCAATTCTGTATCCACGCACCATGTCGTATTTTTCGTCCATACGATCTGTGTAGCTAAAGACTTCGTTTCTGCTAGACAATTCTTCAGCTTTTACTTGTTTCCCTAAAAAAGGTTTTCCGTCTATTCCTTTAGGAATTTCAATACCAGCTAAGCTCATCAAGGTGGCACCAAAATCAACAAAGCTTACAAAACCATCGTTGCGGGTTCCTGCTTCTAGGTTGACCAAATGTTTGTATTTTTCGGGAATGTAAACCACTAGTGGAATTTCTAATCCAGTTTCGTTAATGTACCCTTTACTACCTGGCAACACCCCTCCATGATCAGAAAAGTAGAAGATAAATGTATCTTCCATCAATCCATCTTTTTTAAGTTCTTCTACTACAGCACCTAATTCACTATCCATTTGGGTTATTTTGTCGCGATACCAAGCATTGGTGAACTTAAATAAATTGGTTTGCGGATGATTGGGTTGCACACGGTAATCGTCTGGGTTGGCTTTGGTTTTTTTAGTCTTATAGTCCTCTTCGGTAAAATGAATTCTGCTTTCGTGAGTTGTATTGATATTGAACACATGAAAAAATGGCTGTCCGGGTTGGCGATTTCTCCACGTTGCTTTTTTGGAAGAATCGTCCCATACGGTGTCTGATTTGATAATGTTGTAATCCTCTTTAAAACAGTTGGTGGTATAATATCCCGCTTGTTTTAAGTAGGCAGGGTACATTTCTACACCGTTGGGCATAGGTACTTTTTGCAATCGTCTGTGATAATGCGAAGCCGCTTTAGGTCCATATACCCCCGAAATAAGAGTAGAACGCGCAGCACTACAAACGGCTGCGTTAGAAAAAGCGTTGTCGAAAATAACCCCTTGAGAAGCCAAAGCCTCTATGTTGGGAGTTTCGATACCATTGTCGTTAAATAGTTTTAAATAATGTTTGGAGTTGTCTTCCGAAGTAATCCAAACAATATTTGGGTGTTCAATTTTTTCTTCTTTAGCGGGTGTACATGCACTAAAAATGGCTGCTGCCACAACGAGAAATAGCTGAATTTTTTTCATAATTGCGTTTTCTATATAATTTGATTTTTACTTGCATCGAGTTTGTTTAGAACAGAACGCTACAATACAAACTCAAAATTAAGATGCGGACGCAAGATAACAAGTTGTACTAGTTTTTTTTGAAGCACATATGATTAATAACCTTACAAATCATAGAAAAAAACTCGATTTGCTACTGATTTGTTGCAAAATGCTACCTGTGAAAACATTTGTAATCAAAAAAAGAACATAACATGTAACTAAGTTTCGAGATTAAACTTAGTTTTAGGGTGTTCAAACTTTACAGTGGCTTGTCTGTATAAAAAGGAACGTAAAATGTGTATTTGTAATTTTAAAATTAAGTAGATGAAATTAAAAAATAGTATTTCATTTTTAATGGCAGCCATCCTTGTGGTGATGAATGCTGCAGCAGTAGGAAAAAATCCTGTAAAGCCCAATATAGTGGTTATTTATTTAGATGATTTGGGTTATGGAGATTTAAGTGCTTATGGAGCAACTGAGCTAAACACCCCAAACATGGACGTGTTGGCCAATGAGGGAATAAAGTTTACCAATGGGTATGCAACTTCTGCAACTTGTACCCCTAGTCGTTACGGATTGCTAACGGGAGTTTATCCTTGGAGAAACAAAAAAGCAAAAATATTACCAGGATCGGCACCCTTGATTATTTCTACAAGTCAAGAGACTTTGCCTAAGATGTTGAAAAGAGCGGGATATACTACAGGGATTGTAGGTAAATGGCATTTAGGTTTGGGAGATGGTAATTTGGATTGGAATGCAGACATTACTCCAGGCCCAAGGCAAGTTGGGTTTGACTATTCTTACATTTTAGCAGCAACTCAGGATCGTGTGCCTACGGTATATATAGATAATGACAAGGTAGATGGGTTGGATCCTAAAGATCCTATTGAGGTAAGCTACCGTAAAAATTTTGAAGGAGAGCCTACAGGAGAAGACAATCCTGAATTGACTACCATGAAGTGGCATCATGGGCACAACAACAGCATTGTGAATGGAATTCCTAGAATTGGTTACATGAAAGGTGGAGCAGCAGCAAAGTGGACAGACACAGACATGGCCGATCATTTCTTGAAAAAAGCACAGGCATACGTAAAGAACAACAAAAAAGAACCTTTCTTTTTGTATTATGCTTTGCAACAACCCCATGTACCAAGAACTCCGCATCCAAGATTTGTAGGAAAGTCTGGGATGGGACCTAGAGGAGATGTAATTTTAGAAGCAGACTGGGTGATTGGTCAATTTATGAAAACCTTAGAAGAAGAAGGTGTTTTAGAAAACACATTGATTGTTTTTTCTAGTGATAATGGTCCTGTATTACAAGATGGTTATTACGATGATGCCATTCAGAAACTAGGAGACCACACACCAGCAGGAAAGCTAAGAGGAGGTAAGTATAGTTTGTTTGATGGGGGAACCCGAGTTCCTTTTATGGTGTATTGGAAAGGAACTATTGCCCCAAAGGTATCGGATGCTTTGGTTTGTCAAATGGATTTGTTGGCTTCTATGGCTGCATTGGTGGGTGAAAAAGCTGCTGCTACAGATAGTGAAAACGTTTTGCCTGCTTTGCTAGGAAAATCTAACAAAGCACGTAAAGAATTGGTATTAGAAGCAGGAGGAAAAACTTGGTATAGAACAGGAAATTGGGCTTTGATTCCTCCTTATAAAGGAGCAAGTTTAAGTTGGCACTCTTTGGTAGAAACGGGTATTTTAGAAGAAATGCAATTGTATAATGTAACAAAAGATACTGGAGAACAAAATAACGTTGCCAAAGCAAACCCACGTACGGTTAAAAAATTGTTGAAAAAGTTTGAAGCTATTAGAGGAACTCATTATTCAAACATAAAAAAGTAAGATGAAAAAAATAATCATTTTAGGAGCACTGTTTATCAACAGTGCTTTTTTTGCACAAAAGAAAGAAGTTTTGCCATTGGCTACCCCCCAAGCTATAGCAAAAGTAGAGGCTTTGCTGTCTGAAATGACTTTGGATGAGAAGTTGGCACAAATTACGGGAACAAGGTTGCGAGAAATTATGGAAGATGGAAAATTTTCTCCCTCTAAATTTGAAGAACATATCCCTTATGGAATAGGACATTTTTGTCAGTTTTCTACTGGGCAAGCCCTAGAGCCCGAAGCTTTACGAGATTTGGTACGAGAGGTACAGCACTATTTGATGACAAAGACTCGATTGAAAATTCCAGCTATTTTTCATGAAGAAGCTATTACAGGTTTTGCTACGCAAGGAGCCACTACGTTTCCGCAACAAATAGGAATGGGATGTACTTGGAACCCAGAGTTGATTGAAAAGAATACACAGAACACCGCAAAAAACATGAGGGCTGTTGGAGCAACCTTTGCATTGTCGCCTATGTTAGATTTAAGCAGAACGGCACACTGGAATAGGCATCAGGAAAGTTATGGAGAAGATGCATATTTGACCTCTAGATTAGGAGTAGCTTTTGTGCAAGGTTTGCAAGGCGATGACCTAAAAACAGGTGTGGCTGCTACGGTAAAGCACTTTGCAGGTTACGGAACTAAAAACGATGATGAAAAAGTTTTGTACGAAGAATACTTAATGCCGCATGAAGCATGTATTAAGGTAGCAGGAGCAAAAAGTGTAATGCCTTCTTATGGAGTTTATCAATCGTTACCGATTTCTGTAAACCCAACCATGTTGAAAAGGATGTTGCGAAGAGAAATTGGTTTTGACGGTTTGGTGGTTAGTGATTATGGAGCTATCAATATGGTGTATAAAAAATACAAACAAGCTCCCGATTTTATGACAGCAGGAGCGATGGCTATTCATGCAGGAGTAGATTTGGAACTATCCTCACCAAAAACATACCCTTTGCTAAAAAAAGCGTTGGAAAAAGGGTTGGTAACCGAAGCAGTTATCAACAAATCGGTAAGAAGGTCTTTGTTAATGAAAGCACGTTTGGGCTTGTTGGATAAAGCTCCTGCCATTGGTGTAGATGGAGACTTAGACTTTGATGGAAAAGAAGGAAGAAAGTTGGCTTATGAATCGGCAGTGCAGTCTATTGTTTTGCTTAAGAATAATGGAGTATTGCCTTTGACCAAAAAAGTGAAAAAAATTGCATTGGTAGGCCCCAATGCAGCCACTACGCAAGGACTATTGGGAGATTATACCTACCAAGCGATGCGAGCTTTTTGGAAAAATGAAGCTTATGACCCAAATAACCCTAAACTGATTACCTTAAAGCAAGGTTTGGAAAACCGTTTGCCTAAAAAAGTAACCCTGTTGCACGAAAGAGGATGCGATTGGAGTGCCGATTTGGAAGCTAAGATTGATAAAAGTGGGTTTGGAGACAGCCGTTTGGAAAAGTTGAAACTATTGACCGTAACAGGTTTGCCACAACCCAACCTAAAAAGAGCCCTTGCCATTGCCCAAGAAAGTGACGTTGTGATTGCTGCTATGGGAGAAAACATATCGCTGAACGGAGAAGGAAGAAGCAGAAAAGGAATAGGTTTGCCAGGAGATCAGGAAGCTTTTGTAGAAAAACTATTGGCTACAGGAAAACCTGTAATTTTGGTATTGTTTGGTGGACGTCAGCAAGTGATTGCTAAGCTAGAAGGAAGGTGTGCTGCAATTGTAAATGCTTGGTTTCTTGGAGAAGAAGGAGGGAATGCATTGGCCGATATTTTGTTAGGAAACAAGAATCCGTCTGGGAAACTATGCGTTACCTATCCAAATTCTGAGGAACGTAAAGAAGTGAATTATCAAAATGGCTATGCGGAAGAGGATTTGCCCTTGTATCCTTTTGGGTATGGATTGTCTTACACGTCTTTTGCGTATAAAGATTTAAAATTGCCTAGCAAGATAGCCCTTACAGAAGAACGTTTTGAGGTGGCAGTTACTGTAGAAAACACAGGGAAGAGAGATGGAACTGAAATTGTACAGTTGTACGTGTCTCCTGCTAGCCAAAATTTGGAAATTAAACCCATACAATTAAAAGGTTTTAAAAGAGTGTTTTTAAAGAAAGGAGAGAAGAAGCAAATTGTTTTTAGGGTATCGCCAACACAATTGGTGCAGTACAAACAGCAACAATGGGTGGTTGCACCAGGAGACTATACTTTTAAAATTGGGGCTTCTAGCACAGATCTTAAAGAACAAGGTACTGTAACTTTTAAGGGAGATGCTTTGGTTTTAGAAAAAGGAAGACAAATTTTCTTTTCGGAGGTAGCAGTTGAATAAAAGAAGGTGTGGTGAGAGAATTTTAATACAAGAATTTTTATTTATCCAATAAGGATAGACTGCAGAGAAATAGAAATAATACTGTAGGACTTTATAATGTATATGCAAAAGGATTTGACTTTAGGGTTGAATCCTTTTTGTTTGTTGGTTGGGACAGTGTTATTGTTATAGGATGGGATTGTGTTAGAACAGGATATCAATATGTTGTAGCGGGATGGTATTATGTTAGAACAGGACAGCAATATGTTGTAGCGGGATGGCATTATGTTATAACAGGATAGCAATATGTTATAGCGGGATGGGATTGTGTTAGAACAGGATAGCAGTATGTTGTAGCGGGATGGCATTATGCTAGAACAGGACAGCAATATGTTGTAGCAGGACGGGATTATATTAAAACAGTATAGTTATATGTTGTAACGGGATGGTATATTATTAAAACAGGAGTCCGTTTTGGACTCCTGTTTTTGGTGTTTGTTTTTTGATAAGTACGTGAAGAACTTATGGGGTTGTGAATTTGATTTTGGCTATTTTGCTGTATTCGGCAGAGTTTGCTCCGTAAATACTTTTGATGTATTTTTTTACGTTTTGGGCAATGGTGTATAGTCCGGTACCTTCGGTATAAAGAATGTTGTTTCTGTTTATAAGCTTTACGTTTTGTGCAGCTTCTGTTTGGTCTACCGTTAGGGTGTTGCTTACCAAAATATCTCTGTATGCTGTTAGACTGGCTAGTTTTAAATCTTCGGGATTTGGGTTGTAGCTAGGAATGGTGGTAAGCAGTTGTATGAGTTTGGTAAAATTTTCTGCTTTTTGAGTGTAAGACTGTCTAGAAGTAGAAATGGATTTGTGTTCTTCTTCTTGATTGCTGTCGGTGGTGGTTTTCTTTTTTCTGTAGCCTTGAATGCTGTTGTTTAAAGACTTGGCTTGGTCTAAATCTCCTTTGTTAAGCCCTAGAATTTCTAGTAGGTTGATGACTTTTGTGCAAAGCGGTTTTAGGTTTTCGTAGTCTTGCTGTCTTTTGTGTTTGGCTACTTTGTTGGCATTTCTTGCTGTTAACAACTCTGTAATGCTTGTGTGTCCGGTTGTGTAGAGTGTGTTTAAGTTTTCGAGTGTTAAGCTAGAAATAGAGGGGTTGTAGTCTGTGAACAAGGTAATTTGTTTGATGAGTTTTTGAAAATTTGCTACATTTTTTGCGTTTCCTGTTTCATACTGATGGCTCATATGCTATTTTTTTTGAATTAATAGCAATAAATATACGATTTTATTATTAAATGTTAGTTTTTGTGTTTTGTAGGTGTTTGATGTTGGGTTTTTTGGGGTTTTGTTGCTTGTTTTTAGGTTGAATAGCGTTGTTGTTTATCATGGTTTTATTGAATTGGTCTGAATTGTTTGTGAAGTATACGTGTTTTTGTTTTTATATACAATAAAACGCTTATTGTGTTGATGTATTAACTAAAAACAAACAGCCCAACCAAAGGTTGAGCTGTGAAAAGAATTGATGTTTTGGTATTGGGATTAATAGACTCTGACCAAGGTGTCTTTGATGATGGCTTGGTTGGCAGGATTGACTCTGGTTAGGACAAAATTTCCAAAATCGTCGAAATGGCCAGCCCCTGTTAAAGCTCCTGCATTTACTTTGTAGTTGGTGCCTTGTTGTTTTTTTAGAGTTCCTATGTGTTGGTTGTCTTTATAGATGTTGTATGAGGTAGCAGACGTTGCAGACAGCTTGTATTTTTGCCCTCTGAGCTCTAGCACAATAGCATCGGTATTGGGTGTAGGTAAAGCTACAGGCTCCGGTTTTTTAGGTTGGGTTGCGGTTGGTTTTTTAGGTTTTGTAGGCACACTTCCGGCCACGTATTTGTGTTGGGTAATGTTGGGATCTTTAAGTGCTAGGCCAATGGCTTCGTAGTAGCTAGGCTGAAACTCTTTGATTCTGCTTTGTCCTACAATACTGGTGTAAACGGTTTGCCCGTAGCAGTTGCTAAAAATAAGTTTGATTTTATTGGTTAGCAGTCCCTTTTTTTCCATTTCTAAACGGAGGATTTCACAAGGATCTAAGTCATCTGGAATGTCTTCTCCGTTGATAAACGCTTGAAATCCGTATTTGCTTAAGCTAGATTTTAGGATTTGATTGATGTTGTACTCATTAGGTTCGTCTTGAAAAGAAAAACGTTCTGGAATAAGTACAGCAGGGTAGGGGTTGAGTTTGTTTTGTGCTTTGCTAAAGCCAAAGGCTAAACAAAAAAGAAAAAAAACGAATTTGAATTTGATCATGGTATGTTTTGTAATGAATCCGTAAAACGAATATACTAAAAATGCAATAGAAGATTGGGGGTGTAAGGTAAATTAGGTAGATTTAGGTGTTGCAAAACATTGCTTATGAATGCTAAGTTAGAGAAAACATATAGAGAGAAAACAACGGAGGAATTGGAGCTTATTGTTGCCGATTCTAAAACCTATGTAGAAAAAGCAAGGCAGGTGGCTGTTGCGCTGTTAGAAGAACGAAAGCAAGCTGCCGAGGAGTTGTTAGCTCATCAACAAAAAGCAGCAAAACAAAACCCAGTGCTTGTTGCAAATAGTGTAGGTTTACAGGACTCAGAAGATGAGGTGTCTGTGTTTGAAGAATTGGATGCTCCTACCTTGTATTCTGTAAGTGCTATTGTAGGTTTTTCTTTCTTTTTTAGTTCTATTCATGGTTCTTTTTTAATGGCTTCTAACTTTAGGAAACTTCATCAACCCAAAATGGCCAAAAGAGTGTTGTTGTTTGGGTTTTTGTATGTGCTTATTTGTATTGTAGTTGATAATTTGTTGAACCTGTCTGTTTGGTTTGATTTGATTTGGAATGTTTTGGGGAGTATGGTGTTGATTTCTTATTTCTGGAACAAACACATAGGCAAGGAACAGATGTATGAAGCTAAAGCAGTGTGGAGTCCTTTGTTAATTTCTGTTGCAATTTTGGTAGGTATTAGTCTGTTGAATTACTATTATGACTTTTTGATACAGCTTTTTTAGCTTTTGCTGTAGCGTTTAGAAGCAAACACATACAGGAGCTAGTATTTGGTTGGTGTGATATGTTTGCTGTAACATACCGTTGGCTAAAATTCTAAATACATAAACATCATTAGAATCGTGCAAACAAGCTATGAGCCAGCTGCCGTTGGGAGTGATGTTGAACTCTCTGACTGTTTTTCCGTTGAGTAGTAGATGGTCTACAAAGACCAATTGGTCTTGCTGAGTGTAGTAAATAGTAATGGCCTCTAGTGTTCTGTTGGCCACGTACAAAAAAGGAAGCGTTGGGTGGTGACGAATGGCAGAAGCACTAGGAGTTTGTTTGAATGTTTTGGGTAAACTGGGTTGGTGGTGCTTGGCCACAAACTGATGCTTTTCTTGGCTAAGTGTGGTAACCTGTGCTGTTAGCTCGTTGATTAGATAGGCTTTGGTTCCGTTAGGATGAAACACAAGATGTCTTGGACCGTATCCGTTAGGGATGGCGATATCTTTGGTAGGGTTGGAGAGCAATTGGTCTTTTTGGATATGATAAGACTTTAGCGTATCTATTCCTAAATCGGGCACTAAGACATCTTGTTGGTTAGGGTGTATTGCTATTTGATGTGCATGCGGAGCTTCTTGTCTTTCTTTATTGCTACTGCTACCTTGGTGATTGAATTGTTGGCTTTGGGGCAAAATACACCCACTAGAGTTTACAGGAAACCGATGTACCGATCCTGAACCATAACAAGCTACCAATATACTTTGATGAGCATAGTTGATATGACAAGGCAAACTACCGTTAATAGACTGTTGATTGATTTTTTGTAAACGCCCTTTGGGATGAATTTGAAAAGCGACTACTTTGGGATTTTGTTCAGGGAGCACTTCTACCACACTGTATAGGTATTGTTGGTTTCTAACCAAATATCCTGCATTGGTTATAGAGGTGGTGTGTAAAATGGTTAAGGCACCTGTGTAGTTGTTTAGTGCTATGGTGTAAATTCCTGGTCCGTTGCCCCCTAGGTTGGGAGATAACATTTGGGTGTAAGTACCTATATAAAAAATAGTGGTAGACATGATGGTGTTGGGATTTTATCCGATAAGTTTTTGTATGATTTTTTTAATACCTGGAGATAAATTTTCTAGATAATGAGGTTGTGAAATAAAAGAAAGCTCTTCTTGTAGCTCAGGATACTTTTCGCAGGTTTTGTGAATAAATTTATAAGCCACATACCTTACTGCTGGAGCTTTGTTGGTGTTTTCCCAAATAGACATACAGGCATCAAAAAGTTTTCCTTCTTGCTCATCGTCCAGATCCATTTTGTCTAGAATTTTTAGTAGTTCCCTTTGGTGACCGTCCTTTTGTTTGTTAAGTATTTGAAGGTAATTGTTGATAAAAGGCCTGATTCTTTGATCGTTTTTAGTGGTACAATGCCCCAAAATCCACGTAGCCCTCCAAGCTTGCGGTTGTTGGTTGCTTAGGGAAAGTTGTATGGCTGCACTATGAACTTCTGTTTGTTCTTGAAAAAGTTGAATTAAAAAATCTTTGTCTAGCCGTTTGTCTAAAATGCTATCTAAATTAAGAGGTTTCATGCAATTGAAAAGGGATTATATCAAACTCTTTACCGTTGGCAATGACAGAAATTTGATGCGTTCCGAAATGGTATTTTCTGGTAGAAATAGGTTTGAAATGTTGTTTTTTTCTGATTTTATTTATGCTGTATGGTGGGAACTCTTTTTGCCCTATTTGAAATATTTTTTTAGACAATGTTCCGTTGTTTTTAAGGTAATATACTGCATATTCCAAACGGACTAAAAGCGTTTTTTTGGCGTTGTTGACCAAATCAAAAGAAAAATAAAGATGCTCTCCTAAGGCTACCTTTTGGGTGCTGAGTTTAAAATTTTGAACATCGATTTGGGTGGTATTTCCAAAGCCAAAAACTTTTAGAATTCTAGGTTCTGCTTGTTTTAGTAAGTTGCGGTTGGCATGTTTTAGAATCCAGTCGGTTTTTTCGGTTTCGCCATAATGTTTTTCGGTAAATTCTATAAGTATAAGAGGGTGGTCTTTAGAAATATCGTTTAAGTTGTTGGCTACACTTTTGCGAACGTAAGGACTGTCGTCGTTGAGTAGTTTTTCTAAAATAGGCAAAAGTACAGCAGGGTCTTTTTTAAACTCTGGCAAAGCCATTGCCCAAGGCAGTCTGGGTCTACACCCTTCGCTAGCCAATCTTCGGATGTGTAGATTTGGATGAAACGTCCACTCGTTGATTTTTGCCATTACATATTTAGGATGCTGCATGATAAAGGGTCTGATGGCAAACTCGCAACTAACAAAAGGAGTAATTGTTTCGAAGCTAGCCATACTTTCTACTAAAAATTGAGTACCGTATGTGGCAATGTAATCTGGTAGAAAAAGGTATTCAAACCCTCCTACAATTTTGTGTTTTTTAAGAATAGGGATTAATTGTTTGATTTGTTGGATGGCCTCTCTAAAATCTTGCGATAAAAACGAATGTAGCACCACTGTAATATGGTGCATGCGTTGTTTTAATTCCATCTGTTCCCAAGCCTCTGTAAATATGGCCTGTAAAAAAGCAGGAGTATCTATTTGGGGTTGTATTTCTTTAAAAGCTTGTAAAAAAGCATTGAAAAAAGAAGAATTGTATGCGTTTTTAAGTGGTTCCATAACTTGCATAAAATTAAGATATGGAAAGCTAAAAAGCTAGTGTTGATTGTATATTTTTGCGATATGCAATCACTTTTAATTATAGGATATGTTTGGCCAGAACCTACAGCAACGGCTGCAGGGAGTAGAATGTTGCAGTTGATAGACTTGTTTTTGCAAGAAAACTACAAGATTGTGTTTGCTTGTGCTGCCAGTTTTATAACCAGTGCAGAAGACTTAACAAAGTTAGGTGTAGAAACAAAAACCATACAGCCCAACGATGCCAGTTTTGATACGTTTATAACAACATTGAACCCTTCTGTAGTTTTGTTTGATCGGTTTTTGATGGAAGAACAATTTGGATGGCGAGTTGCAGAGCAGTGTCCAGATGCTATAAGGTTGTTAGATTCTGAAGACTTACACTTTTTACGCAAAGCCAGAGCCAAAGCAGTAAAAAAAGGAGAAGCATTGCCCAAAGGGGTACTTTTTACCGAAGAAGCCAAAAGAGAACTGGCAAGCATTTACCGATGTGATGCCACGTTGACGATATCTACTTATGAAATGACGTATTTGCAAGAAGTATATGGAGTGCCTTTGTATTTGCTGTGGTACGTACCTTTTATGGTAACTATAGAAACAGCTATAAAACCCCTGTATGAAGAAAGAAAAGATTTTGTGTTTGTAGGGAACTTTATTCATGCCCCAAACTGGGATGCGGTTTTGTATTTGAAGAAGGAATTGTGGCCATTGTTAAAAAAAGCATTGCCTGATACCTGTATGCATATTTACGGAGCATATCCGTCGTCTAAAGTATTTCAATTGCACTCTGAAGCAGAGCGGTTTTTAGTGCATGGACGAGCCGATGCAGTAGTTACGGTAATGCAACAAGCAAGAGTAAATTTGGCTCCACTGAGGTTTGGAGCAGGCCTAAAAGGAAAGTTGATTGATGCAATGCAAGCACAAACTCCCTTTGTAACCACAACAATAGGAGCAGAAGGGATGTTTGGTACTTTTGATTACAACCAAGTGATTGCAGATGCTCCTGAAGAGTTTGTGGAAAAAGCGGTGGCGTTGTATGCTAACAAATCTTTATGGGAAACGTATCAACAAAAAGGACTTGAAGTGTTACAAGCTAATTTTTGCAAAGAAAAAATAGCCCCTTTGTTCCGAGAGCAATTTGCTGTTTTGCAGAAGGAACTATCAACTTACAGGCAGCAAAACTTTGTAGGAAGTATGCTGCAACATCACACCTTAAAAAGCTACAAATACCTGTCTAAGTGGATAGAAGAAAAAAACAAGAGTTAAAATTTGTAAGACAGGTAAATACTACCGTAACGCACCCAGTCTGATTTTAAGTTTTGGACGTTAGCTGTGTGGAAAATTTGGTGGTAACTAATGTTCCAGTGCTTTAAAGACCAATAGAACCCAATGTCGTTATGCCAAACCCATGGAGTAAGATGAAAGTTAGGGTTGGTAAAATCTCCCACCAAATCTCCCGTTACAGTTTTGTCTTTAAACTGATATGTAGCTAGTGACTTGATTCCTAAAAAGCACTCTCTGCTCCATCTTTCCTGTCCATGATGGGTTGCTGTATTGTAAAACAAAGACTTGTCTATTCCGCTAAGACTAGCCTGTGCATCTAAATTAATTTTCAGTCCCACCCCCGAAGAAACATTGCTAAGAATACTGTGTACCAGTGCTTTGTTGACAAACGCTAATTGTATGTTTTTTTCGGGATGGTAGTATAAGTTTTGGGTAAAGTTGGCTTTAATTCCCAAGGCAATTGTTTGATCTACTTGATGATCCCAACCGTTAGACTCTTGTATGTTGTAAAATTGATGTACAAACTTTTGAGCCTCTCTAGCCTTGGTGTTTGCACCTGTGTACCCTGCCTCTAAGCCAAAAGAAATTAATTGTTTTGGATTGGCAAAAGTTTCTAAGTAACTGGCATACACGTATCCTGCATAAGGACGATCTTGCTTGTAGATTTCGGGGACATCATAAAAATACGGATTGTACATTTTTTGACCCGCCCTTAGCGTGCGAACCCTTTTGGGGAAATTACGAAGCTTAGAAGTACTAGCAACGTTGAAAAAAAGCTCTAAACCATTGGTGTAATATTTGTCTAAAAAGAAAGAAACATACAAATCGTTATCGGAGATAAAACCAAATTCGTAGGCCGTTTTTTGTGCCTGCAACTGAAGGCAGTATAGAGAAAGGAAACAAGCAAAGCTGAATCTTGAAAATTTCATAAAATGGATTTTACAAGCTATAAAAGTACAATATATTCTAGTATTGAAACTATGTTGTAAATTATGGAATATGTATATTTACTGACCATTAAGATAAACACGGATCCATGATTGAAAAAGAAATTCTGACTGAAGAAGATTTACTTTCTATTAGCAACCGAAATGAATTGATGACTAAGCTATCAGAAAAAGGAATTGATGTAACCGATATTTTGAATAAAATTAAGTACGAAAAAGAATTAAAATTATTGCAAATTGAATTGGTGAAACTGCAACAATGGGTAAAAGCCAATAACAAAAGAGTTGCTATTATATTTGAAGGAAGAGATGCAGCAGGAAAAGGAGGATCTATCCGTAGGTTTATGGAACATTTAAATCCTAGATCTACCCGTTTGGTAGCCCTTAACAAACCTACCGATATAGAAAGAGGACAATGGTACTTTATGAGGTACATTAAAGAATTGCCCAATCCAGGAGAAATTGTTTTTTTTGATAGAAGTTGGTATAACCGTGCGGTAGTAGAACCTGTAATGGGTTTTTGTACCGAAACCCAGTATAGTGAATTTATGGCTCAAGTACCTGAATTTGAGCATATGTTGTATGAAGATGGTTTGATTATTATAAAGTTTTGGTTGTCTATCTCTAAAGAAGAACAGTTGGCAAGATTTAACTCCAGACAACAAAATCCTTTAAAAAGATGGAAGTTTAGTCCAGTAGATAAAAAAGGACAAGAACTTTGGGATCGCTATACTTTTTACAAAGAAAATATGTTTAGCAAAACCCATACTACTTACAGTCCATGGGTAATTGTAAAAACAAACGACAAACAAGAAGCAAGACTAGAAAGCATCCGTTATGTACTATCTAAATTTGCATATGATGGAAAACTAGAAGCCAAAACAGCATTGTTTCCAGACCCGAACGTAGTAACTCATTATTTTAGATCGTCTTACCAAATTGATTAATGCCATGGAAAAATTGAACCCAAGAGATGTTAAGATTCTAAATAGTAAAAAAGGATTGCAAGCCCTTTTGTCGGATGAATCCGTAAGCATACAAAAAGCGATTAAAAGCGTTTCGTATATAAAAAACTTGAAGCGTTTGCAAAAAGAGTTGATTAAAATGCACGAAGAAGTGATTGAGAAAAATCAACAAGTGATTGTAATTTTTGAAGGAAGAGATGCAGCAGGAAAAGGAGGAGCTATAAGAAGGATGACAGAACGAATCAACCCAAGACATTTTAGAATTGTAGCCCTACCCAAACCTACCGAAGAAGAAAGAACACAATGGTATTTTCAGCGTTATATAAATAAATTTCCACAAGCAGGAGAAATTGTTTTTTTTGACAGAAGCTGGTATAACCGAGCAGTGGTAGAACCTGTTAATGGGTTTTGTACCGAAGCAGAATACAACCGCTTTATGTCTAACGTAAATGACTTTGAACGAATGATTACCGATTCTGGAATAAAATTGGTGAAAATTTATATGTCTATTAGCAAAGAAGAACAAGCCAAACGCTTTGAAGAGATAAAATCGAACCCTTTGAAACAATGGAAAATAACACCTGTAGACGAAAAAGCACAAGAATTGTGGGATGAATATACCAAGTACAAAACAGTAATGTTTGAAAAAACCCACACAGACTACGCGCCATGGAAAATTATAAAGGCAAATAAGAAAACATTTGCTAGGGTAAACGCTATTAAATATTTGCTTTCTAGAATTCCCTACGATAAAAACAGAAATGTATAAGGAATATGGGAACACAGCCTTACGAAAACATCTCTAAAAAAAAACCTACGTATCCTATACAGCCTTTTTTTAGCAAATACCTTTCTAATTACAATAGAAATGTATTGATTCCTGTATTTTACGAAGATTTGTTACGCTTTTCTGGAGCCATAGAGGTGTATGATGAAAACGGAGACGATACTTTGTGGGTGCGAGTGTATTATCCAGAACACGAACGTATAGGTATAGACAAAGATTTAAAAAAGGTGTATTCTATATTGCATGGTGATGGATCGGATACCTCGGTTCCGTTTTTAAATATTGATGCCGTAGACTATTGTACCTTTGGGAACTCTAAACCCTTTCGTATTAAGGTTAGGAATATCTTAAATGATAATTATACCTACATGTACATAAAAAAAGCAGATGCTTCTAGGGTGTATGGATTGGAGTTAGAGCATTTGTTATCGCCCAACAGGATTAATTTTTTAGTCTACAAAGATACGTTGATAGAAGATCATATTTCGGGAATACCCGGAGATACCTTTATACAAGACGGTTTGGAATCGTATTCTATCAGAACCCAAAAACAAATAGCCAAAGAATATGTAAAATTCAACGAACGATGTATTGTTCGTTTGTTAGGGGATATGAGATCTTACAATTATGTAGTAGTTCCTACTCACGATTTTGATCAAGTACGATATCGAATAAGAGCCATAGATTTTGATCAGCAATGTTATGAAGGAAAGCTAAAAGTTTACATGCCTCAGTTTTTAAAAGAAAACAAAGATTATGTAGAAATGGTGCACAACAATTTACGAACAGAATCTATAGAGCAATACAAACAAGAAGAACGATCTACCATTGCAAAAAGAATTTTATTGGGAAAAAAAAGAATTCGAGAATTGGTGAATTGCATGCTTAAAGATCAGATTTCTACACCAGAGAAAATAGAACAATTAAAAAAAGACTTGTATGCTTATACTAAAAACCCCATGTTTGAAAACTGTCAGTGCATGGGAGAAGTTTTAGAAACCACTTTTGACTATGTAGTAAAACATTATAGGGATAGTTACGAAACAGGAACAAAAAGCAGCTTTTAGAGCTGCTTTTTTGTTAAGAAAAGAAAGCAAGTAGTTGTTATTCTTCAATAGCTTTTTTTAATAAAGACAATCCCTGTTCGTTAGTGTTTTCCATTTGTTTTTTAACCCCAAATATCCACATAAAAAAGGCATCAACCATTCCCGATTTTAAGTGAAACATTTGCTGCACCTGTACATTTTGTTCTAATGGTGTAAAAGTGTAGGTAAAAACAGGTTTCGCCTTAAAAGGTTTTTGAATGTTACACTCCATAACAATAGTGTTGGGTTCATTGATTTGTTTGATTACTTGAAAACCAACATCTTTGCCTTGATTGCCTACCCAATGGTATTTGGCTCCAATGTTTCCGTCGGTTCCTGTAATTTTTATTTGTTGTTTGGGGTCTTGTGCTAAAAAAGGTGACCACTTAGGGAAGTTGTTTAGGTATTTTACCATTTTAAAAACTTCTTCTTGATTTCCGTGAATGGCTACACTTTTAACAATGCAAATGGACTGTAGTTTGTGTGTATTGAAAAAAGCCACTATAAGAAAACCAATCCCTAAAAAAAGTATGCTGTATGCTATCATTTTTTTTGTGTTAGATTAGGTTTTACATAGGTATTATGGGATGAATTTCTACAGAGCCGCCAATTTTAAAAATAGGGCAAAGCTTAGAAAGTGTTACTGCCTCTGCAATGTCGGTGGCTTTTACGACCATAGTCCCCCCTACAGCCATGTTTTCTGCAACGTACATTTGAGCAGGTTCTGAAAGGTCTGAGTGTTGAACTACCCCTTGGACATCTAGTTGGTATACATTTACCAATTTGGCCTGTGCGGCCATTTTACCTATAAAAGCTCCCCAGTCTTTTTCTTGCTGAGCTAGTTCTTCTTTCGTAGGAGTATGTTCTAGGTTAGGAGAATACCTAAAAAGAAACATAAATTCTTGCAATTCTGCCATAGTTTAAAAGTTTTAATGATGAACACGTTCAAAATTAGCACGGGTAAATTGTTAAAAACTTGTCACAGGGCAAGAAATAAAAAAAACTTAGGAATGGATAGATTTTCTAATGCGGCTTAATGAGGTATCTGTAACCCCTAGAAAAGAGGCAATGTGCTTTAAAGGAGCTTGTTGAATGATTTTAGGCTTTTGTTTTAGCAAGGTTAGATACCGGTCTGTAGCGCTGTCTTTAATAAAAGAAACAGAACGCTGTTTAAACTCAAACAAACTATTAGAAAGCCATCCTCGTCCCCATTCTCTAAAATTATCAATAGAATGAAACAGATCTTGGAAGGTAGCAAAATCAATTAGGTACCCCACCCCATCCGTTAGAGCCTGTATGTATTCTTTGGACGGAGTTCGTTGAAACAGAGACGCAACTTCTATTACAATTTCATGCTCACAGAAGAAGTTGGTAGTAGTATCGTCTCCGTTGTAATCGTATACAAAAGAACGCATCAACCCTTGTTGAATTATAATATAATTATTAGCAACTTGTCCCTCTTTTAAAATAAAATCTCCTTTAGTAAAATAAAGCTTTTGATGAGCAGCTATGATCTTATTCAAATCAGAGGCAGATAATTGTGGATGTTGGTAGACTTGTGCTAGTAATTGCTCTTTCATAGTTGCTTGTTTTTTCTAAGTTTTTTGATGTGCTTAAAAGTATTAAAAAACAAGAAATCTAAAATTTAGGCAGATTAAGAAATCAATAAAAGTCAATAAAGTTTTGAGATGTGTTTAGATAAGGATGGATTTTACTTGCATTTTAAAAATATGTACTCCTGCGTATAATTGCTAAACTCAAAAAGACATTCTAGCGTGCTGTTTTGGTTACATTTGTTTGTGGATTAATGTAAAAACACTTAGAATTAAATGAGAAAAAATGTATTGTTTGCTTTGTTGTTGATGCTAACTTTAGCAGTAAACGCACAAGAAAAACCCAATATTGTTTTGTTGTTTGTAGACGATTATGGTTGGATGGATATGGGATACAGAAATAAGGAGTTTAAGACTCCTAATTTAGATCAGCTAAAAAAAGAAAGTTTAGACTTTCAAAGAGCTTACATTCCAACCCCCACCTGTAGTCCAAGTAGGTATTCTTTATTAACAGGAAAAGAAGCGGTAAGAGGGCAAATGGTTAGACATATAAAAGAAGATGAGGACAGACCTAAAGGAAAGTATGGAACATGGCCTAAAGATCCTGTTCAAATGCCCTCAATTAATTATTTGCCTTTGGATGAAATTACCTATGCAGAAAGACTTAAAGAGTTTGGATATTACAATTATTTTATAGGAAAATGGCATTTAGGTCACAAAGGACATTACCCAACCAATCAAGGGTTTGATGCAGAGTTTGGAACCACAGATGCAGGGCATCCCAAAAGTTATTATTATCCGTTTTTTAAAGTTAAAGAAGACCCAAATAAAGTGTTAAAAAACTATAAGGAAGGAGATTATTTAACCGATGTATTAACAGACGGAGCGGTAGATTTTATTAGTAATTATGACAGAGAAAATCCGTTTATGTTAACCTTTTGGTACTATTCTGTTCACGGTCCATCTGTTGCAAGAAAAGATTTGCTGCAAAAATATTTAGATGCAGGGTTTACAGGAAAATATGCAGAGCACCATGCAATGGTAGAAGCGATGGACGAGTCGGTTGGAAGAGTAAGAAAAGCTCTTAAAGACAAAGGAATTGCAGACAATACAGTTGTGATTCTTCTATCCGATCAAGGAGGATTGTACTCCAACGCACCATTGCGAGGAGGAAAAACTGGAGGAGATACTTTGGCCGAAGGAGGAGCAAGAGTTCCTTTTATGATTCATTATCCAGGAGTAACCAAAGCCTATACCGAAACAGATGTGCCTGTACAATCCATAGATGTATACCCAACATTGATAGAAATTGCCTCTGGAAAAGAATGTAAAGACAAACAGATTCAGGGAGTAAGTTTACTGCCTTTGTTAAAAGGAAAATCCTTAAAGAAAAGAGCTTTGTACGGATTTAGAAGTTATGAAGACCAATATGCATCGGTTATGTTAGGAGATTGGAAAATGATAAAGTATCACTCAGGTAAATATCAGATGTATAATATAGCCCACGACCCAACAGAAAGTCATGATTTAACCGGTCAAGGACTTAGAATGGAAAAAAAGTTAAAGAACAAATTAAACAAATGGGAAAAGAAAGCGGTTCCAGCTTATGGACCCCATCAATTAAAAGAAATCAATGAATTGTATGAATAAGTTTTGGTTAGGAGTCTTTGCTGTTTTAGCAATAGCATGCGGCAAAAAGCAAGAAACAAAAGTGGTACAGTCTAAGAAAAAGTTAGACAAGCCCAATATTATTTTTCTTTTGGCTGATGATTTAGGGTATGGAGAGTTAGGGTCTTATGGACAGAAAACAATCAGAACTCCTTTTCTGGACGAGGTTGCTAAAAAAGGATTGAAATTCACTGATTTTTATGCCGGAACTTCCGTTTGTTCTCCTTCTAGAGCAGTATTGATGACAGGAAAACACACAGGACATTTAAGTATTCGCGGAAATAAAGGAAAATGGGAAGGAAAAAAATGGGATAGAGTTGCGTTAAAAAAATCAGAAACAACCGTAGCTGAAGTATTGCAAACAGCAGGATATCAAACTGCTATGATTGGGAAATGGCATTTAGGTGTACCAGAAGATGTTTCTACTTGGGCTCACGGAAGAGGTTTTGATTATGCAGTACAAGAACAATGGGGAGAAGACAAAAACGGAAATGAAATTGATGAACGTGTGCATTGGGTTAATAACGACCAAGATTCTATTTTTTACAATTATAACAAATACAAATGTTTGGATGAGTTTAGAACCAATTTTGCGTTGGAATATTTAGACAAAAAATCGGACGATAAACCTTTCTTTTTGTACATGTCTTATAGAATTCCACACGCACACGAATTCTTTTTAAGCAAAACAGATTTGTATGTAGATAAAATAGAAGAATGGCCAGAAATTGAAAGAAGACATGCTGCTAGAATTACCATGTTGGATGCACAAATAAAAAGATTGTTTGATAAGTTGAAACAAAGCGGTGAGTTGGAAAATACTTTGATTGTGATTTCTAGTGACAATGGACCTACGAATGAAAACCACCATAGTTATCGATTTTTTGATAGTTCTGGAGGTTTAAAAGGATACAAAAGAGATTTGTATGAAGGAGGAATTAGAGTGCCTATGATTGCATATTGGGAAGGGAAAATTAGGTCAGGAGCTACCACTCAATTTCCAGCTACTTTTTACGATATTTTACCAACATTTGCTGAGGTTGCAGGAGTTGCAGCACCTAAAGAAATAGATGGAATTTCTATTTTGCCAGAACTGTTAGGAAAAAAACAAAAAGGGCATGAGTTTTTGTATTGGGAAATACAAGAAGGCCCTACTGTAAAAGGATTTAGGCAAGCTACAAGAATAGGAAAATGGAAAGCAGTTCGCTATGGAAATAACTACCATACCGAACTGTATAATTTAGAAACGGATATGCAAGAAACCAAAGACGTATCAGCACTACATCCAGAAATTGTAGCACAAGCCGAAGGGATTTTAAAAAGAGAAAGTGAAAAAAATAAACATTTCCCGTTTTCAGGAGGTGTGTTTAAAGAATAAAGTGATGAAAAAGCTGATGACAATTTTTGCGGCTGTAATGGTTCTGCAGCTGTCTGCTCAAGAAAAACCTAATATAATTTGGTTGATGGCAGAAGATATGAGTACTGATTTGGAGTGTTACGGAATGCCCGATGTAAAAACCCCCAACCTAAATAAAATGGCATCAGAAGGAGTGCGTTTTAACAATGCATTTGTAACCAATCCTATTTGTTCGCCTAGCCGATCTGCAATGATGTTGGGTACCCATCAGGTAAAAACCAATACACATCACCATAGAAGCAATAGAGATGTGCCTTTAAATAAACAGTTTACGCCTTTTACAAAATTGTTAAGAGATGCAGGATATACTACTATTTTAGGGCATCATGGAGTGTATACTTTGGGGAGAAAAATAGATGTAAACTTTAAACACAACGCTATTGGCCCTTGGGATGGAAATACAAAATTTGGGTTGTTTGACAAATACGATCGATTTGAAAAAGAAGATCAACCTTTTTTTGCACAAATTCAATTAAAAGTTACGCATAGAGGAGATTGGTGGACAGAAATTAGAGAAAAATCTACACATCCTGTAAATCCATCAACCTTAACATTGCCTCCTTATATGGCAGATCATCCAGCTATTCGATTAGATTGGGCAAAGTATTTAGATCAGATAGAATATATGGATAATGAAGTAGGAATGATTTTTAAAGAATTGGAAGAAAAAGGAATGGCAGACAACACCATTGTGATTTTTATAGGAGACAATGGACGTTGCAACATAAGAGGAAAAGGATATTTGCAAGATCCAGGACTTAGAATCCCATTGTTAATTAAAGATCCAAGAAGTAAAAATAAAGGCAGAGTAAACAATCAAGTAGTTGCTGCTACCGATATTACAGCAACAGTATTGGATTATGCAGGAATTACAACACCCAATTTTATGACTGGTCAGCCAATTTTCAGTAAGAAGTTTAACAGAAAATACACGTATGGTGCACGTGATTTATGGGATGAAATAGAAGAAAAATCCAGAGCAATTACGTCTGGAGATTGGTCTTATATTAGAAATGATAAACCTGAAATTCCGTACGATGCACACCAAGGGTATTTAGAGTTTTTTAGACCTGCTGTTCATATCATGCGTAAACTGTATGCAGAAGGAAAGTTAAATGCAGCACAACAGCCCTTTTTTGCTCCAAGAAAACCTGTAGAAGAATTGTATAATTTAAAAGAAGATCCTTATCAGTTACACAATTTGGCAGGAGACCCTAGGTATCAAGAAATCATAGAGGAATTGAGAAAAGAAACCTTAAAGTTTGATAAAAAAATGACTCCTGTTAGCAATGTATATCATCCTGTAGCAGTGCCAGGCTACAAGCTGATAGAGTGGATTAAGAAAGAGTTACCAAAAGAATATGCAAGGATGCAAGCAGGAGAAGAAATAGGGATAGGGAGAATTAAAAAGTTACATAAGGCTTATTTAAAAAAAGAAGAAACAAAAACAAATGGTAAAATTTTTAAGAACTAGTATTAGCATACTTTTACTAGCAATCACACAAGTGGTTTTAGCTCAGAAATCGGAGTTTTCTAAAATAAAAATTAATAACGATTGGAAGTTTAGCAAACTGGAAAAGAACCAGTCAGAGGCTGGTTTTGAGAAAACAACTTTTAATGATCTTCATTGGCAGCAAGTTTCATTGCCACATACTGCTAATATAGAACCTTTGGTGGTAAACAATCAGTGGCAAGGAATCTGTTGGTATCGAAAAAAACTAGAAGTCCCAGCTCTTGGGGCTGGAAAAAAAGTGTTGTTAGAGTTTGAGGCAGCTATGAATGCATCAAAAATCTGGATCAACGGAATGTTAGTAAACAAACACCAGGGAGGGTATTTGCCTGTGGTTGTAGATGTAACCGATTTTGTGGAAAAAGGAAGGTCTAATGTAATTGCAGTACGCTTAGACAATACAGACAATCTAACCACAGGACCTAAACCCTTAAAACGTTTGGATTTTAACATGTTTGGAGGTTTGTATAGGAATGCATGGATGTATATAAAAGATGAAGTACATATTTCTCATGCAGCCATTGCAAACAAAGTTGCAGGAGGAGGTATTTTTGTTAGTTATCCAAAAGTGAAAGAGGAAGCGTCTTTGGTAAAGGTAAAAACACATGTGGTAAACAGTAGCAAAAACAAAGCTATTGTTGAGGTGAAAAACACCTTGTTTTTTAAAGGAAAAGAAATAGGTTCTGAAAGCAAAAAAATCAACCTAGAAGCAAATAAGGATACTGAGCAAACGACTCAGATAGTAGTAAAAAATGCAAAACTTTGGTCTCCAGAAACACCAAACTTATATACTTTACAAACTCAGGTGTACAAAAATGGAACTTTGGTAGAAATGCAAGAGCAACGTATTGGAATTAGAGTTTTTACTTTTAAAGGCGAGCAACTGTACATCAATGGAAAAAAGACATTTCTAAGAGGGGTAAATAGACATCAAGAATATCCTTTTGTGGGGTATGCAATGTCTGATAACGCACAGTACCGTGATGCAAAAAAAATTAAAGAAGGTGGGTTTAATTACATTCGTTTGTCTCACTATCCACATGCTCCTTCCTTTATGGATGCGTGTGACGAGTTGGGGATTGTGGTGATAGATGCTATTTTAGGTTGGCAATTTTACAAAGATGCAGATGATTTTAGAAATTATTGTTATACATCAGCAAAACAATTGATTAGAAGAGACCGCAATCGTCCTTCTGTTTTGGCTTGGGAAGTGTCGTTAAACGAAACTAAAATGCCTATCTTTTTTATGGAAGAGTTAAATAAAATTGTGCACGAAGAATATCCAGGAGAAAACGTTTACTCTTGTGGTTGGATGGATGATGTATACGATATTTACTTGCAAGCTCGTCAACATAGAATTTTACATCCGCATGCGTTAAAAGAAGGACAGCCTTATTCCGTTTCGGAGTACGGAGACTGGGAATATTATTCTAAAAACGCAGGACTAAATCAAGATAATTTGCCTAACGAAATGCGTGATGAATACAGTAGCCGACAGTCTAGAGCCAACGGAGAAGAACGTATGTTAAGACAAGCGTACAATGTACAAGAAGCACATCATGATAATTTAGGCACCAAAGCGTATTCTGATAGTTATTGGGTAATGTACGATTACAACAGAGGATACCATCCAGACATTGAAAAATCTGGATTGATGGATGTGTTCCGTTTGCCAAAATTTGCATACGATTTTTACCAAAGTCAGCGAGATGTAAAAGACGGTAGAGTCTTAAAAATTGCTTCTTATTGGAATGAAAAATCTCCTTTAGCTGTAAAAGTATATTCAAATTACGATGAGGTAGCTCTGTATTTAAACGGAGAACTAATTGCAAAACAAAAACCAGATAGAGACAAAAATGCAACACGATTACAGCATCCTCCGTTTACCTTTCAAATGAAATCATTTACACCAGGAACTTTAAAGGCAGTAGCATATCAACAAGGAAAAAAAGCAGCCACTACCAAAGTGATGACTCCGCAAGCACCTGTTGCTTTGAAAGTTTGGTTGGACGAGTCTGGAAGAAAAGCAGAAGCAGGCGTAAACGATGTGTTGTTTTTATACGTAGCAGCTGTTGATAAAAATGGAACCATTGTTCCTGATTATTCAGAAAAAGTGTCTTTTAAGATAGAAGGAGATGCTAAGTTGATGAATGTAGGGACTGTAAAAGCAGAGGCAGGAATTGCTACGGGAGTTTTAAAAATTGGAGAAAAAAAGAAGAAAATTAAGATTCATGTTCAGTCTTCTCAGTTTTCTAAAAAATACAGTATTTCGCTGTAATGTTGGTTTATAATTATTGTTATTCAAAGGTTCATCAAAAAAGATGAACCTTTTTACTTGCAAAGACACTTAATTTACCATCAAGAATAGAAAAAGAGCATCAATGCACAATCTTTGTACTTAATCAATATTATACATTTTAAGAATGACTTTTAGAAATAACTTTTACGTGGTACTTGTAAAAATAATGATTTGCTTTAGCTGGATGTTTTCAATAAATGGATGGGCAAACAACTTACAAAAACAAACCATTCAATTTCATACAAACATTGCAGAAGATGCAACTCCGGCAGTACTAAAACAAATAATGATATTAGATAAAAATGTTTCTAGTGAATTAAAATTTGACAAAGGCACGTATCATTTCTATTCGGAAAAAGGGCTAGAAAAATTCTGTTATATCTCTAATCACGATGATGTAATGGTAAAAACAGCTTTCCCTATTTTTAATTTTAAGAACATAACAATTGATGGACAGGGAGCTACGTTTATTTTTCATGGAAAAATGGTGCCTTTTTTAATAGATCAGTCACAAAATGTTGAGGTAAAAAATTTAACCATTGATTGGGAAGTTCCTTTCCATAGCGAATCTACCATTGTAGCTATTGATGAAAAAAACAAAACTTTTGATATGTCTATTACCAACGACTATCCGTATGAAATTAGAAATGGACAGTTGTACTTTATTAAAGAATATTACGAGCACACTTTAGGACAAACCATTTTATATGATCCTAAAAGAAAAGCAATTTTGTTTGATACTGAAAATTATACAGGGCTAAGCATGTCTAAAAAAACAAAAATATCAAGAAATTTAGAACACATAAAATACAAGTACGAATACGATCATCGTTCTAAATTTTTTGGAGTTTTAGGTAGAGAGAACAACTTGTATGTAGAAGAGTTAAAGCCAGGTTTGGTGCGTGTGTTTCATCACAAAAAAAAATTACCACCTGTAGGATCTGTATTAACAAGCAAAGGTAATCAAAGTGCAAACAGAATGGCTCCTGCTTTTAGGCTTACTTTTACGGATGGATTCAAGGGGACCAATGTCAACATTCATCATGCGGGAGGAATGGGCTTGATTGCAGAAAACTCTTCGGAACTTATTCTGGATAACTTTAATATCATTCCATCACATGGCAGAATGGTTTCTACCACAGCAGATGCAACACATTTTGTAGGGTGTAGAGGAAAAGTTGTGTTAAGAAACTCTACCTTTAGCAATCAGCTAGACGATGCTATGAATGTGCATGGTACTTATCAAAAAATAGTAGATGTTTTAGACGCACATCGTATTGGAGTAAGAATGGGACATTCGCAACAACAAGGATTTCCTATTGGAAAAGAAAATGATGCCATAGGTTTGGTTCGATTGTCAACGTCATTTTTTCCGTATCACAAATTAAGTATTAAAAAAATTCAATACATCAACAGTCGTTATCAAATTATTGAGTTTAATGAACCATTGCCAAAACAGGTGCAAACAGGAGATTTGATAGAGAATTTGGATGCGTATCCAGAAGTATTGGTAGAAAATTGCATAATTAGCAACAATAGAGCAAGGGGACTATTGATTTCTACCCCTATAAAAACCACGGTTAGGAACAATTTTTTTAGCACCGAAATGGAGGCAATTTTAATTCCTGTAGAAAGTGGTCATTGGTATGAATCAGGAAATGGAGCAAACATTACAATAGAAAACAATGTGTTTCAGGATTGTCAACATAGTGGATTTGACCGAGGTGTAATTCGTTTTGCAACTGATGATGATAATGAAAACATCGCATTTAAAAATATAGTAATTCAAAACAACACGTTTAACCAATTCGATAACCTGATACTACAATTAACCAATACCGATGGATTGATTTTTTCAGGAAATACTATTTTGAATTCAGGAACTTTTCCAATGCTTTACCCGCAAAACCCAGCGATTAGAGTACAAGCATCTAAGAATGTTCTTTTCAAAAACAACAAATACCAAGGAAAGGCTCAAAAAGTTTTAGAAAAAGATGCTTTGTTACCTAGGTTGAGATTTAGATAAAAATAAAACAAATAATTTATAAAAAACCTTAAGAACAACAGTTCTCCTTAACGATATTTTATAAATTCGTGAACAATAAAACATTAAACACTTATAAAATGAACTTAAAAAAAATCATGTTGTCGGGATTGGCAGTTTTTACTCTGCTGGGAACGGTGTCTTGTAAAAATGAAAAACAAAAAGAAAAGCCACAAGAAACACATAAAGCAACGAAGCCCAATGTAGTTATTATTTATTTAGATGACTTAGGTTATGGAGATTTAAGTTCTTATGGAGCTACAGCTTTGCAAACTCCTAATATTGATAAATTGGCCAATGGCGGAGTAAAATTTACCAATGCTTATGCATCATCGGCAACTTGTACTCCTAGTAGATATGCTTTGCTAACAGGAGTATATCCTTGGAGAAACGAAAATGCGAAAATATTACCAGGAACGGCACCTTTGTTAATTACTACTGAGCAACAAACATTGCCAAAAATGTTTAAAGCTCAAGGCTACGATACAGGAATAGTAGGGAAATGGCACTTAGGATTGGGAACAGGACATGTAAACTGGAACGAACATATTTCTCCAGGACCAAACGAAGTAGGTTTTGATTCTGCATATATTATGGCAGCAACACAAGATAGAGTACCTACGGTATATATAGAAAACGGAACGGTTGTAGGATTAGATCCTAATGATCCGATTGAAGTAGATTATAAAAATAACTTTGATGGACAACCAACCGGAAAAGACAACCCAGAGTTAACGAGAATGAAATGGCATCACGGTCACAACAATACAATTGTTAATGGTATTCCAAGGATTGGTTACATGAAAGGAGGAGAAAAAGCAAAATGGAAAGATGAAGACATGGCTGATCACTTTTTAGCAAAAGCTAAAGCTTATGTAAAGGAACACAAACAAAATCCGTTCTTTTTATACTATGCTATGCAACAACCGCACGTGCCAAGAACACCGCATCCACGTTTTGTAGGCAAATCAGGATTAGGACCTAGAGGAGATGTAATTCTAGAAGCAGATTGGGTTGTAGGAGAATTTGTAAAAACGTTAGAAGAAGAAGGATTGTTAGAAAACACACTAATTGTATTTTCTAGTGATAATGGACCTGTTTTAAACGATGGATATAACGACGATGCTGTAGAGAAATTAGGGAACCACAAACCAGCAGGAGCCTTAAGAGGAGGAAAGTACAGTTTGTTTGAAGCAGGAACAAGAGTGCCATTTATTACTTATTGGAAAGGACATATTCAACCAAAAGTATCCGATGCTTTGGTGTGTCAAATGGATTTGTTGAGTTCTATGGCTAATTTAGTAGGAGGAACTGTAGAAGGAACAGACAGTAAAGACGTATTAGATGTGTTGTTAGGAAAATCTAACGAAGGACGTGAATCTTTAATTATTGAAGCAACTAGTAGAACTGCTTTAAGAAAAGGAGACTGGATTATGATTCCAGCATACAAAGGACCTGCAGTAAATGAAAAAGTAAATATTGAATTAGGGAACGCAAAAGAAATTCAACTTTACAACCTAAAAGAGGATCTAAGCCAGACTAAAAATGTAGCAGAAGATAAGCCAGCATTGGTAAAAGAATTGTTAGCGGATTTTGAAGAAGTAAGAGGAAAAAACTATTCTAAAATTCAACAATTAGAGTTAAAGTAAAAAAGATAAAAAATATACCAAAATACAGAAGATGTTAATTCTTGTATATCAAGAAAAAACTCGTATATTTGCAGTGGAATATTTGAAAAGAGAATTAGTGGGGCTTTTAGCCCCACTTTTTATACACATATATGGACAAAAATAAAGTCGAAAATCTTGTCAATTTAGCTATAGAAGAAAATACGTCTTTGTTTTTAGTGGACTTGCAAATCAATTCAGATAATAAAATTTCGGTTACAGTTGATGGAGACCAAGGAGTGCCACTAAACGAATGCATACGTATCAGTCGTTTTGTAGAAAACAGTTTGGACAGAGAAGAAGAGGATTATAGCATAGAAGTCGCTACTCCAGACATTGCCAAACCCTTGTTAATGAAAAGGCAATATTTAAAAAATATAGGGAGAACATTAAAAGTGCGTACTGAAGAAAAAAAGTACGAAGGAGAACTGATCAAAGCCACTGAAAATGAAATTGAATTGGCTTGGCAAACAAGAGAACAAAAAACCGTTGGAAAAGGAAAAGTAACTGTAAGTCATACAGCAACCCTACCTTATGAAGATATAAAGGAAGCAAAAGTAAAAATAGTATTTAGTTAAATGGAAAATATAGATTTAATCAATTCGTTTTCTGAATTTAAAGAAGATAAGAATATAGATCGTGTGATGTTGATGTCTATCTTAGAGGAGGTTTTTAGAGCTGCCTTAAAGAGAAAATACGGATCAGATGATAACTTTGATATTATTGTAAACCCAGACAAGGGAGATTTAGAAATATGGAGAAACCGTGTGGTAGTTGAAGATGGAATGTCTGAAGACGATAATGAAGAAATCGAATTGGCTGAAGCTAGAAAAATTGAACCTGACTTTGAGGTAGGAGAAGAGGTTTCAGAAGAGATTAAATTGCACCAACTAGGAAGAAGAGCAATTTTAGCCTTACGTCAAAATCTAATTTCCAAGATATATGAGCACGATAGCACCAACTTATATAAAAAGTTCAAGCAATTAGAAGGAGATTTGTACTCTGCAGAAGTTCACCACATTAAACACAATGCTGTGATTCTGTTAGATGAAGATGGAAACGAATTGGTATTGCCAAAAAGCGAACAAATTCGCTCAGACTTTTTTAGAAAAGGAGATGCAGTAAGAGGAATAATAAAAACAGTAGAGTTAAGAGGGAACAAACCTGCGATTATCTTGTCTAGAACAGCACCGGAGTTCTTGTCTAAATTGTTTGAACAAGAAATTCCAGAAGTCTACGATGGATTGATTACAATTGAAGGAGTAGCAAGAATTCCTGGAGAGAAAGCAAAAATAGCCGTAGACTCTTATGATGATAGAATTGATCCTGTTGGAGCATGTGTAGGAATCAAAGGTTCTAGAATTCACGGAATAGTTCGTGAGTTAGGAAATGAGAATATTGATGTAGTAAACTACACAAAAAACCCTCAATTGTATATTTCTAGAGCTTTAAGCCCTGCTAAAGTGGTAAAAATAGATATCTTTGAAGCCGAAGGGGAAAACAAACCAAAAGCAGAGGTATATCTAAAACCAGAAGAAGTATCAAAAGCAATTGGTAGAAACGGAGTAAACATCCGTTTGGCCACTCAGTTAACAGGTTACGAAATTGATGTGTTAAGAGAAGGAGCAGAAGATGATGAAGACGTAGAGTTGACAGAGTTTTCTGATGAAATAGAATCTTGGATTATTGACGAGTTCAGAAGCATAGGATTGGATACCGCTAAAAGTGTGATTGAAAAGAATGTTGCTGAATTAGTGAGCAGAACCGATTTGGAAGAAGAAACCATCATTGAGGTTCAACGAATTTTAAAAGAAGAATTTGATAGATAAACCCAAACCAATCAAAATATCTTCTTAAAACAAAAAAAAGTAAAAATTATATATGTCTGTAAGCAAAATATTAAGGCTTAACAAAGTTTTACGCGAGTTAAACATATCGTTGGATAGAGCGGTAGAACATCTTTCCTCAAAAGGAATTGAGATAGAAGCACGTCCGACCACAAAAATCTCTAATGAAGAGTATCAAATTCTTTTAGATGGATTCCAAACCGATGCACAAAAAAAAGCAGTTTCTAAAGAGGTAGGAGAGGAAAAAAGAAAAGAGAAAGAAGAGCTACGCTTGGCATTAGAAGAAAAGAGACGTAAAGAGGAAGAGGAAAGAAATCGAGTGTTAAAAGCTAAAGCTGAAAGACTAGAGGTAAAAACAGTAGGAAAGATAGATTTAAATACCAATACATCTACTGCTGACAAACAAGAAGAAGAAAAACCTGCTTCATCTAAGTCTGAAACAACCCAGACCGAAACTCCTAAAGTAGAAGAGCCAAAAGTAACCACAGAAAAAACTGAGGAAGCTCCAAAAAAGGAAGAATCAGGAATCATTAAAGCGAGTGCACCTAAATTGGGAGGGCTAAAAATTGTAAAACAAGCCGAACCAGTAAAAAAGGAAGAACCAGTAAAAGAGAGTCCTAAGCAAGAGGAGAAAAAGGAGGTAAAGCCAGTACAGCCAAAAGCTGAAACAGCCAAACCACACCCAATAGACCCAAAACCTGCAGCCAAAACCAATACTGCACAAGAAACGGCTTCTAAAGCTGCAACACCAAATGCAAACAACCCTGAAGAGGGAGGAGAACCAGAAGCAATTAAAACGCAGTATAAAAAGTTATCAGGACCAAAACTTACAGGAACTAAAATTGACTTAAAGCAATTTGAAAGACCTAAGAAAAAGAAACCAGATCCTAAAACCAATAACAATACAAACGATCCTAAAAAGAAACGTAAGAGAATTGTTAAACCTGGTACAGGAAATAACAACCAAAACCAAGGAAATAGCAGAAACCAAGGTCAAGGAGGTAACAATAGAGGTCCAGGAGGTCAGAATAGACCAGGGGGAAATCAACAAAGGCCAGGACAAGGTAATAGAAACCAAAGACCAGGGCAAAGAGGTAGATTTAATTCACAACCTATTACCAAAGAAGAACCATCAGAAGAAGAAGTACAAAGACAAGTACGTGAGACTTTAGAAAGGTTACAAGGAAAATCTAAAAAGAATAAAGGTGCTAAATATCGTAGAGAAAAGAGAGATTTACACCGTCAGCAAACAGAAGATGCACAAGCACAAGAAGAGCTAGAAAACAAAGTGCTAAAAGTTACTGAGTTTGTAACTGTTAGTGAGGTTGCTACTATGATGGGGGTGGCTGTTACTGATATTATTTCTACTTGTATGATGTTAGGAATGATGGTAACGATGAATCAACGTTTGGATGCAGAGACTTTAAAGATAGTAGCAGAAGAATTTAATTATGAAGTAGAGTTTGTAGGTGCTGAAGTAGAAGAAGCAGTTGCTGAAGAGGAAGATAAAGAAGAAGATTTAGAAGAAAGAGCTCCAATCATTACCATTATGGGGCACGTAGACCATGGTAAAACTTCTTTACTGGATTATATTCGTAATGCAAATGTAATTGCAGGAGAATCAGGAGGAATTACACAGCATATTGGAGCATATGGTGTAACCTTAGAATCAGGTCAAAAAATAGCATTCTTAGATACACCAGGTCACGAAGCCTTTACAGCTATGCGTGCTCGTGGAGCGCAAGTAACGGATTTGGTAATTATTGTAATTGCTGCAGATGATGATGTAATGCCTCAAACAAAAGAAGCAATCAGTCACGCACAAGCAGCAGGAGTTCCTATAGTTTTTGCGTTGAACAAAATAGACAAGCCAACAGCCAATCCAGATAATGTAAAACAACAGTTGGCAAGTATGGACATGCTGGTTGAAGATTGGGGAGGAAAATACCAGTGTCAAGAAATCTCAGCAAAATCAGGTCAGGGAGTAGAAGAGTTGTTAGAAAAAGTAATTTTAGAATCTGAAATTTTAGAATTAAAAGCAAATCCTAACAAACCGGCCATAGGTACTGTTGTAGAAGCTCAGTTAGACAAAGGACGTGGATATGTTTCTACCATTATGGTACAAGCAGGAACGTTAAAAATTGGAGACTATATTTTAGCAGGTAAACACTCAGGTAAAGTAAGAGCGATGTTTGATGAGCGTGGTAAAAATGTAGATATAGCACCACCATCAACTCCAGTTTCTATTTTAGGATTGGACGGAGCACCGCAAGCAGGAGATAAATTTAATGTGTTTGAAGATGAAAGAGAAGCCAAACAAATTGCTTCTAAACGTTCTCAATTACAACGTGAACAATCTGTAAGAACACAAAAAACATTAACATTAGACGAAATAGGTCGTCGTATTGCTTTAGGAGATTTCAAGGAGTTGAATATTATCTTAAAAGGAGATGTAGATGGTTCTGTAGAAGCATTAACAGATTCTTTCCAAAAATTATCAACAGAAGAAATTCAAGTGAATATTCTACACAAAGGGGTTGGAGCTATTACCGAGTCCGATGTGTTATTAGCTTCTGCATCCGATGCAATTATTGTTGGATTTAATGTAAGACCAGCCGGAAACGCAAGAACAGTAGCAGATACAGAAGAAGTTGATATTAGAACATACTCTATTATTTACGATGCCATCAACGACTTAAAAGATGCAATGGAAGGTATGTTATCTCCAGACACTAAAGAAGAGTTGTTAGGTAACGTTGAAATTAGAGAGGTTTATAAAATTTCTAAAGTTGGTAATGTTGCTGGTTGTATGGTTGTACAAGGAAAAATTACCAGAAACTCTAAAGTACGTATCATTAGAGATGGTATTGTAATCCACGATGGAGAACTGGCTGCCTTGAAACGTTTTAAAGACGATGTAAAAGAAGTAACAAAAGGATATGATTGTGGGGTTCAGATTAAAAATTACAATGACATTGCTATTGGTGATGTAATTGAATCTTACGAAATTGTAGAGGTTAAAAAGAAATTATAAGCTATTTTCAGCTAAAACAAAAAAAAGACTGTCTTGTTAAGGCAGTCTTTTTTTTGTATACTGTATGGTTATTTGTATTCAAGAAAAATAAACTCCAAAACTATGATTTATATTAGCTAATTAGCGGTATAAAAAAATTATTTTTGTTTTTAAAATCTAAACGAACATATGAGTAAAGCTATCTACATTGCAGCATCGCACTCCAATAGTGGGAAATCTATTGTAACCCTAGGTTTAATGAGAATCTTGTTGGGAAAAACAACAAAAGTTGGGTATTTAAAACCTATTATCACCAAAGACAAAAAGCACAAAGATTTTCATATAGAAACACTACTTTCTCATTTTGATTTAGACATTCATTACGATGATGCCTACATTTTTACAGGAAAAGAGGTGATTGCTAAAATGAATCAAGGAAAACAAGGAGAAGTTATTGATACCATCATTAAACGATACAAACAGATGGAGTCTAAATATGATTTCGTTTTGGTAGAAGGAACCGACTTTGAGGGAGATGCAACTTCGTACGAATCGGATTTAAATGTTAGAATCGCAAAAAATTTAGGAATTCCAGCACTGTTAATTAGCAAAGCAAGAAAAGGAGCTTCGGTAAATGATGTTGTAGAAAATACAAAGTTGATGTACGATAAATTCATCAATAATGATGTAAATGTATTGTCTGTTATTATCAACAAAGCCAATAAAAACCATGTGGAGCTTATAGAGAATCACTTAGAAAGAATTGTTTCTCCATCTACCGTAAAAGCTGTTGTACCATTTTCTAACAAATTATCAAACCCCACGGTAGCCGAGATTTTAAGAGAAGTAGATGCCGAAGTTTTGTTTGGAGAATCAGCATTAAACAATCCTATTGGTGCGTATGGTGTGGGGGCTATGCAGCTAAGAAACCATTTAGAAACCTATGTAGATAATTATTTGGTGGTAACCCCTGGTGACAGAGCAGATATTATTCTTGGAGCTTTACAGGCCAATATCTCTAAAAATTATCCTAAAATTGCAGGGATTGTTCTTACTGGGGGGCTTAAACCTGAAAAAGCTATTCTTAGGTTAATTGATGGATTGTCGGATGTAGTACCAATTTTATCTGTTAAAACAGGAACTTTTGAAACTGCTACTACGTTATCTAACATTCAGTCTCAAATCTATGCAGAAAACACAGATAAAATTTTAGCATCGTTACGAATTTTTGATAAATATGTACCT
>NZ_AFPK01000017.1 GCF_000220525.1 Ochrovirga pacifica | reverse complement strand
TACAGTTAGATAGCAATTGTTATTTAACAGCGACCTTGCCCAGTAATGTTGATTACGAAGTGCCTATAATTGGTTTTGTAGCTCATATAGACACCAGTCCTGATTTTAGCGGAACGAACGTCAATCCACAAATTCATCAAAATTACGATGGAAAAAATATTGTGTTGAACGCTGCTAAAAATATTGTTTTGGACGCTAGTTATTTTGATGAAATACAACAATACAAAGGACAAACAATTATTACCACCGATGGTACCACACTTTTGGGTGCAGATGACAAAGCGGGCGTTACAGAAATTGTTTCGGCTATGGAATATTTGATAGCACACCCTGAAATACCTCACGGAACTATTCGTATCTGTTTTACACCAGATGAAGAAGTAGGAAAAGGAGCACATAAGTTTGATGTAAAAGCTTTTGGAGCAGCTTGGGCATATACTCTGGATGGTAGCGAAATAGGAGAATTAGAATACGAAAATTTTAATGCCGCTAGTGCTGTAGTCAAGGTACAAGGTAAAAGTGTGCACCCTGGCTATGCCAAAGGAAAAATGGTGAATGCACTAATCAAAGCACATGAGTTTATAGCACAATTGCCTGTAGATGAAATTCCAGAAAAAACCTCTGGTTATCAAGGTTTTTATCACTTGCACGATGTAAAAGGCGATGTAGAAAACACTACTTTGGAATACATTATTCGCGATCATGATTTGGAAAAATTTGAAGAACGTAAAAAATACATTCAAGAAATTGCGCAACAATTAAACGAAAAATACAACGAAACTATCTTTTCAGTAACCGTAAAAGATCAGTACTTTAATATGAAAGAAAAAATTACCCCAGTAATGCACATTATTGACATTGCAGCTGAAGCCATGAAAAAAGAAGGGATTACACCCAATATCAAAGCCATTCGAGGGGGAACCGATGGATCTCAATTGTCTTACATGGGCTTACCTTGTCCAAATATTTTTGCAGGCGGACATAATTTTCATGGAAAATATGAGTATGTTCCCTTAGAATCTATGGTAAAAGCAACCCAAGTTATTGTAAACATTGCACAACTAACAGCAGAAAAACATCAATAAAAAAGAAAGGTTTTTCCCTGCTCAAACAAATTATACACTAAAACCAGTAATAAAACAATTTATAAAATGAACAATCAATTTTTAATTTCATTAACAGAAAAGTATGGAGCTCCGTTGTATGTGTACAATGCAGCTATTATTCAACGTCAGTACCAACGTATGATACTAGCATTTTCGTCTGTTAAAAATGTAAAATTGAACTATGCAGTAAAATCCAACACCAACATTAATATATTAAAATACTTAAACAACTTAGGTGCAGGTGGCGATTGTGTTTCTGTACAGGAAGTTAAATTGTGTTTGGCTGCTGGTATGGATGCACAGGAAATATCTTATACTCCTAACGGAGTTTCTTTTGATGAAATTTCGGAAGTACACCAATTAGGGGTAAAAATTACTTTAGACAACTTGTCTAGTTTGGATCAGTTTGGAAAAACCTTTCCACAAGCTCCTGTTTCTTTGCGTATCAATCCGCATATTATGGCAGGTGGAAATGCAAAAATTTCGGTTGGACATGTAGATTCTAAATTTGGAATATCACACACACAAATAGAGGCTATAAAAGAAATTGTACATCAAAACCAAACCCCTATCAATGGAGTGCATATGCATACAGGCTCTGATATTAAAGACCCAAATGCTTTTGTTGAGGCAATGGAAGTTTTATTGGGAATTGCTGAGCAGTTTGATACCATTGAATTCATCGATTTAGGAAGTGGATTTAAAGTGCCTTACCAAGACGGGGACATTGAAACCAATTTAGAAGAACTGGGAAGTATATTAGGAGCTAGATTCAACGAATTTTGTGCTGCCTATGGAAAAGATTTAAAATTGGTTTTTGAGCCTGGAAAATTTTTGGTGAGCGAAGCTGGAAAATTTTTAACCCGTGTAAATGTTATCAAACAAACTCCCAACATCAATTTTGTAGGAGTAGATAGTGGACTGAATCACTTAATGAGACCTATGATGTACGATGCATACCACCGCGTAAGCAACATTTCGAACCCAGAAGGCCCTAAAAAAGAATACAATGTTGTGGGGTATATTTGTGAAACAGATACCTTTGCCAGCAGCAGAATTTTAGGAGAAGTACGTGAAGGTGATATTATTTGTATGGACAATGCGGGTGCTTACTGTTTTTCGATGTCCTCTAACTACAATTCACGTTTTAGACCCGCAGAAGTTTTGGTGATAGACGGTAAAGACTACCTGATTAGACAACGAGAAACTTTTGAAGATTTGCTAAAAAATCAAATTGAAATAGATTTATAATTTTTATTAAAAAACGCTAATATAAAATTAGCGTTTTTTTTTCGCAATTGCAAAATAACAAAGCTGTTAGAATTCTTTATAGTTAGCGAAATTACCATTATAGCTACTTTGCTTTTTATACAGCTTAAGACAAAAAAAAAGAATTAATCTCTAGGCTAAATTCTTTAGATCATCTTTTTAAAGTGATAAAAAATCATAGAAATGAAAATCTAAACTTACTAATGCGTGTAGAACAGTAGGAACTAAGTCCTAAATTATAAGTCCGTACTTATATACCAATTTAAACTTTTAGTTTTGCACCGCATGCAACCTAAATTTAATGTTAAGAATGGTTAAAAAAAGCCCCTCTGCTTGTTTTGACCCCTCTAAAATCAAAAAATGAAAGTAATTTGCAACCTATAACAAACACATGAACAAAATCATCCCTATGAAAAAAAATTTGCTTTTTATTTTTCTGATGAGCTGCCTTTTTACTTGGGCTCAAGAAAAATATACCTTAACAGGAACCGTGAAAGATGCCAACTCTGGAGAAACACTTATTGGAGTTAGTATTGTAGATAAAGGTTCTTTTAGAGGTACTGTTACCAACGAATACGGTTTTTACTCACTTACGCTAACCGAAGGGGTACACACTGTAGAAATCTCTTACATTGGATACACAACCATTCGTAAAGAAATTAAGCTTCGTAAAAATCAACAACTAAATCTCAATTTAGAAGAAAACACACAAAGCTTAGAAGAAGTGGTGATTTCTGCTTACACCGAAAAAATTAGTATCAAAAAAGCAGAAATGAGCGTTAACAAAATGAAAGTGCAAACCGTAAAAGAAATTCCTGCTGTTTTGGGTGAGGTAGACGTACTAAAATCCATTACCACTTTGCCAGGGGTAACAACTGCAGGAGAAGGACAATCAGGTTTTAATGTTCGTGGTGGAGCTGCAGATCAAAACTTAGTTTTGTTAGATGAAGCCACTTTGTTTAATACCTCTCACTTATTCGGTTTCTTTTCGGTTATTAATGCCGATGCTATTAAAGATTTAAAACTCTACAAAGGAGGTGTTCCTGCCAAGTACGGAGGGCGAATATCATCTGTATTAGACATCCATCAAAAAGACGGAAACAAGTACGAATTTCACGGAAATGGTGGTATTGGATTGCTATCCTCTAGACTTACATTAGAAGGTCCTATTAAAAAGAAAAAAGCATCTTTTTTTGTAAGTGGTCGTAGGTCTTACGCAGATTTGTTCTTACCTATTGTACAACCAAACAATGATAGTAAAGCTTACTTTTACGATCTAAACACCAAACTTAATTGGGAAGTAGATGCCAAAAACAAACTGTTTTTGTCTGGATATTTTGGTAGAGATATTTTTGCTTTAGGAACCACGTTTGTTAACGAATACGGAAATGCAGTAGCCAACCTACGTTGGAATCATATTTTTAACAGTCAATTATTTTCTAACTTATCTCTTATTTACAGTGATTATTATTACGGTTTGGAAATTGACATTGCTGGTTTTCAATGGAATTCTGGGTTAGAAAACTACAATCTTAAATACGATTTAAAGCAGTATTTTAATGATGACATTGCTATAAATTACGGTTTGCAAACCATAAACTACATCTTTAATCCAGGAAAAATAGAACCTAACAAACCTGGAACTGGAATTGCAACCAATCAAATTGCAAAAAAATATGCACTAGAAAACGGTTTGTATATAGATGTAGAACATAGATTGAATGATAAAATTGATTTGAGGTATGGATTACGTTGGTCTAACTTTTTACGCATGGGAGAAAAGGAAATCAACCTATACCAAGGAAGTCCTGTTTTGTACGACCCAGAAACCAAATTGTACGAATCTGCCGAGCCAATAGGACAAAAAGATGTAAGCAGAGGAACCATTAGAAAAGCCTTTAACAATTTAGAACCTCGTTTTTCTATTGCCTATGCGCTGAATAACAAAAGTTCGTTTAAGGCAAGTTACCAAAGAATGGCACAATACATTCATATTTTATCCAATACACAGTCTCCTACACCACTAGACATTTGGACACCAAGTGGCGAACGTATCAAACCACAACTTTCAGATCAAATTGCTTTTGGGTATAGCCAAGACTTTAACAATATATACAGTCTTACTGCCGAAATCTTTGGAAAAACTGTTGACAACCGCATTGATTATATTGATGGTGCAGATTTGGTAGCTCAAGAAGCCATAGAATCTGTGATTTTAAATGGGAAAGCTCGTGCTTACGGATTGGAATTGTTGTTTAAAAAAGAACAGGGTAAATTTAACGGTTGGATTAGTTATACGCTTTCTAGATCCGAACAACAAACCCAAGGAAGAACTTCCCAGGAAATAGGAATTAACAATGGAAAATGGTATGCAACAGGATACGATAAAACCCATGACCTTAGTATTATTGCCAATTACAAAGCTTCTAAAAAATGGAAATTTAACTCTAGTTTTACTTTACAATCCGGACAACCTATTACGTATGCCGTGGCTAGTTACGACTATTTGGGTCTAAATGTTCCTGATTATGGAGATCGAAACGCAAATCGTTTGCCTATATACCACCGTTTGGATGTGTCTGCTACTTATGTTCCCAAGAAATACGAAACTAAAAATTGGAAGGGAGAATGGGTATTTAGTGTTTACAATTTGTACAACCGACAAAATGCTTCCTCTATAGACTTTTTACAAGACGAAAATACTGACACAGGAACCACAAGAAACATTACCGAACGTTTTACCTTTTTCGGAATAGTTCCTTCTGTTGCTTTTAACTTTAAATTCTAACAAAAATGAAAAGATATTTAATCCTACTAATCACCATTTGTACAATTTCGTGCACCAAAGAAGTTGTTTTAGATGACATTACAAATTCTACCCCTAGGTTGGTTGTAGAAGCTAGTATAGACTGGAACAAAGATGACGATGAAGCATCTAAAACACAAACCATAAAACTAACCCAATCTACCTCGTATTACAGTCAAGATTATCCCGTGGTTAACGATGCAATCATTAACATAACAGATAACAACAACCAGTCGATGGGGACTTTTACATACGATGCTAGTCAAGAATTGTATGTTGCTACCGATTTTAAAAAACCTACCGTTGGAACCACCTATCAATTAACTATAGAGGTCGATGGACAAGTCTATACCGCAAGTGACACCTACACTTCTATTCAGAGTCCTAATTTTATTTCTCAAACCCTGAACAAGGATTTAGACCCAGAGGGTATTATTCAAGTAGATTATAATATTGACAATGAAATTGGTGTAGACAATTATTATTTGTTTAAAATTGTGCCTCCTAGTAGAATTAGCGTTTTACCAGAATACTCTAACGCAGACGATAGTTTGTTAAGTGAAGAACCAGGAGATAACAATTATAGCTTTAGTTATTTTGAAGAAGAATTAGAACCTGGCGATTTGCTAAAAATAAGTACTTACGGAATTAGCCGACGTTACAACGACTTTTTGAATAAAATCATTCTAACAGCTCAAGGATCCGACGGTCCATTTTCTACAGCTCCAGCCACCATTAGAGGAAATATTTTAAACACAACGAATGAAGACAACAGAGCTTATGGGTATTTTTCTATGAATGAATTTACTTATGTAGAGTATGTTGTAAAGGAGAAATCGGACAAAGAAATTGTAACAGAATTTTAAGTCAAAAACTATTTTTATTTATTTTTAGTGACAAATAAATAAAAATGAAAAAGATAGTACTTTCTAGAGTTTTGCTCTTTGTCAGTTTGGTTTGTTTTTTTGTTGCCTGTCAACAATCAACCCAAGTAAAAGTTGTAAATGATAGCCGATTTAATTACAGTCAGTTTGTTTACAATCACACTAGCGGTGTTAATTCCGTAGCTGCCAACATTGTAGTTACCTTAGCCAAAGCCACTACGGTAGACCAAAGTCAATTACAGAAAGTACTAACTTTTTCTCCAAAAGCAGAAGGAACACTGCAAATTATCAACCAAAAACAATTGGTATTTGTTCCTAAAAAACCTTTTCAGGGAAATACAACCTACAAGGTAACGATGGCTCTAGATCAACTTTTTCCAGATCAAAAAACCAAAAAATACCAGTTTACTTTTACTACTAAAAAACAAGCTTTTGACATTAAAACAAAAGCTTTGCAATCTTATAGCCAAGACTGGCAATACATTAACGGAGTTATAAAAACAAGCGATGTAACTACGCTAGACAACATCAAATCTCTTATTACTGCAAAACAAAACGGCAAACCTTTATCGGTGGTTTTTGATGAAATAGACATTCCAAGCCAAACTTTTTTATTTAAAATTGATAGTATTTACAGGGAATTGGACGATAGTAAGATTCAATTACATTACAACGGAAAAGCTTTAAAGATAGAACACCAGCAAATACGAGAACTGCAAATCCCAGGAAAAAATAATTTTAAAGTTGTTGATGTAAAAGTGGTTAACGGAGCTAGTCAATATGTATCTATCAACTTTTCAGATCCTGTAGCTAAAAATCAAAATCTCAAAGGATTGATTAGCATTGCCAATGTAAACAACCTAAGTTATAGTATTGATGGAAATGTGGTAAAAGTATATCCCAAATCCAAAACACTAAAAGGAGATTACAAAGTTTCAATATACCGAGGTATTAAAAATAGCTACGGATACAAGTTTAACGAACAAATAAGTCGTTTACTTTCTTTTGACGAGCCTAAACCTGAAGTAAAGTTTTCTAAATCGGGAACCATTTTACCAAACTCTAAAGGATTAAACATTCAGTTTGAAGCCATCAACCTAAAAGCTGTTGAAGTTACTATTTACAGAATATACGAATCTAACGTATTGCAATTTTTGCAACAAAACAATTTAGAAGGAAAACGAGACCTAAAAATGGTGGCTAGGCCTATGGTCAAAAAAATTATGCCTTTGCATCCTACCAACAATGTCTATTCGGTGTGGCAAACCTATGGAATTGCTCTGGATCAGGTGGTTAATGTAGAACAAGGAGCAATTTATAAAGTTAAAATCAACATCCGAAAGGAATTTTCAACTTATCAATGTGCCAGTACAACTGCATCTATTTCTGATCCTATTGCTGAAGAAAACTACGATGATGAAATAGAAACAAGCGCATGGGATGGCGAAAATAATTATTACAGCGAATACAATTATAGCGGTGAATACAATTGGAGAGATCGAGACAATCCGTGTACCAATTCCTATTATCGCAATAAGGTAGTAAGCAAAAATATCTTAGCAAGTAATATTGGAATCATGGCAAAAAAAGGAAAAGACAATTCCTTTTTTATTAGTACACAAAACTTGATTGATGCGACTCCCCTAGCCCAAGTACAATTGGATTTTTACAATTATCAGCAACAAAAAATAGCCAGCACACAAACAGATGAAAATGGAATACGCTCATTACAACTTAAAGAAATTCCCTATGTCATTACTGCCAAAAAAGACGGGCAAACCACGTATTTAAAAGTCAACGATGGAAACGTGCTTTCTATGAGTAATTTTAATACACAAGGAGTAGAACCTCTAAAAGGTTTAAAAGGATTTCTTTATACAGAAAGAGGAGTTTGGAGACCAGGAGATACTATTTTCACCTCATTTATGTTGAATGATTTAAAAAACAAATTGCCCAAAAATCATCCTGTAACCTTAGAAGTAAAAGATTCCAGAGGTACTTTAAAATTCAGACAAGTAAGCACACACAATCTAAACAACCTTTACTGTTTTAAAGTACCTACACAAGACACAGATCCTACAGGAACATGGACTGCCAAGGTAGTAATTGGAGGTGCAAATTTTAGCAAAAATTTAAAAGTAGAAACCATAAAACCAAACCGATTAAAAATCAACATCCAAACATCAGAAAAGGTATTAACTACCCATAATAGTCAAATAAACCTTAGTGCTAAGTGGTTGCATGGAGCTATTGCTAAAAACCTAAAAGTAGAAACCGACTTGCTGTTAAGACAAAGTACCACAACCTTTGATCGTTATCCCAATTACGTTTTTGATGACCCTAGCAAACGTTTTGAAAGTGAAGAAATCAACGTTTACAAAGGAACACTAAACGCTGAAGGCAAAACCAAATTTGCGTTCAATCCAAAAGTTAACAACCATGCTCCAGGAATGTTAAAAGCCTTTTTAACGACCAAGGTTTATGAAAAAAGTGGTGATTTTAGTACCGATGTTTATCCCAAAACATTTTCTCCTTTTAACACGTACGTTGGTTTAAAAAGACCTGTTGGAGATAAAGCAAGGAACATGCTTTTAACAGACAAAAAACATACGTTTAATGTGGTGAGTGTAACAGAACAAGGAACCCCAGTACCAAACAGAAGTTTGGAAGTAAAAATTTACAAAATGGAAAATAGTTGGTGGTGGAACAATAACAACAATTATTCTCAATTTCAATCGGCTACTTACACCACCCCTGTATTTCATCAAAATATTGCAACCAATACTAAGGGAACTGCAAGTTTTAACTACGAGTTAAAGTATCCTGAATGGGGACGTTATTTTGTAAAAGTTACCGACAGAGTTTCGGGACATAGCACAGGTGAAACAGTTTTTATAGATTGGCCTGGATGGGCTGGTAAAGCCAAAAAAGGCAATCAGAAAGAAGCAGCTATGTTGGTATTTACTACAAACAAAGAAACCTATCAAGTAGGAGAACAAGTACAGCTTAACTTTCCATCTGCTGCTAACGGACACGCTTTGATTACTATAGAAAACAGTCAAAAAGTTATCAAACACTTTGTCGTACCTACCCAAAAAGGAAGCACCGATTTTCAATTTAAGGTAGACAAAAGTATGACTCCTACTGTGTATATTTCCATATCTAGTTTACAACCTCATCACAACACTGCTAATGATTTGCCTATTAGAATGTATGGAGTAAAACCAATTGTGGTAGAAGATGCAAACACACATCTAAACCCTGTGTTAGATTTGCCAAAAGAAGTAGCTCCTGAAAAAGAGTTTGTTGTAAAAGTATCTGAAAAAAATAAAAAACCATTTTCCTATACCTTAGCTATTGTTGATGAAGGTTTGTTGGACTTAACTCGTTTTAAAACTCCCAACCCTTGGGACTATTTTAACGCAAAAGAAGCATTGGGCGTAAAAACTTGGGATATGTACGATGATGTGATTGGAGCTTTTGGAGGTACACTAAACCAGGTATTTAGCATTGGTGGAGATGTAGGATTGGCCGCAGCCAAAACTCAGAAAGCCAATCGTTTTAAACCTGTGGTAATTTTTAAAGGACCTTTTTCCTTAGAGGCAGGAAACAGCAACATACATCGTTTAAAAATTCCGTTATATATCGGTTCGGTAAAAGTGATGGTAGTAGCACATCAACCAGAAGAAGAAGCTTACGGAAAAACAGATGCCAGTTTGGCCGTTAAAAAACCTATTATGTTGTTGGCTAGTGCACCAAGAAAAGTGAGCAAAGGTGAGCGTATAAGAGTTCCTGTTACTGTTTTCAATTCCCTTTCTGGATCACAAAAAATAAAAGTGCAACTACAAACCAATAAACTATTTACTGTAGAGGGTAATAAAAGTCAGACCGTTTCTTTTGATGCTCCAGGAGACGATTTGGCTTATTTTGACTTAAAAGCAAATCAATCAGGAATTGGTAAAATTAATATCACCGCAACCAATACAAAAGGACACAAAGCTAAGTATACAATAGAAATGAATGCTTACAATCCGAATAAAAAAATTAGTAAAACTATGGAACTGATTTTAGACGGAAAAGAAAGCAAAAAAATAGAGTTAAACGGTTTTGGTGTGGATGATAGCAATACAGGAACAATTGAAGTTTCTTCTTTTCCGCAAATTAACTTTACAAATCGATTGAAATATTTAATCCGTTATCCGCACGGATGTTTAGAACAAACAGTTTCAAAAGCCTTTCCACAACTGTATATGGGACAATTGTTTGAGCTAGATGCTTACGAAAAACAAAATTGCAATAACAACATTAGCAAAGCGGTAGAAAAACTAAAAAACTACCAATTACTGTCCGGTGGTTTTACCTATTGGCCCGGAAGTGTTAAAGCAAATCCTTGGGTGAGCAACTATGCCGGACATTTTATGTTAGAAGCAGAAAAACAAGGGTATTTAATCGCTCCACACAATAAAAATAATTGGATTTCGTATCAAAAAGAAATGGCTAGAACGTGGGTAAAAAGCAAAGAACACCCAGATTTGGAACAAGCGTACCGTTTGTATACCTTGGCTTTGGCTCAAAACCCAGAACTATCTGTTATG
>NZ_AFPK01000018.1 GCF_000220525.1 Ochrovirga pacifica | reverse complement strand
AACCGTTTAAGAGAAACAAAAGACCTGTCTAATATTGCCAAATTGCGATTGGCTTTGGCTTATGCCCTCATCGGTCAAAAACAGGCTGCTAATGCTTTGTTGCATCAAGCAAATACGATTGATTATACACAAGTATACCAAATAAATCATGGAACTACTTTGATCAATAAATCCATTGCATTGCAAACTTATCAAGCTCTGGGAGCTTCTTCAAAAGCAATTCCACTATTGCAAGATATTAGCAAAGAGTTGAACAAAAAACAATACATCAATACACAAACCACTGCCAAATGCTTGTTGGCATTATCGCAATACTACCAGCAAATAAAAGGAAGTGGATTAAATGCAGAGGTAGAAATAAATGACAATACATTTCAAATTGAAAGCAAAGCCTCTTTTTATCAGAAAAAATTAGCTATTCAGAAAGGAAAAAATCCTTTGCGTATTGAAAACCAGTCAAAACAAACGTTGTATGTAAAATTGGTACAAGAAGGCATTCCTGATTTGAACGAAGAAGAGACTTTTTCTAAAAACTTAACCACTTTAGTTCGATATACTGACGGAACAGGGAAAACAGTTGCTATAGATCAATTGCCACAAGGAACTAGTTTTATTGCCCAAGTTGAAGTAAAAAACACTTACAATAGAGAAGTGAAAGACATTGCACTTACCTATCAAATTCCATCAGGTTGGGAAATTGTAAACACACGTTATGCTATTGAAGAAAATCAACAAAATAATCAAGCAGATTACACAGACATTCAAGACAATGCCATTCATTACTATTTTGATTTGAAAGCAAACAAATCCATCAAATTCAAAGTAAAACTCAACACTACTTATTTGGGAAATTATTATTTGCCAGGAGTACATGCTGAAGCCATGTATGATGAAGATTTTGCTAGCCATACAGCAGGAAAATGGGTACAGGTGGTGCAACCTTAAAAGGCATTTGCGTATTGAAAAAACTAGGTATACTTTCTTATTTTAAAAAACACAAAATCATAAGCTTAGTCTTACTGATTTTGTGTTTTTGGTATGCCTGCTGTTTACCCACCCAACTGTTTGATGTGAGCTATTCTACCGTGCTTTTTTCAAAAAACCAACGTTTGCTTGGAGCCACAATCGCCGATGACGAACAGTGGCGGTTTCCTGCAGCCGATAGCATTCCGCACAAATTCAAAACGTGTTTGTTGCAATTTGAAGATGCTTATTTTTACCAACATCCAGGGTTCAACCCCATAGCTATTGCCAAAGCAGTACAAACCAATATTCAACAACAAAAAACAGTACGAGGAGCAAGCACCATTACCCAACAAGTCATTCGTTTGAGTAGAAAAAAACAACGTACCTATTGGGAAAAATTTATAGAACTTATCCTTGCTACTCGATTAGAACTAAGATTCAGTAAAGATGAAATACTACAAACCTATGCACAGCATGCACCTTTTGGTGGAAATGTTGTAGGATTAGAAATGGCTGCATGGCGATATTTTGGTGTCAGTCCACACCAACTCTCTTGGGCAGAAAGTGCAACTTTGGCTGTACTGCCCAACGCTCCGAGTTTAATTTTTCCTGGTAAAAACAAAAATCGTTTGAAAAAAAAACGCGATTTTTTACTACAAAAACTCTATCAACAACAAAAAATTGATTCTCTAACTTATCAATTGTCTTTACATGAATCACTGCCTCAAAAACCAGTTCCACTCCCTTTAGAAAATCAGCATTTAGTATCCTTGTTACATCAACAATACAAAGGAAAACGCTTGGTAACTTCTATCGATGCTGTGCTTCAACACAAAGTTTTAGAAATCGTTAAAAACTATCATCAACAATACCAACAGAACAACATACACAATTTGGGCGTGTTGGTTTTAGACCTATCTCAAAAAAAGGTTTTGGCTTATGTAGGAAACAGTCCAACATCCAATGAAAATCAAAAATACGTAGACGTAATACAAGCACATCGTAGTACGGGGAGCACCTTAAAACCTATTTTATACATGGCCATGATGCACGAAGGAGAACTGTTGCCCAAAATGTTAGTTGCTGATGTTCCAACACAAATTCGGGAGTATCGTCCTGAAAATTATAACCGTAATTTTGCAGGAGCTGTTCCTGCAAACAAGGCCATAGCACAATCCTTAAACGTACCCGCTGTTCGTATGCTTCAGGCATTTGGGTTGCAAAAATTTCATCATGACCTTAATAGATTACAACTTAATGGTATAGACAAATCTGTTGATTGTTATGGTTTGCCTTTAATTTTAGGGGGTGCAGAAAGCTCTCTTTGGGACTTAACAAGTACGTATGCCAATTTAGCCAGTACCGTGAACCATTTTTCGGCAAATCAAAGTACTTATTTTACTCGTGAATTTCAATCTCCTAGTTTTTTTAAAAACACCTCTTTAAATTTGGGTACAACTACTTTTGATCCCCCTGTTTTTGATGCAGGAAGCATTTACAAAGGTTTTGAAGCCATGACCGAGGTTGTAAGACCTGATGAAGATCTAGAGTGGAAACACTACGCATCGGCACAAAAAATTGCTTGGAAAACAGGTACAAGTTTTGGAAATAAAGATGCATGGAGCTTGGGTGTAAACAAGCAATATGCAGTAGGTGTATGGGTAGGGAATGCAGACGGAGAAGGTATTGCTGACATGACAGGAGTACATCATGCAGCACCTGTAATGTTCGATGTTTTTGAGCAACTACCCAACAAAAACTGGTTGACAGCACCGGTAGACGATTTACAAGAAATAAAAGTTTGTGAAATTAGCGGACACAGACCCAATCCTTACTGCCCAACCACCCAACAACTGGTTCCCTTAGTTACCAATCATACTTTACCTTGCCCCTATCATCAACAAATATTTTTAGATGACCAAGCACAGTACCGAGTTTTTAAAAATTGTGTAGAAAACAACAATTTACAGACCAAAACTTTTTTTGTTTTGCCAGCCAATCAGGCATGGTATTATCAAAAAAGTCATCCCAACTACAAAAGTTTGCCTCCTGTACAAGCCAACTGTTTGAATAATACGGTTGGTGTAATGGATTTTTTATCTCCCACTAAAAGTACAAGTTTTATCTTAGCCAAAGATTTTGATGGTAAAAAACAACCTTTGGTGATTCAAGTAGCTCATCAAAGACCTAACGAAAAACTATTTTGGTATGTAGATGATAAGTTTGTAAAAACAACGCAACATTTTCATGAACTTGCTTTTGTGCCTACCTTAGGAAAACATACTATTACAGTAGTAGATGAAAATGGAAATCAACAAACCCGACAGCTGAATATTGAATAACATGGATTTTATAAAAACAACAGAACAAGACTCTCTTTACAACAATTTGGAACAACAGTCAGCAATGGAGTTGTTACAAAATATCAATCAAGAAGACCAAAAAGTTGCCTTGGCAGTACAAAAAGCATTGCCCCAGATAGAAGCTTTAGTTAACATTATTGCTAGCAAACTAAAACAAGGCGGTCGTCTGTTTTATATGGGTGCAGGTACCAGCGGCCGTTTGGGAATTTTAGATGCTTCAGAGTGTCCTCCTACCTTTGGAGTTCATCACGATTTGGTGATTGGCCTGATTGCTGGTGGAGATACGGCCATAAGAAAAGCAGTTGAAAATGCTGAAGACAACACTCTACAAGGCTGGAAAGATTTACAAGCCTATCACATTCAAAACAACGATGTGGTTATTGGAATTGCAGCCTCGGGTACAACTCCCTACGTTATTGCAGCTTTGGAAAAATGCAAACAACACCAAATTGCTACAGGTTGTATCACCATGAATGCACAAAGTCCATTACATCAAACTGCAGACTATCCAGTGGTGGTTACGGTGGGTCCTGAATTTATAACAGGCAGTTCTAGAATGAAAGCAGGTACAGCTCAAAAAATGGTATTGAATATGATCAGTACAAGTACAATGATTTTACTAGGAAAAGTAAAAGGAAATAAAATGGTAGACATGCAACTGTCTAATGAAAAATTAATAGATAGGGGAACCAAGATGTTGGTAAAAGAAGCTCAATTGCCCTACAACCAAGCAAAAAAATTACTTTTACAGCACGGAAGTGTAAGAAACGTATTGACCTTTTTGAATTATGAGACAAAGTAAACATTTAAGCAAAGGAATCAACTTAATGGTAGGAACTCTTTTTTTATTGATATTAAGTCCCATAGTCATTAACATAGGCTATAAGGCTTTACAAAAAGGAGACATTGTCTTTGTTTTGATAATTGGAATTGTACTGGCTATTACTGCTATTATCCTATTTGTTATGGGTATTAAAACCTTGTTAAAGCACCTATTTGAAGAAAAATAAAAAGCCCTAGACAAGTTTGTGACTAGGACTTTTGCTCTTGTTACTCCAAATATCAATCGATTGTATTTTGATGTAAAAAAATTCTGACTATGCCCAAATGCTTTCTAAAGTATATGGACTTCCTTCATACACCCAATGTTCACCAGTTAAGAAACGATAATTTTTGTCTAAACCTTCAATTGTTTTCATTTCTTCGTCTGACAATACTACCTTCTGAGCTTTAAAGTTTTCTGCAATTCTGCTAGGGTTTACAGATTTAGGAATTACAGCAGTTTCTCTGTGCAAAGCCCAACTAATAAGTACTTGACCTATACTAGCGTTTTTTGCAGCTGCAATTTCTTTTATTACTGAATCTTTTAATAAAATAGGCTCGTCTACTTTTTTAAATTTATCAGCCCTATCCCCAGAACCCAAAGGTGCATATGCCGTAATGTGTATATTGTTTTTATGGCAAAAAGAAATCAATTCTGATTGTTGAAAATACGGATGGCATTCCACTTGATTCATTTCGGGTTTGATGGTGCAGTTGTCTAGCAACTGTTGTAGCGCTTTAGGACCAAAATTAGACACACCAATATGTTTGGTTAATCCCATAGCTACGGCTTCTTCCAAGGCTTGCCAAGTGGTTTCATTAGGCAATTCTTCTAGAGGAATAAAATGTGAAGCATCACTAACAAAAGGAATTTCTTTTTTTTGAGCGATAGGCCAATGGATAAGATACAAATCCAAGTATTCTAACTGCAAATCACTTAACGACTGTTTTAGAGCGATGAACACATCTTCTTTAGCATGCATATTACACCAAAGTTTAGAAGTTATCCACAACTCATCTCTAGTAACGATTCCTTCCTCAATCACTTCCTTAATTGCTTTTCCAACTTCTGTTTCGTTCCCATAGGCAGCCGCACAATCAATATGGCGATACCCTTCTTTTATGGCAATTTTAACAGCATTGTACACTTCTCCTTCACCCGATTTCCAAGTTCCCAAACCAAAGGCGGGCATTTGATCGTTATTTTTAAATTTTAGGGTTCTCATGTATTTAAGATTTTTTTAAAATGTTCCTTAAAATTACTATTTATTTGTCCCCTGATAAAAAAATCGCGTAGAAAACACATTCGTATTTCTTAAAAAAACAAGATTGTCCCAAAGACAAATCAAAAAATGAGTTATTGCAAGTGTTAAAACACCTACTTATGAAACTATTTTTAAAGACTTTTATTAGCACCACTATTTGCTTTTTTATTGCACTTCCTTTATTAGCCAAAGAAATTTTAGTTTCTAAACAAAAAGGATCAACTGATCGCCAAAAATTTGTTAGTGCTTATGAAAAAGCTCAGAAAGGAGATGTAGTTATTGTTGATATGGATATTGTATTGCATAACGACGAAAATCCTATTCACATTAAAAAGAACAAGATCAGTATTGTAGGGAAAATACAAGGAGATTCGTTGTTTAAAATTACTAGAACTCATCAAAAAAACTTTTTATTTAAGGTAAGTAGTCAGCACATAAACATTAAAAACTTACAGTTTGAACAAGGGATGCAACAATTGTATTTTCAAAACGAGCCACACACTTCAAAAAAAATTACTATTGAAAATTGCTATTTTAAAAACGGAAAATACACAGGTATCAATTTTAAAGGAAAGTACAAAAATGTACTTATCAAAAATTGTACGTTTAACAATACTAAATTCAGCTTACAAACCATGGATTGTCCCGTTCTAGAAAATTTTGTGATTGATACTTGTCAGTTCATCAAAGGAGACCATCAAATCAGTTTAGATAATCCTCACGCAAACATTGTTAAGCATAAAAACATCCATATTAAAAACTGTTCTTTTGGATTTGCTAGTCGTTTTAATATTGCTTTGGCCAACACACAAAATGTATGCATTGAAAATTCAAACTTTAAAGGAGGAACAGGTTCGTATGCCCAAGCTTTGCACTTTGAAGACAGAACCAAAAATGTATTGGTTAAAAATAACAAAATTGAATGTATGGCCGATGTAGCTATCTTATTGTATGCTACCGATAAGATTGGACATGGAACGGGAAGAAAATTGACAGAGGAAGAAAAATACGCTTCGGGTTCTGGGAATGTTACGCTCATCAATAACCAAATTACTTCGGGTATGGCAGATGCAGCCATCTCTATTGGATATGGACAAGGGTATTTAAAAATAACGGGGGATAATGTTATTCAATCAAAAAAAGAAGCCATTAAAAGTTTTAAATCTGCTAAGAACATACAGTTAATGATTGATGATCATACATTCATAAACGGCAAAAGATATGATGAAATTAAAACCCTATTAGACTCCAAAGAAAAAGAACGTTACCTAAAAATAAAATAACGTTCTTTTGGGTAAAGTGTGCCTTATGATTTGAATAGTTTTTTTGCCCAAATATTTGTAGCCAATGTAACAAAAGTAACAATGGTAATTGAGCTCAACGGCATTAGAATAGCTGCAATTAATGGAGTTAATTTTCCTGTGATGGCAAAGTACAAGCCTATGATATTGTAAAGTATAGACAATACAAAACTAATGCGAACAACATGAATGCTTTGCTCACAAAACTTCATAAACTTAGGCAATAAAACCAGTTGGCTAGCATCAATAATGGCATCGCTAGCAGGTGAAAACACATTCACATTTTCTGCTACTGCTATTCCTACCTGAGCTTGCATTAAAGCCCCAGCATCGTTTAGTCCATCTCCTACCATCATTACATTTTCATTTTGCTGCTGAGCTTTTTTTATACAAGCCAATTTGTTGTGAGGTGATTGATTGAAATAATACTGAGTATCGGTGGCCAACTGTTTTTCTAAATAAGATTGATCGGCATTGCTATCTCCTGACAAAATGTGAATCTTATATTTTTTTTGTAGGCTTTTTAAGGTTTTAAAAATACTTTTCCTGTAAGTACTTCCAAATTTAAAATACCCTGTTTTAGAACGGCCTATACAAACATACACTCTACTTTCTTTTTGTGTTGCTTCGTCAGTTCCCAAAACAAATCTTGCAGATCCAATTTTTATTTTTACCCCTTCCTTTTCTGCTTGCAACCCCCTTCCCTCAAGCTCTTGAAAAGAATCTAACTTTAGAAGTTCCCCGTTAATAGTATCGGATAAAACCCTACTTAAAGGATGGTTGCTGTTTTGAGTTAATGATTTAATCAAAGACAGTTCGTAATCCGTTAACACAGTCCCCACATAACTTAACTCTTGTTGATTGCGAGCAGTTAAAGTTCCTGTTTTATCAAAAAAAATGGTTTTTATTTTTGCCAAATGTTCAACTACATGGCTGTCTTTGATATAAAATCCTTTTTTTCCTAAAATACGCAGCACATTTCCCAAAGCAAACGGAGCAGACAAAGCAAGAGCACAAGGACACGCTACAATTAAAATAGAAGAAACAACGTTGATGATTTGATTGGAATCTACCCACCACCAACACAAAGCCGATAGCAAGGTAACAGTTAACAAACCAATGGTAAAATAGTTACTAATTACATCGGTAATTTGGGTAAGTTTGGATGCATCAGCATACGTGTTTTGACTCCACAATTTAGTTAAATAACTTTGATCTACTGTTTTGGTAACTCTTATAGTAATAGCCTCTCCTTGATGTCTACCTCCTGCATAAATTTTATCTCCAGACTTTTTTTCTATCAATCTAGATTCTCCTGTAACAAAACTATAATCCAACAAAGGAGTTCCTTTAATAACAATTCCGTCTGTAGGTACAATTTCTTTATTTCTGATAAATAGCAAATCATCTTTTTGGATTTCATTTACGGGAACCACCACTTTAGTATCCTTTACCAAAACGGTTACCGCAATAGGAAAATAAGATTTAAAATCTCTTTCGAAGGATAAAAAATGATATGTTTTTTTTTGAAAATATTTTCCTAGCAATAAAAAGAAAATCAATCCTGCTAAACTATCAAAATACCCTTGTCCTGTAGCCGATAAATACTCGTAAGTGCTTCGACCAAAAAGCACCAAAATTCCTATACTAATTGGAACATCTATATTTAATATTCCCTTTTTTAGTCCTTTATAGGCTGAAATCAAGTATTCATTACCTGCGTAAACCACCACGGGAATTGAAAATACTAGCATTAACAAGGTAAACAAAGGTTGGTATTTTTGTAACCAGACATCTGTTCCTCCAAAATAATCAGGAAAAGACAAAAACATAGTGTTCCCAAAAGCAAAACCTGCAACAGCCAGTTTGTACAAGGCCATATTGTCTTTTTTTTCTGATTTAGTTTCGTTTTCTAAACTAATGTAAGGCTCATAGCCAATAGTAGCTAACAAGTTTACCACCTCTAATAAAGTTACTTCTGTTTGGTAGGTTATTTGTACCGTTTTCTTTGAAAAATGTACTCTAGAGTTTATTATAGAAGGGTGTATTTTTTGTAAATTTTCTAAAACCCAAACACACGAGCTACAATGAATTTTAGGGATGTACAAAGTTACTACTTCAAGATGTTCTTCTTGAAAATCTACTATTTTTTGAACTACTTTAGGATTTGACAGAAAATAGTAGTCTTCGGTTGTGCTCAAAGGTGTACTTCCTGGATTTTTTTCTAAAGTATAATAATCCGTTAAATCATTATCACTTAAAATTTGATATACCGTTTTGCAGCCGTTACAACAAAACAGTTTACCATCATAGTCTATTTTATCTATAGTTTTGGCGGAATCTCCGCAGTGGTAACATGTTGCCAATCGTTGTTGTTTTTATAGGTAGTAAAATTCTACATAAAACAAAAAGCTAGCAATGATTATTATCATAAACTAGGCAAACGAGTGTTTTTAGTTTTGTATATTTGAAATAATCGTTTATAAAATCCCCTATATTGTGCAAAATAGATGTGAACAATGCTTGATAAAACAATTCAATAACCTAAAAGCTTTAACAAAAGAAGAGTTAACTAAAATTTCTGACTCTAAAGATGTACATCTTTTTAAAAAAGGAGAAGTTATTTTTTCTGAAGGAAAATTTGCCAACGGTGTGTACTGTATTAAAGATGGAGTCTGTAAATTGTCTCAGTTAAACGAAAACGGTAAAGAACAAATCGTAAAGTTTTCAAAAAAAGGAGATTTAATTGGTTATCATTCTGCCATCACAAAAGAACCCAGTACCATTACTACTACAGCTTTAAATGATGTAGCTGCTTGTTTTATTCCACAAGAGTTGATTCAGAAACCTTTAGATGAAAATCCAAAATTTTCTAACGCAATGTTTAAAACCGTTTGTAGCGATTTAAAAGAAGCCAACAACACCATTACCAACATATCTACCAACAACGTACACCAACGCATGGCAGACTTGATTCTTTTCTTAAAAGAAACCTACGGGGTGGCTAACGACAATACTATTAACATACAACTAAGTCGTAGAGAAATAGCCAGTGCTGTGGGTACAGCCACAGAATCTGCTATACGTATTTTATCTTCATTTAAAAAAGATAACTTAATAGATTTAGAAGGTAAATCTATCAAAATATTAGACGAATCAGCATTGTCAGCCAAGGCTCGTGGAATTTAGGTAAAGAAATAATTAAAAATAATTATTTCTTTACCTTAACTCTGCATGGATCATAGCATCCTCCTCAATAATAGAAACTTTACCACCATTAAGATAGGTTGCTATGGCTGCTAGATTAAACAAAGACATATTATGATAGCTAATATAATTGTCTATCAATACAGTTTTGTTAATCTCGTCGTACACTCCGTAAACACTGTTTTTTAGGGATAGGCATAGTGTTTCTATCTTTTTTTCAAAAGCTAGAGGGATAATTTTGTCTAAACTATCAATAGTAAGTGCACTTGTAGCAACTCTTTTTCTAGTTCTTACTTTTTTAGGTGTGTTTAACAATTCAAAAAGAGGCAATACATAGTAATTGTTTGTGATGTGTGCATAAGGTTCTAGTTTTTTGTCGACTAGATAGCAGTTCACGTGGATTTCATCGGAAAAAACAACTAAGGTTTTTCCAATCCATTCATGTTGCTCCTTAAAAAAAGAAGCTTGGGTTAGGGGCGTAAGCAAACTGATGATGTTTAAGATAGTACTAGAGCACAATCCTTGTGATTGCATTTCTAGTTGCAACAATTCAATAATCGATTGAAAATGTTTTGCTGCTTCTTCTTCACTTTGGTTGAAAGGATAATTTGGGCAAATTGGGTAGTAAATAGATGCACAATTAATACTTTCTGCTTGAATCAATTTGTCAAACTCTGCGGGGGTAATGTTTTTCTTTAATATCATCTTTGCTCATTTTTATATCTCAAATATCAAACTTTTATAAGTTGATCTAATTGATTTAAACATGATACAAAATTGATTTCAGTCAAGACATTATGTCAGTATCTATATTTGTTGATTTAAATCACCAAATCATATCCATTTTTTGTAATTTTTGGCGATCTATTAAGATAATCTTCTTTCCTTCTGTTTTAATGATGTCACTATTTTTAAACTCCGTTAGTGTTCTTGTTAAACTCTCTTTAGTAGTTCCCGTTAATTTTGCCAAATCTGTTCTTAACAATGTAATTTCATCTTTGTCTTGTAACAGTTCTTGTAATTTTTTAGAGACACGTTTTCTTACGGAACTATAGGCCATTAGCATTAAGTCTTCTTCTTTAGAACTTAAAGACATCGAAATCATTTTCATAAATTGCTGAGCAACCTCCCTGTTTTCGTATATTAATGTTAAAAAATCTTCTTTGGTAATTTTTATTAATTGGGTGTCTTCTAAGACTTCTGCAATCTCATCATAAGGCCTGTCTTCTAAAATAGGTTGAAATCCAAAAAATTGGCCTTCGTTAAACACAGAAGTAATATATTCTTTTCCTTCGTTGTTATATTTATAAGTTTTTACCCTACCTCTTTGTATAAAGTATACAAAATTAGCCCACTCTCCTTCTTTATAAACGTATTCTTTAGAAGAATATCTGTACAAATCCGATTTTTCTTTAATATCGTTTAGTGTTACCATTTTTTTGGCTTCTTGTAAAAAAGATTCCAAACCTTCTCCGCTAGGACTAAAGTGTTTTTTTAGCAGTTCATTCTTTTTTAACCTTCCTTCTATAGCATTAATAAGTTCAGTACTTTCAAAGGGTTTAAACAAGTAATCATCTGCACCAAGTTCCATTCCTTTTCTAAAATCATCTTTTTCTGATTTTGCTGTTAAGAAGATAAAGGGAATTGTGGCTGTTTCTGGATTTTGAGAAAGTACATACAACACTCCGTAACCATCTAGTTCGGGCATCATTACATCACAAATAATTAAATCGGGCTTAAAAGATTTTGCTTTGGCTACACCTACCATTCCGTTTTCGGCAACTTCAACATCATAACCAACAAGAGAAATTAACTCATACACATTTTCTCGGACGATCATATCGTCTTCAATAAGAAGTATTTTCTTCATATAATTTTTATCATTAAAACAACGTAAGAAATACGCAAGATTTGTAGGATGACTAATTTAAGTAAGTTCTTTTAAATTGTCGTTATTTTTTCCTAATAACATTGCTTTTCTTCTAGGAAAAGTAATATCAAAAATAGTTCCTTTATTTTCGTAGCTCTCAAAACTAATTTTTCCATCCATTAAATGAACGTATTTTTTCACAATGTTTAGGCCTAAACCTATTCCTGTAAAGTCTGTTGCGTTTTTAGCTCTAAAAAACCTTCGGAACAAATTTTCTTGATCTTCCTTAGGAATACCATACCCTTCGTCTCTAATAGAAATAAAGATTTCTTCGTCATTAACAAACGAGATTACGTGTATATTTTTGTTTTGTGGAGAATATTTAATGGCGTTAGACAACAAGTTGTTTAAAATATGTCGCATTACATTCTGATCCAAACACACGTTTTTTAGGTCCGATTTAAAATCAAAAAGTATATGTTGTCCTTCTTTTAAATTAGGAGTAACTTCTTTTATACAATTTAGTATAGTTCTTTCTAAATCAAAATCTTCTTCTCTATATTCTGTTTTTCCTTCTTCCCACTCTCCTATTGATAGAAATTGGTTTAACGTAGCGGTTAGGGAATTGATAGAAGATTTTATTTTTGAAAAGTGAGTTTGTACTTTGTCTTTGTGCTGAAAATTATCCCAAAGCCTTGGGTCGAATTTTAAATAACGCTCAATTAATTCAATTGAAGACAATACTCTAGCCATGGGAGTTCTAAATTCGTGAGAAGCAACCGTAACAAACCTGGTTTTCATTTCTGTTAACTCTTGTTGCATTTTTAACTCGTCTAACACTTCTTGTTTAGACTTTTTTTGTGTTTCTAACTCCTCTTGTATTTTTTTCTGTTTGGTTATGTCGTTTAAGGTCATCAACATATAAGTTCTCTGATCTTCTTCAGAAACAAACCTTTTGTTACATTCTATCTCAACCGTTATTTCACCTTCTTTAGTCTGTACAGGGAACTCAAACTTATTACGCACATTCATTTTTAAAGCTCTCTCACAATTCATTATGTATAAGTCATAACTAAACTGTAATTCTTTAGGCACAAGTTCTTTAAAATTCTTTCCTTTGATATCTGTAGACTCTTTGTCTAAAATGTACAAACAGGCTTTGTTAAAGTCCAAAATTTTTCCGTCGATAGAAAGCAGCATTACTCCACTAAACACTTTGTCTAGTATTTTGATAAAATTTTGAGTAAATGCGTGGTTATGAGGCATGGGTGAATGTGATTTACGTATATGAAGCTAAAATTATAACATTTCTGAGTTTCAACATTAAATTTCACAATACAATCGTGTTATTATTGACGAAAATCAACCTAAACTGCGTTTTTACGTAGTTTTACATGGCTATTATTGACTTTCCTCACCTATTCTTTAAACAACAACCTGCTTTTTCGCAGGTTTATTTTACAAAGTATAAACCTTGTTCTCTTTCTTTTTGTTAATTTGTTTACTTTTGCGGCTTAAATTAACCGAGTCACATGAGCATACAAAATCAGTTAGAAGTAGCCGTAAAAAAAGCTTTTATTGATGTCTATCAGACAGAAATTCCTAAAGTAGAATTCCAAGCAACCCGAAAAGAGTTTGAGGGAGATATTACGATTGTTGTCTTTGCTTTTTTAAAATTTGTAAAAGGAAATCCAGTACAAATAGGAACTGAAATAGGGAACTACCTAAAAGAGCAAATAGACTTGGTTACAGATTTTAATGTGGTTAAAGGTTTTTTAAACCTCTCTATCAACCCTAGCTTTTTTGTGAATAGCTTTTACAAAATGTATACAACCGAAAATTATGGTTTAGTACTTCCTACAAAAGAAGACCAAGCGGTAATGGTAGAATACTCTTCTCCAAACACCAATAAACCTTTACATTTGGGTCATGTGCGTAATAACTTGTTAGGCTACTCAGTAGCAGAAATTATTGCAGGTGCAGGTAAAAAAGTATACAAAACTCAGATTATTAACGATCGTGGAATTCATATTTGTAAAAGTATGTTGGCTTGGCAAAAGTTTGGAAACGGAGCAACACCTGAATCTACAGGACTTAAAGGAGACAAATTGGTAGGAAACTACTACGTTGCTTTTGACAAGGCATACAAAAAAGAAATTAACGATTTAGTTGCCAAAGGAAGTACAGAAGATGAAGCAAAAAAACAAGCTCCTATTTTACTTGAAGCCCAAGAGATGTTGCGTAAATGGGAAGCTGGTGATACTGCTGTTGTAGAATTATGGAAAACAATGAACCAATGGGTTTATGAAGGTTTTAACAGCACCTACAAAGCTCTTGGAGTAGATTTTGATAAAAACTATTACGAAAGTGACACTTACTTATTGGGTAAAGACATTGTAAAAGAAGGTTTAGAGAAAGGTGTTTTTTACCAGAAAGAAGACGGCTCTGTTTGGATAGACCTTTCGGATGAAGGTTTGGATGAAAAATTAGTCTTAAGAGGAGATGGAACATCTGTTTACATAACACAAGATATAGGTACTGCCATTCAACGTTTCCAGGAGTTTAATATCAACGCGTTGACTTACACCGTGGGAAATGAGCAAGATTATCATTTTAAAGTCTTATTTCTAATCCTTAAAAAATTAGGATACAATTGGGCTACCAACATGTATCATCTTTCTTACGGGATGGTAGATTTGCCTTCGGGAAAGATGAAGTCTAGAGAAGGTACTGTGGTAGATGCTGATGATTTGATGCAAGAAATGGTAAACACAGCCAGAGAAATTTCTCAAGAGTTAGGGAAATTAGAAGGCTATTCCAATGCACAAAAAGAAGAATTGTACAAAATTATTGGTATGGGAGCGTTAAAATACTACATCCTAAAAGTAGACCCAAAAAAACGTATTCTTTTTGACCCTAAAGAATCTATTGATTTTAACGGAAACACAGGGCCTTTTATTCAATACACCTATGCTAGAATTCAGTCTATACTAAGAAAAGCTGATTTTGATTTTTCTAGTCCACAAGATGTACATTTAAGTAATAAAGAACTGTCAGTTATCAAACAATTACAACTGTATCCAGAAACCGTTCAGTTGGCTGCCAAAAATCATAGTCCTGCTTTAATTGCAAATTATACTTATGATTTGGTAAAAGAATACAATTCCTTTTACCAAAGCTCACCAATTTTAGCGTGCGAAGCCAAAGATGTAAAGGTTTTTAGAACACAATTGTCTAAACAAGTAGCAGACACAATACAATCTGCTTTTCGCCTTTTAGGAATTCAAGTTCCTGAAAGAATGTAATTTTTAATTCAAACTCGTTGAACAAAACCATAGTCATAGCACTCTTAAAAGCACTTGTAAAAATTTGTATTGCCGGTGTTTTTATTGGCTATTTGCATGCTAACGACAAAATTGTTGCAGTGATTTTGTTCTTAAAAGTGATTCATTCCTTATACAGTTTAGGTTTTTCAAAAGACAATAAATACTGGATTGTTCCTATTGGTATGTTTGCTACTGGAATTTTAGGAATCTTGGCAGAATATTGGGGAACTTTTAATGGTTATTGGGCATATCATGATGTAAGTACACACCTGCCCCTGTGGCTTCCTTTTGCTTGGATGCTGGCTTTTAGTTATATCTATAAACTAGAAAAGGAACTCTTTACAGCCTTAAAAACTCCTAGTCTAAAACAAAAATTTTGGATAACTTTTGTACTCGCTCTTATTTTTCCAGCTTTTGGAGAAATTATCACCATTAACTTAGGTGTTTGGACTTACTATTGGCCTTTTCAATTTTTAGGTGTTCCTCTATATGCTTTGTTGTGTTTGTTACTGCTACACTTATGCATTAATATAGGTATTTATGCTATTGCCAAACGTTACCAAATCCTAGACCCTGTTTTTTTTCCTAAAAAAAACAATACTTACAACTAGAAATACAATACTAAAAATCAACATCTTACCTTTTTATCCTGAACTGAAAAAAGTTCGTAATATTTTTTTAACATAAATTTTCTAGGGTATTTCTGTTTTGCCTTGTCTTAATAGATGTAAAAGAAAATATATGATATCAGAAGAAATAGAAAAGTATATTATAAAATACTTATCTGGGAAAATCACCGCTAAGGAACTTAGTCTATTAGAACGTTGGGCTGAAACTCCTGAGCATCAAGAATTGTTTCAAGAATACATTACTTTACACTATCAACTAATAGAAAACAATGTCTTAAAAAATAAAGCTGATTTTATAGCACAGCAGAAGAAGTCTTTAACTACAAATCCATCCAAAAAATCAAAACTTATTTACCTAAGAATAGTAAAATACGCTGCTTTGCTCCTATTGTTTTTGGGAATTGGATATTTTTTAATAACTGGTACAGAAAACAAATCTTATGATTTTACTGCAGAAAATATTGTTTTAGAAATAGACAATGACAAAGTAGAAATTATTGAAGAAGGAAAAAACAAAACCATAGTAACCAAAGAAGGACATGTGGTTTGTGTACAAAAAAATGACAAAATTATTGTTGCTAAAAACAGAGCAAATACTCCTGCTGTTTGGTGCAAATTACTAGTGCCTTATGGCAAACGCATGGAACTGGTTCTTGCTGATGGCACTCATATATTCTTAAACTCTGGCTCAGTGATTGAATACCCATCGCACTTTAAAAAGACAACACATCGTAGTGTAAAATTAATAGGAGAAGCATATTTTGATGTTGAAACGAACAAACAAAAGCCTTTTATTGTAAATGCTAACCAACTTAATGTACGTGTTTTAGGAACAGAATTTAACGTGTCTGCTTATCCAGAAGAAAACAAAATTGCTACTGTTTTGGTAGAAGGTTCTGTTGGGTTGTACCATCAAAAGGAGTTCAATCTAACAACAGCTACTTTAATTAAGCCCGGTACTAGAGGGGTTTTTGATCAACAACAAAAAACGTATACCACCAAACCTGTAGACACACGTATTTATACTAGTTGGAGAAATGGGCAGCTTATTTTTAGAAACATTCCTTTTCACAATATCATTAAACGTTTGGAACGTAATTACAACATTAAAATAGAAACCAATAACTCATTATTAAATCAGCAATATTTTAACGCAAATTTTGATTCTGATGAAGACATTCACACAATACTTAAAACTTTTCAATTGAGTTTTAGTTTTACGTATGACACCCCTGAGAAACATCACATCATTATTCACTAAAAAGACCGTTGCCTATGAGATAAAGAATAAAGAGAGCAAAAAAAATGGAAGATGCTGGAACATCCTCCACTTAAGAAAAAAATGAGCGAAAAAAACACTCATCTTATTAACGTTTTACAAAATTATGAAAAAATTAACACAAATTAAGAGTTTATTTACATACTCTTTACAAATTAAATTTACCGTCCTATGCTTTTTGGTCAGTTTTGGCTACCTAAAAGCGCAAGAATCTTTTGGTTCTAAAAAAAGAATTACACTTAACCTTAAAGAAGTAACGGTAGAAAAAGTACTGAATGAAATTGAATACCAAACCGCTTATCGATTTCTTTACAATCTTAAAGATATTGATTTAGAGAAAAAAGTAAGCATTCAAGTTAGAAATCAAGCAATAAAACCTACGCTAAACTTGCTTTTTAAAAATACACAAACCATTTATGAAATTTCGGATCCACATATTATTTTGAAGAAAAAAAAAGAAACGGACACGAAAAACAAGTCTCCCAAAAAAGATTTTGAAGTAAGAGGAATTGTAAAAGATAATGAAGGATTGGCTTTGCCTGGAGTTACTATAATGTTAAAAGGAACTACAAAAGGAGTGATGAGTTCTATGAACGGAACGTTTAGTATTATGGTTCCTAATACAACAACAATACTTGTATGTTCCTACTCGGGAATGCACACTAAAGAAGTCCAAGTTATGGGTCAGAATCCTTTAACAATTGTTTTGGAGCCTTCTATAGAAAAAATGGACGAAGTAGTTGTTACCGCACTAGGAATGAAAAGAGAAAAAAGAGCTTTGGGATATGCCGTAGGTGAGCTAGGTAGTGAGAAAGTAAATTTAGTGCCTCAGGAAAACGTGTTGGGAGGATTGTCTGGGAAAATTTCTGGATTAGACATCCGTCGTGGTGGAAATGATTTAAGCAACGACACCTACGTATACATTAGAGGTAGAAATTCTTTAACTGGTAACGACGAACCTTTGGTTGTTATAGATGGCTCCCCTATTGGAGACACACAAGTGTTAGGAGATATTAGTGCTATGGATATAGAAGATATATCGGTATTAAAAGGAGCAAGTGCAGCTGCTTTATATGGATCTAGAGCAGGAAACGGAGTGATTTTAATTACCACCAAATCGGGAACTAAAGCCCAAAAGGGAATTGGTGTAAGTTTTAACACAACCACAACATTTAATACTCCATACAAGTATATAGATTTGCAAAATAGATTTACCAACGGACAAAAAGGTCAGTTTGATGAAGCTACTTGGCAGCATTGGTACGGAGCTGAAGAAGGAACGCTAGCCATGCAATACAACAGTAACGGACAAGCCATTCCTCTAAAATTTTACGACAACAGTTTACAAGATTATTTTAAAACTGGAGTTACCACTATTAATGATGTTAGTGTAGCAGGAGCTTATGACAAAGGAGATTTTCGTTTGTCTATTTCTCACTTAGATGGATCAGGATTTACTCCTGGAACGGAGTTAAAAAAATTAGGGATTAATTTAGCAACGACTTATAAGATTACGGATCGAGTAAAAATTGGAACTAACATCAATATTTCCAATCCAAAATCTGACAATTATCCTGTAGAATCTATTGGTAATGACGATCAATATTTTGATATTTATAACATTGCACCTCATATCAACATCAATGATTTAAAAGGAAATTACTGGGAAGTAAACAATGCAAAACAAAATAAAGTTACCGAAGGTTATAACAACCCTTGGTTTTCTGCCAACGAAAGACGTAATACTTTTAACAAAGTCCGTGCCTTTGGAAACATCAAACTAGATTGGGAAATTACTCCTGAATTCAATGCAATGGCTCGTTATGCAGTTAGCACTACTAGCAATAAAACAGAAATTATCAGACCTTGGTCTTTTGATGGTTTTGGAAACAACAAACCTTTTGGCTCCTATTATGTTAACAATTCAGAGGCTAGAGAATCTAACTTAGACGTACTTTTTTCTTATCAAAAAAAGCTGGCAGATTTCCGTATAGAACCTTCTTTTGGGGCCAACATCATGCATCAAAACAACACAATAATTAATGCTGGTGGAGACAATTTAGTTTTACCAGGATTGTATACTTTGGCCAATGTAGCTAGAGGTGGTTTACAATATACAAGTGGTACCTTTAAAAAAGCAATTTACAGTATATATGGTTTGCTTTCATTAAGTTATAAAAATATTGCTTTTATTGATTTTACTGCAAGAAACGATTGGTCTAGTACCTTACCAAAAGAAAACCGTTCTTACTTTTACCCTTCTGTTTCTTCTAGTATTTTGGTATCCGAAATGTTCAATTTGCCTCAATGGATTTCTCTATTAAAACTAAGATCTAGTTGGGCACAAGTAGGTAAAGATACTTCTCCGTACTTAATCAACCCTACATTGTCTCAAGGTTATTGGGGAGACGATTTTACGTACTCTTTGCCAAGCAGTATGCCCAATACCAAATTAAAGCCCGAAATTGCTACTTCGTACGAGTTCGGAACTGATATTAGCTTTTTTCACGGAAGATTAGGGTTGGATGCTACTTATTACAAAACACAAAATAAAAACCAAATTCTTAATGTAGCTGTATCTCCTTTAACAGGATACACTAGTACAACCATTAACGCAGGTAATGTAGAGAATTCTGGTATTGAATTGGGCTTAAATGCCATCCCTGTAAAATTTAAAGACTTTGAATGGAATTTAAACCTAAACTTTACCAGACAACGTAATAAATTGGTGGCCTTGGCAGAAGGAATAGACCGTGTAGATTTTGGTGGAGGAACTGACATGGGAGCTTTTACACGTGTAGGAGGAACTATTGGAGATCTGTATTCGCCATACATCAAAAAGGTAGAAGAAGGTCCCTACAAAGGATGGAATTTATTAGATGCTAATGGTCGATGGATTGTTGATAGAACCAAAGAAAACCAAATAAAAGTAGGGAATTTTAACAACGATTTTGCTGTTGGGTTGACTACTTCTGTGAGTTATAAAAACCTAACTCTTTCTGCTAGTTTTGATTGGAGACAAGGAGGCGATTTTTTCTCTGAATCTATGAAACGTATGGCTCGTTCTGGTAAAATAGAAAATTGGCATAACGGAATTAGCTCTAGCACTTTTTCAGGAGTGTTAAACGCAAATTCTTTCGGAGGAGATGCTGATGCTTTGGCAGAGGCTATTAAAAACAACCCTGCATACCGAGACAACGATGTTTGGATAGGAGGTAGAAGCCAAGCTTTAGGTGGTTTTGAGTACAACGGAAACTACAATGGAGCCTTTTTTCCTGGTGTTATAGATAACGGAGACGGAACGTACACAGAAAACTTTGGAGGACCAGGAACACGTTACTTTGATTCTTACCGAGTGGTAGAATCTAGCGGTAGTTTTTGGAGAACTGGCTATGCCTTTCTATACGATGCCTCTTTTGTAAAAATGAGAGATATTACCCTAACCTATAAATTCTCTAAAGAGATTGCTAACTATATTTCTGCAAACAATGTGTCCTTGTCTGTGTATGCCAAAAACATAATGCTGTGGACAGCAGCAGGTATTGGTATAGATCCTGAGTTGGCTTATAACGACGGAAATCAAGGATTTGAAAAATGGAATTTAGCCCCTTGGACCATTCCTATGGGATTTAGATTAAATGTTAGCTTTTAAAAAAGAAATCAAAATGAAAATTACAACTATATATAAACATATCTATCTGCTAGCCTTGTTGGTAACATTGTTTGCTAGCTCGTGTAGCGAATCTTTGGATGATATCAATATCAGTCCCAATACCTTGCCCGACACCGAGGTAGACATCAAATTTGTACTTACTGGTGTTTTGACTCAAACAGCTATTAGCAATTCTCAAATTTCTTACGAATGGGGAGAATTGTCTGCAGCTACTCAATATTTACAAAGAGACTTTACCAGCTACGAAGAAAATAATTATCAATGGGCACCCAAAGGGTTCAATGAGTATTATCAGCCGTTAAAAGATGCTCAGTACATTTACGAAAGAGCAAACAACGAAAAATCGGACGAAATTAAAAACTATTATCAAGCGGTAGCATTGATTGTAAAAGCATATCACTTTGGGTTTCTTACTTCTGCCTTTGGAGACCTTCCCTACAGCAATGCATTGCAAGCCGAAAAAGGAGGAGATACTTACTTTAAGCCTGAATATGATGCTCAGAAAGACATCTTTATAGGTATTTTAAACGATTTAGAACAAGCAAATGAACTCCTAAAAAACACTCCTGTAATTACCGAAGCTATAGATGCAGATGTGGTTTATAAAGGTGATGGACAACAATGGAGAAAATTAGCCAACTCTTTACGCTTGCGTTTTTATATGCGATTGTCAGAAAAAAATGAGGCCGATTTAAATGTTTCCAATCAAATTGCTGCTATAGTAAACAACAGCACAGAAAACCCAATATTAACTAATAACAGCGACAACGCTTTGGTGGCTTACATAGGTACCGACAGTAACAATAGTTGGCCTGGTGGAGCTTTACACTACAGCAACCGTTCTGAATTTTACAGAAGAAAACCATCGGCTACTTTGGTAAACCTGCTTACCGACCTTAGCGACCCTCGTTTAACCAAGTGGGTACAACCGGTAGATGTTCAACTACAAGAAGGAACTACAAACGAAATCATACTTTCAAATGGTCGTTTGCAAAGAGTTATTGATTTAGATGTTACAGCTATAAATACTGATGACAATTTAGAAAACGACATCAACACTAATTTATTTGTAGGGTTGCCTATTGCATTAAGTGCTCCTAATGATTTTAATTTAGGAGGTACACTAAGTGAAATTAAAGATGACGTTGCACAACTAGCCCCTGCTATTTATTTAAATGCAGCTGCCAATCCACACACATCTTATTTAGCAGCTATGTACGCAGAAAATAATCATCCTTTGGTAAATGCTACCATAATGAACGCTTCAGAAGTTCAATTTTTATTGGCAGAAGCAAGTATCAGAGGCTATATTAGTCAAAACGCTGTCACCTTTTATCAAAAAGGAATTGAACTGTCTATGGCACAATATCAAATTCAGGACGGAGATACAGAAGCTGTGTACGATGTAACTACAAATCGTTTGGTTAGCTATAACCAAGCCAGTTATTTGAACAATGCTGTAAATAGATATAACAATGCCGTTGACAAACTGGCTCCTGTCCTAGAACAAAAATGGATTGCTTTATGGCTAACCTACGAATCTTGGTTTGATTGGAGAAGAACGGGATATCCTGATTTAAATACACATATAATTTCTGGAACCAAAGGACAACAAACCCCTTTGCGTTTTCCATACAACGACCCATATAATGAAACAAATATGCTAAAAGCTATTCAGAATTTGGATCCTACAACCAACGACCAGTGGTCTAAAATGTGGTTGTTACAATAAACAAAAAATCTATCAAACAGGGGTAAATACCATAAACCCCCTGTTTGTTTAAAAAATAATATAGAATAAAACACCGAATGAAAAAATCAATTTACACCGTACTAGCAACGGCAATACTTGTAGGATGTGGAAATACTAACACATTCGATGAGCACCATGAACATGAACATCGTAAACATCATGGCCATAGTCATTATGATACTCATTCTGAAGTTCCTGCACACAAATTGATTTTCCCTTCACAGGTACCCGATAGAATCATCATCAACCTAACCGAAGATCCTGCTCATAGTTTTGCTATTAACTGGAGAACTAACCAACAGGTAGACACGGCTTATGTTCAGTATGCAGAAGAAACTCACGGTCCTGATTTTTTTAGCGAAGGCCGTATAACAAACATACAAGCAAAAACAACTTTTATAGAAGTAGAAAATACAAGAGATAAAGAACCTAGAGTAAAGGCTGCATATCACTCAGCCATTGTAAACAACTTACAACCAGGAAAAACATATGTATATCGTGTCGGGTTTGGTAAATCTAAAGCAGCTACATGGAGTGAATGGTTTCAAGTACAAACTCCCCCTGTAGATAAAAATACCCCTTTTAGTTTTATCTACTTTGGTGATGCTCAGAATGATGTTAAATCTATGTGGTCTAGAATTGTACGTAAATCGTACAAAATGATGCCTGAGGTAGACTTTATGTTGCATGCAGGAGACCTTATCAATCATAGTGAATCGGATAGAGAGTGGGGAGAATGGTTTTACGCAGGTAGTTTTATTCATGCTACGGTACCTAGCATAATGACACCTGGAAACCATGAGTACGACAAAAGAACCAATCGCAGTAAATTATCTGCCTTGTGGAGACCACAATTTACCTTGCCCGAACACGGTCCTTTGGAAGAGCTTATGGAAACTTGTTACGCAATAGACTATCAAAATTTAAAGTTGATTTCTATAGATGCCCAAAGTTTTCAAAACAACATTTACTCAAGACAAGCACAAACAAAGTGGTTGGATTCAGTGTTGCGTGTCAACAAACAAAAATGGACAGCCATTACCATGCACTACCCTATTTTTTCTACCGCAAAAGGAAGAGATAACGAAGCACTTAGAGAAGCCTTTAAACCTTTGATAGACAAATACGGAGTAGATTTGGTACTACAAGGTCACGATCATACATATGCTAGAGGTTTTGCCAATAACAAAGCTGCAGGAAAAACAGTAGTACAAGATGCAGGAGCTGTGTATACGGTTTCTGTTAGTGGACCTAAAATGTATCAATCACAAGATCAAGATTGGATGGTGAAACGAGGAGAAAACACTCAGTTATTTCAAATTCTAACTGTGGCAAATGATACAATACATTACAATGCTTACACCGCCAAAGGAAGTTTATACGACAGCTTTCAATTGATTAAAAATACGAATGGGAAAAACAAACTCATCAACAATATCACAGAATTATCCGTACGTTTAAAAAACAACGTAACCGATAAATAACTTTTGTTTTAGGGAGCCGTGATTTGTTGTGGAATCATGGCAAGGAAACCGTCTTCGGACGGTTTTTTTTATGCCCTAAATTAAGATAGACTTTGAATAGCATCTGCTGTTTTTTCTCTTAAAATACTATATGCATTGGTAATATGTGCTTCTACAGATTTGATAGATATTTTTAAATAAGCAGCTATTTCGGCATTGGTTAACCCCTCCTGTTTGCTTAACAAAAACACCTGTTTGCATTTGTTTGGCAATGTATCTATCGCTTTTTTCATCCACAAAAGTCGATCTTCTGTTTCTGTACTCCTTTCATCTTCTGTAAATTGATTTAGTGTTTGTAAGTATAGTTGATCTAATTTTACAGAAGTTTGCTTTTTTTTGTAGTGATTTACAAAGTCATTATACACCGATTTGTACAAAAAACTTTGAAGTGAATCTTTAATTACCAACCTTGTTCTCTGTTCCCAAAGCTTCATAAAAATATTTTGAACCAAATCTTCGGCCAAAGCCTGTTCCTTTGCTAAACTCAGTGCATAGACAAACATTTTTTGATAGTATTCCTCTATCAAAGACAAATAAGCTTTTTCATTGCCTTTCTCTAGCTCTTGGATTAAATGTGAAGTCTCCTTTTTAGAATTAGTCATTCAAACAACCATTATTCAACAGGCAAATTTCATAGATTCATAACAAACCCCCATAGGTTTTTAATTACCTTATCATTAATATATCAATACGAATTGGTAAAATTACTTATTTTTTTAAAACAAAACATAGGGTATTGAATTTCTACTCAATTTTAACACACCTAATTACATCTGCAAAGATTCAAAAAGCTTGGCTTTTGCACTCTAAATTTCCTTTTTAATTAGCTATGTAAACTAATTTGTAATGCTTACATTTGCTTACATTAAAAATTACAATCAATAGATTTTAAAAATAAACACATGAAATACGACGTTATTGTTATTGGAAGTGGTCCTGGAGGATATGTAACAGCAATTAGAGCTTCTCAATTAGGGTTCAAAACAGCTGTGGTAGAAAAAGAATCTTTAGGAGGTATTTGTTTAAACTGGGGATGTATCCCAACCAAAGCTTTGTTAAAAAGTGCTCAGGTTTACGATTACTTAAAACACGTTGATGATTATGGTTTAAAAGCCGAAGCTATTGATAAAGATTTTGATGCAATTATCAAACGTTCTCGTGGGGTAGCAGAAGGAATGAGTAAAGGTGTTCAATTTTTGATGAAAAAAAATAAAATTGACGTCATTAACGGAACAGGAAAAATAAAGCCTGGTAAAAAAGTAGACGTTACCGATGCTGATGGAAACGTAACAGAATACGATGCAGACCACATTGTAATTGCTACTGGAGCTAGGTCTAGAGAATTGCCAAACTTACCACAAGATGGTAAAAAAGTAATTGGTTACAGACAAGCCATGACATTACCAGAACAACCTAAAAAAATGATTGTGGTAGGTTCTGGAGCTATTGGGGTTGAGTTTGCACACTTTTACAATTCAATAGGTACAGAAGTTATTATTGTAGAATATATGCCAAATGTAGTTCCTGTAGAAGACGAAGACGTGTCTAAAGCCTTTGGAAATGCCTTAAAAAAATCTGGTATTAAAGTAATGACCAACGCATCTGTTGAAGCAGTAGATACTTCTGGTAACGGTGTTGTTGCAACTGTAAAAACAGCGAAAGGTGAAGAAAAACTAGAAGCTGATATTTTATTATCTGCAGTTGGAATCAAGTCAAATATTGAAAATATAGGATTGGAAGATGTAGGAATTGTTGTAGACAGAGATAAAATTATTGTAAACGATTTTTATCAAACTAACATTCCTGGCTACTACGCTATTGGTGATGTAGTTCCTGGTCAAGCACTGGCTCACGTAGCATCTGCCGAAGGAATTACTTGTGTAGAAAAAATTGCAGGATTACATACAGAACCTATAGATTACGGAAACATTCCTGGTTGTACCTATGCATCTCCGGAAATAGCTTCTGTTGGATTGACAGAAAAAGCTGCTAAAGAAGCTGGATATGAATTAAAAATAGGAAAATTTCCATTCTCTGCTTCAGGTAAAGCATCAGCTGCTGGAAACAAAGAAGGTTTTGTAAAAGTTATTTTTGATGCTAAATACGGTGAATGGTTAGGTTGTCACATGATTGGTGCAGGTGTAACCGATATGATTGCCGAAGCCGTACTTGGACGTAAATTAGAAACTACAGGGCACGAAGTTTTAAAAACAGTTCACCCACATCCAACCATGTCAGAAGCGGTAATGGAAGCTGTAGCTGCTGCTTATGATGAGGTAATTCACTTATAAGAAACACCCACTCTATACCAAAAAGAGAAAACGTAAAGTTTTCTCTTTTTTTTGAAAAGAATTTAAACCTTTAACTATTTTTAGGGTCAAATAACTTGTTTTTATTTCCAAACACTATCTATATGAAAAAGTTAATTCCCCTGAGCCTTCTTGCAGCGTTGCTTGTTTCTTTTGGACTCTTCCCTACTGCTGATTTTATAAAAAAAATAGAACAACATCTAACAACTTACACAGACAATTATCCTGAAAAAATCTTTATCCATACAGATAAACCTTATTATGCAACAGATGAAAATTTGTGGTTTACAGCATATTTGGTAAATGGTATTTCACATCAAAAAAGTGAAAAAAGTAGAATTGTAAATGTAGAATTGCTAAATAATAGAGATAGTATTTTAATTCGTAAAAAATTGTACGTTTCGCATACTAGTGTAGCAGGAGATTTTAAAATTGATAAAAACTGGAAGCCTGGTACTTACACTTTACGAGCTTACACTCGTTACATGAGAAATCAAAGTAGTGACTTCTTTTTTCAAAAAGAAATTCCCGTGTATGAGTTAGAGGTAAATGATAGTTTGTCTTCTTCTAAAAAATCAAAAAAAAATAAAAAGAAAGCAAATACTACAACAACGGTAAGCCCAAATTTAAAAAAAGTAGTAGAAACCAAACCTAGATTGCGTTTCTATCCTGAAGGAGGCTATCTTGTAGCCAACAGTCAGAACAAAGTTGCTTTTGAAATTAGCGATGGTGAAAATGAAATTGACTTAGAGGCTACGATTAAAGATCAGGATGGGAATGAAATTTTAACTTTTAAAACGTTAAAAATGGGCTTGGGAAGCTTTTTGTTTATCCCCGAAGCTAACAAAACTTACTACGCAAGTTTTACTTTAAACGGAAAAGAAGAACGCTATCCACTGCCTAAAGCTATAGAAAAAGGATATGTATTGAATGTAACCAATTACGGAAATTATCTTCTTGCCAACATTAACACAACTGTAGAACAAGGACTAAAAGGAACTTTTTTAGTGGCTCATGAAAAAGGAAGGCTCTTGTACAAACATTACGAGGAAACTTCTGATTTAAATTATTTAAAAAAAATACCAACCACTTCGTTAACTGATGGTGTGGTAAACTTTACCTTGTTTGATGCAAAAGGAAGACCCGTAGCTGAACGTTTGGTGTATGTAGACAATCCTATGAACGATGTTCAGGTAGATATTCAAAAATCTGGCAACAAATTTAGAAATAGAAAAAAAGTAACTTTGGAGATTGACGTAAAAGACCATCAAGGAAATGCAACTGCTGCTAATATATCCCTAGCGGTAAGAGACTTAAAAGCTTTTCCTTACAACAGCAGAACGGGTAACATTCAGTCTTGGTTGTTGTTAAATTCCGATCTAAAAGGAGCCATCAAAAATCCTGGTTATTTTTTTGAAAAACAGAATGATGTAAAAAGACGTTACCTATTAGATTTGGTAATGATGACACAAGGATGGAGACGATTTACATGGCAAGAATTGCTAAAAGAAAAAGACAGTGTAACATATACCCCTGAAAAAGGATTGTACATTTCTGGAGTTACCAAGCACTTAAAAAAACCTTATACAGAACACTCTTCTGCTACGCGGTTGACTTTTTTTGATCCTATAGTGCAAGAACCTATTCAACAATCAGATTCTTTAGGAAAGTTTAAATTTGGGCCCTATATCTTTTTTGATTCAATACCTATTTTAATAGAATCTAGGTTGTACGATTTTAAATCTACCAAAAGGAAAAACAGAAATGTGGTTATTCTAGTAGATAAAGAAAAAACAAAAGACATCAAATCGGGTAAAATTTACTTTAACAAAAACAGTCTTTCTGATGAAAGCAAACAAAGAAAACTAGAAAATTTTGTCAAAGTAACTCAATATATAAAAGAAGAAAAATTTAAATACGATCAGGAAATTGAACGTTTGAATGAAATTACGTTGATTGCTAGAAGAAAAACTCAAGCTGAAAAAAGAAGAGAAGAAATGAATAGCCTAACAGACTATGGAGAACCCATGAGTAGTGCCGACCGTTTAGACGTTTTAACAGATGTTATTGAACCTGGAACTTACACTGCACTAGACCTGTTAAGACAAATGAACGGTGTTACTGTCTTTTCGGATACTGTTTATTTAAAAAGAAACAACGGACCTGCCAAAGTTATGTTAGATGGACTAGAAGTAGATGGAAGCTTTTTAAGTGCTATTAACGGTGATGAAATTTCTTTTATTGACTTACTGGAAGGAGCTGATGCAGCAACATTTATGAATGCCGGAAATGGAGTTATTGCTTTGTACTCTAATACTGGAAACGTTGGTAATAGAAGCGTAAAAAGAAAACCTGGAATTATTGATTTCTACGCCAAAGGATTTTATAGAGCCAAAGAATTTTACAAACCAAACCATATCAATGGTTTTGAAGAAATGAACAAACCTGACTTAAGAACCACACTCCATTGGGAACCTATTGTCAGGACCGATGGTACTGGAAAAGCCCAAATTTCATTTTTTACTAGTGATATTAAAAGCGATTACTTAATTGAAATTCAAGGTATATCTGACACTGGTACTCCGTTACATGCAACAGAAACTTTTGTAGTAGAATAATAAAAAAGGAAAATCTGATAGATTTTCCTTTTTTTAGATAAGTTTGGTTCGGTTTTTGCCGAACTAACCATGAATTAAGAACTAAAACAATTCATGAATACATCTAAAAATCAAAAAAGGTGCAAGCTTATCGAAAAACTTGGTGTTCATTTTGAACAGAAAGACAAACTAGCCCCTGTAGCGGCAAGAATCGTAGCTTACATTATTCTAAACGGTAAAAAAGGAACTTCTTTTGATGAATTGGTAGAAAATTTATGTGCCAGTAAAAGCACCATTTCTACCCATTTGACCTACTTACAAAGCCGTGAAAAAATCATCTACTTTACCAAAACAGGAGATCGTAAAAAATACTTTATACTAAACCCTGATAGTATTATTCAAAATATAAATCAGATGATTTCTATGTGGACTACACAAAGAGATCTTCATATAGAAGTAAAAGCCTTTAAAGAAGACTTTAATAATCTTAAAGAAATCATAGAAGAAGAAAAGTTTGATTTAGACTTTCACAACGATTACATCCAGTTTTTAGATCAGACTATCCTATCTGTAAACCAATTAAAAAGTAAAATAAACAACAAAAAATAACAACCATGAAAAGAGTCTATTTAGCAGCATCCCTTATGATTACTACGGTAACATTTGTAAGTTGTAATACACAGGCCGAAACAGCAAAACAAAATACAGCACCTGCCCCTAACTTAGAGGTTGCCACACTAACCCCACAAAACATAACGGAATACAAAAATTATCCTACCTCTATAGAAGGTATTGTAAATAGTGATGTACGTGCCAAAGTGTCTGGTTATGTACAAAAAGTATGGGTTGATGAAGGACAACGCGTACACAAAGGTCAAACTTTGTTTCAGTTAGAAACCCAAACGCTTTCTCAAGATGCACAAGCAGCCAAAGCAGCTGTACAAGTAGCACAAGTAGAAGTAGACAAATTAAAACCCTTAGTAAAAAAAGGAATTATTAGCCCTGTACAGCTTGAAACAGCCAAAGCTAATTTGGCTCAGAAACAAGCAAATTTCAGCAGTATTTCTGCCAATATTAACTATGCAACTGTAAAAAGTCAAGTAAATGGCTACGTTGGAGCAATTAATTTTAGAGAAGGATCTTTGGTAAGCCCTAACGATGCAACACCACTTACTACCATAAGCAATACAGAAAAAGTATATGCTTTTTTTACTTTAAACGAGTCTGACTATATTGACTTTATTCAAAATACCGAAGGAAAAAATCTAGAAGAAAAAATCAACAACTTTCCTCCTGTAGAATTAATTATGGCCAATGGGCAGATATATGCTAAAAAAGGAAAAATTGAAACTGCCTCTGGTCAAATAGACAAAAACACTGGAACTGTTAGTTTTAGAGCCGTTTTTGAAAATCCAAACCAAATTTTAACCAATGGGAATAGCGGAAAAATTAAAATTCCAACCCATCACCATAATGTTTTGGTAGTACCACAAGCAGCTACTTACGAACAGCAAGGAAAAGTTATTGCATATAAACTAGGAAAAAACAATGAAGTATCTTCTACAGTAATCAAAACAAAAGCCAATGTACACAATGCATACATAGTAGCATCGGGAGTACAGGAAGGTGAAATTATTGTTACTAATGGTGTTGCTAAACTTAGAGACGGAATGAAAATTAATCCAACCAAAGTAGCTTTGGAAAAAAGTTTAGACCCTATTACTGTTTTATTCAAATAATTGACAATCCCCTATCAACATGTTAAAAAAGTTTATTGAGAGACCTGTACTTTCTACAGTAATCTCTATCATTATACTAATGCTTGGTTTTATAAGTATTAGTAATTTGCCTGTGGAAGAATATCCAGATATTGCTCCACCAACTGTAAAAGTAACTGCAAGTTATCAAGGTGCCAATGCCGAAACAGTATTAGAAAGTGTTATCATTCCTATAGAAGAACAAATCAACGGTGTTGAGGGAATGACCTATATTACCTCTACTGCTTCTAACAACGGAACTGCAGACATTACCGTATATTTTGATCAGACTGTAGATGCAGATATTGCTGCTGTAAACGTTCAAAACCGTGTGGCTAGAGCCAATCCGCTACTACCTCAAGAGGTTACCCAAACTGGGGTTATTACACAAAAACAACAGACTAGTGCCCTAATGTTTACTTCTTTGTATTCTGAAAATGATGAGTACGATGCTACATTTATACAAAACTATTTAAAAATTAATGTAATTCCTGCTTTACAACGTATCAACGGTGTGGGAGATGTAAATGTATTTTCTCAACAAGATTACGCTATGAGAATTTGGTTAAAGCCTGAAAAATTGGCTGCATACAACTTAATTCCAGCAGACATCACAGCTGCCCTAAAAGAACAAAACTTAGAAGCAGCAGCAGGATCTTTAGGAGAAAACAATGGTGAAACTTTTTCTTATGTAGTAAAATACAAAGGTCGTTTTAAAGAAAAAGAGCAATATGACAACATCATTATTAAAGCTTTGGGTGATGGAAACTTTCTTCGTTTAAGCGATGTAGCATCTGTTGAATTAGATGCTCAGTCTTATACATCAGGTGCTATGAGTTTGGGAAATCAAGCTGTTTTTATAGGTATATACCAAACCAAAGGTTCCAACGCACAAAAAATTATTGAAGAAATTAAAGAAACATTAGACACGCTAAAAAAAGACTTACCCAAAGGTTTGGATTTTTTTATTCCCTACGACACCAGTTTGTTCTTAGGTGCCTCTATAGACAAAGTAGTTGACACCTTGATTGAAGCTTTCTTATTAGTATTCTTAGTTGTATTTATCTTTTTACAAGATTTAAGATCGACCTTAATTCCTGCCATTGCAGTTCCTGTATCTATTATTGGTACGTTCTTTTTCTTAAATGTATTTGGATACTCCATCAACCTACTAACCTTGTTTGCGTTGGTATTGGCAATTGGTATTGTAGTAGATGATGCTATTGTGGTGGTAGAAGCTGTACACTCTAAACTAGATCAGGGAGAAAAAAATGCCAAAAAAGCTTCCATCGATGCAATGCATGAAATTTCTGGAGCCATTATATCTATTACTTTAGTAATGGCTGCTGTGTTTATTCCTGTTACTTTTATACAAGGACCTACAGGTGTGTTTTATGAACAATTTGGGGTAACTCTGATTATTTCTATCTTAATTTCTGCTGTAAACGCATTGACTTTGAGTCCTGCTTTATGTGCTTTATTTTTAAAACCACATAATGATGAAGAACTTAAAAATAAAAACTTTTTACAGCGCTTTTATGCTTTGTTCAACAAAGGATTCAATGCTACAATCCAAAAATATGGACAATCATTACAGTTTTTATACAAAAAAAAATGGATTGCAATTTTATTACTGATTATCACAGTGGTTGGAACCGTGTACACTGCACAAACCACTCCTACAGGATTTGTTCCTAATGAGGATAGAGGAATTATTTTCTCTAACATAGAATTACCCGCAGGAGCTTCATTAGATAGAACCCATTTGGTGACAGAAGAGTTGTATAAAAAAGTAAAAGAAATTCCAGGAGTAGAAGGTGTTTCGTTTGTAAGAGGTCGTAGTTTGTTAAGTGGTAACGGTAGTAATTACGGAATTGGATTTATAAAACTAACAGATTGGAGTCAACGTGAAGATCCTTCCTTATCGACCACAGCAATCATCAAAAAACTGTTTGGAATTGCTGCTAGCATTCCTGAAGCAAAAATTATCTTTTTCTCGCCACCAAGCATTCGTGGTTTTGGGAACTCTGCTGGTTTTGAAGTAAACCTTTTAGACAAGTTTGGAGGAGATATTAAGGAACTAGACAAAACCAATCAAGAATTTGTAAGGGCTTTGATGCAACATCCTGAAATACAATACGCACAATCAGCTTTTAACACCAATTATCCGCAATACGAAATGGAGGTTAACGTTCCTTTAGCCAAAGAAAAAGGAGTCCCGATTAATAGTATTTTTGGAACACTGCAAAGTTATATTGGTGGTTTGTACGCATCTGACTTTGCTCGCTTTGGAAAACAGTACCGTGTGTATATTCAGGCATTGCCAGAAGATCGTTCGGATATAAATTCCTTAGATAAAATTATGGTAAGGACCAACAAAGGAAGTATGACTCCTATAACCCAGTTTGTAAAGTTAAAAAGAGTATACGGACCACAATCGGTAACGCGTTTTAACCTATACAACTCTACCACATTAAGTGGGGCTGTAAACGAAGGATTTAGTACCGGAGATGCAATTAAAGTAATAGAACAAGAAGCGAACAAACTTCCTAATAACTATACGGTTGCCTATTCTGGTTTAACACGCGAAGAAGTAAACTCTGGAAATCAAACCACATTTATATTTATTTTGAGTATTGTGTTTGTGTATTTCTTGTTAAGCGCACAGTTTGAGAGCTATATTATTCCTTTGTCCGTTATTTTATCTATTCCATTAGGAGTGTTTGGAGCCTATATTACCACTAATTTATCTGGATTAGAAAACAATATCTATTTTCAAATTGCCTTGATTATGTTGATTGGTTTGTTAGCAAAAAATGCCATTTTAATTGTAGAATTTGCCTTGCAAAGGAGACAACAAGGGGAAAGTATTGTAAACGCAGCCATTGAAGGAGCTAAATCTAGATTACGTCCTATTTTAATGACTTCTTTTGCTTTTATTCTAGGATTAATGCCTTTGGTTCTGGCAAAAGGTGTAGGTGCAGCTGGTAACAACTCTATTGGTACAGGTGCTGTAGGAGGTTTGCTAATTGGAACAATTTTGGGAGTATTTATCATTCCTATCCTATTTATCATCTTCCAAAATTTACAAGAAAAGATTTCAAAATCGGAACCTAAAACTCATCAAGAAATTGATTAAATCATGAAACAAAAAAAATCTATATATACAACCCTTATAGTGTTAGGAGCAACCACGCTCCTAACCTCTTGTCTTGCGGTAAAAGACTATCAGCAACCCGAGGTTAAGGAAACCGCTTTAGAAACCTATAGAACTTCTAATGAGAAAAATATAAAAGAAAACGATAGCCTTTCTATTGGAACGCTATCTTGGAAAGAATTGTTTACAGATCCCAACCTACAAAAACACATTGAACAAGGGCTAAACAATAATTTTGATTTGCAAATTGCCATCAAACAAATGCAATCTGCTGAAGCGTATTTAAAACAAAGTAAAGCTGGATTTTTTCCTACTTTTACTCTAGGGATGAATGCCAACGATCAAAAAATCTCATCCAACAGTAGGTTTGGTGCATTTTCTCCTGGAAATATTCAGTCTTATGAATTGTCGGGAAATCTATCTTGGGAAGCCGATGTTTGGGGAAAATTGCGTAGCAACAAAAGAGCCAGTTTTGCAAGTTTCTTAAAAACCTCTGCAGCCAAACAAGCAGTACAATCAGAGTTGGTTGCAAGAATTGTAAAAAACTACTACCAACTGCTGGCTTTAGATGCTCAACTAAAAGTAACCAAACAAACCATTGCTACTCGTAAAAAAAGCGTAAAAACAATTAAGGCTTTAAAAGAAGCAGGACAAGTTACTCAGGTTGCTGTTGATCAAAACATAGCACAATATAACAGTGCAGAAGCTCTAAAAATTGACATTGAAGCTACTATTTTTAGCTTAGAAAACAGCATGAGTATGCTACTAGGAACCTCTCCTAAATTTATTGAGAGAGGAGAGTTAAAACAACAAAACATTCAAGCAGATTTAGAAATAGGAATTCCTGCATTGTTGTTAGAAAACAGACCGGACATTCAACAAGCACAATATGCTTTAATGGAAAATTTTGAGCTTAAAAATGTAGCCAAAACAAATTTATACCCATCGTTAACTTTAACAGCTAGTGGTGGGTTTCAAAGTTTGGAGGTAGACAATTGGATTAGTGCCAGTTCACTTTTCACCAATGTGATAGCCGGAATTACACAACCTATTTTTAATCAACGTAAATTAAAAACCCAATTAGAAATAGCTAACAATAATGAAGCGCAAGCCTTGTTATACTACAGAAAAACCTTACTTACAGCAGGAAACGAGGTTTCTAATGCTCTTTATACGTATCAAGCAGAAACCAGTAAATATAAGTTTAGACAAAAAGAAGCACAAGCCTTGCACAGAGCAGAAGTAAACTCTGAAGAGTTATTAAATAATGGTTATGCTACTTATTTGGATTTACTAACTGCTAGAGAAAGTGCTTTGAATGCCAAGTTAAATTTAATCGATAGCAAATTGCAACAGCTTTTAACTGTGGTAAATTTGTACAAAGCATTGGGCGGAGGTACACACTAAAATATTAAAGACATGAAATATGTTACGTTAAATGACGGAAACAGTCTTCCTATATTAGGATTTGGTACATATAAATCTACCGAACAAGAGGGAATAACATCCGTTAAAACCGCTTTACAAAATGGATATCGTTTGCTAGACACGGCTTCTAAATATCAAAATGAAGAAGCAGTTGGCAAAGGTATTATAGAAAGCGGTATATCTAGAAAAGAAATTGTTATTACAACCAAACTATGGAGAACCTGTTTGGGCTACGAGGATACAAAAGCTGAATTAGAAAAATCATTAAAAAAACTACAAGTAGATTGCATTGATTTGTTTCTGATACACTGGCCAGCAAATGCCAAAAATTACAACAACTGGCAACAGGTAAATGCTGATACATGGCGAGCTATGGAAGATTTACAAGCTGAAGGAAAAATAAAATCTATTGGTGTAAGCAATTTTTTTGAGCAACACTTAGAAGCTTTGCTACAAACAGCCAAAGTAATGCCTGCCATCAACCAGATAGAGTTTCATCCTGGTTATTGGCAACCAAAATTGATGGAGTACTGTAATACCAAAAATATCCAGATTCAGGCTTGGTCTCCTTTTGCCAGAGGAAAGGTTTTTAAAAATGAAACCTTAAACAACATTGCTAAAAAACATAAAAAATCAGTAGCACAAATTTGTTTAAGATGGGTTTTGCAACACCAAGTAGTTGCAATTCCTAAATCTAATACTCCAGAGCGTATTAAAGAAAACCTACAGGTTTTTGATTTTAAATTGACAGAGGAAGAAATGCACCTAATAAATGCTTTGCCTTTAATGGGATATAGCGGAGAACATCCTAACCATTGGCCAGACAGAATTTAAAAATAATATTTGCAAACAAAATAGCCGTATTTTTGGGAATACGGCTATTTTGTGTTATTGAATGTGACTAGTTAGCAACTTCACTAATAAATTTGATTCGCATAAGTCTAAGCTCTTCGTCATCATAATCTCCGTCAAATTCATCCATAGCATCACTTATTTTATCCGATTCTGCTTCCATAAAATACTCATAGATTTCTTCTTGCTGATCTTCGTCTAAAATATCGTCTAAATAATAATCTATGTTTAATTTGGTACCGGAATAGACTATAGACTCTATCTCTTTTACCAATTCGTCCATTTCCAACCCTTTGGCTTTGGCAATATCTTCTAAAGGTAATTTTCGATCTGTATTCTGTATAATGTACAACTTTAACCCCGATTTTTCTCCTGTGGTTTTTACCACCATATCATCAGGTTTGTCTATATTATTTTCCGCTACGTATTTTGCGATAAGCTCTATAAATTCTTTTCCAAACTTTTTGGCTTTACCATCACCTACACCATGAATGTTTCCTAGTTCTTCTAAAGATGTCGGATATTTAAGTGTCATATCTTCTAAAGAAGGATCTTGAAAAACAGCATAAGGAGGAATTCCTTTTTTCTTTCCCACAGTTTTACGCAATGATTTTAACAAGCTCATTAACTGCGTATCCATAGTTACAGTCGCTTTGTTTTTGGCATTGGCAATAATAACCGCTTTGTCATCCTCATCTACATATACATGATCTTCGGTCATCATAAAAGTTGTAGGGTTGGCAATAAAATCGTGTCCTTTAGGAGTTACTTTTATAATTCCGTATTGTTCTATTTCTTTTCTTAAATAGCCCGCTACCAATGTTTGGCGAATTAGAGCATTCCAATATTCGTTATTTTTATGTTTTCCTATTCCAAAAAAATCTCTCTCCGGAGTTTTGTGCGAAATTAACATTGCGTTGGCTTTACCCATCAAAGTAGCTACAATATCTTTGGCCTTGTACTTTTCTTTAGAATCTCTAACCACTTGTAACAAAATAGCAACTTCGTCTTTGGCTTCGGTTTTCTTTTTAGGATTTTTGGTATTGTCGTCCATTTTGGCTCCCAATCCATTTTCAGGATCAAATTCTTCACCAAAATAGTGAAGTAAGTAACGTCTTCTACTCATAGACGTTTCTGCATATCCTACAACTTCTTGTAACAAAGCGTGCCCTAGTTCTTGTTCAGACACCGGTTTGTTTGCCATAAACTTTTCTAGTTTTTCTATGTCTTTGTAAGAGTAAAAAGCCAAACAATACCCCTCTCCATCGTCTCTTCCTGCTCTACCCGTTTCTTGATAATAACTCTCTAAGCTTTTAGGGATATCGTGATGAATAACGAAACGAACATCGGGTTTATCAATTCCCATACCAAAGGCAATGGTAGCTACAATAACATCTACATCTTCCATCAAAAACATATCTTGATGTTTTGCTCTTGTTTTGGCATCCAATCCTGCGTGATAAGGCAAAGCTGAAATTCCGTTGACTTGCAACGTCTGTGCAATTTCTTCTACTTTTTTTCTACTAAGACAATAAATTACTCCAGATTTACCAAGTCTTTGTCTTATAAATCGAATAATATCTGACGTTACATCTTTGGTTTTAGGACGTACTTCATAAAACAAGTTGGGTCTATTAAACGATGCTTTAAAAGTATTGGCATTGGTCATTCCCAGAGTTTTGATAATATCTTCTTGTACTTTGGGTGTAGCTGTTGCTGTTAAACCTATAATGGGTACATCTCCAATTCTAGTAATAATTCTTCTTAAATTTCTATATTCTGGTCTAAAATCGTGTCCCCATTCCGAAATACAGTGAGCTTCATCAATCGCAAAAAAAGAAATCTTTTGTTTTTTCAGAAAATCCACATATTCATCTTTAGTCAACGATTCTGGAGCTACATATAATAGTTTGGTAACTCCATTAACAATATCAGATTTTACTTTGGCAACTTCTGTTTTGTTAAGTGAAGAATTCAGCACATGAGCAATTCCAGGGTTGTCTGAAATTCCACGAATGGCATCAACTTGATTTTTCATTAATGCTATTAAAGGAGAAACTACAATAGCTGTTCCTTCTTTCATTAATGCTGGTAATTGGTAACACAAGGATTTTCCTCCTCCTGTGGGCATAATCACAAAGGTGTCTTTCCCTTCTGCCACGCTCCTTATTACGTCTTCTTGTAATCCCTTAAATTTGTTAAAGCCGAAATACTTTTTTAATGGGGTGTACAAATCAATTTTATCTTGATTCATAATAATGGTATGCTTATTTTAAATACATTTGCAATTTAAGAATATAACTTTTTTAAACAAAAAATTACAACTTTGAACAACAATATACTTTCTATTGCTAAGAAAACTATTGAGCTAGAAAGCAATGCTATTGCTAATTTAACGAATTTAATTGACTCTGATTTTGAAAATGCTATAAATTGTATTTTAAATAGTAAAGGAAGGGTTGTAATTACAGGAATTGGTAAAAGTGCTACCATTGCTACTAAGATTGTAGCTACCTTAAACTCTACAGGAACCCCTGCAATTTTTATGCATGCTGCAGATGCTATTCACGGAGATTTGGGAATGATTCAAAAAGATGATGTGGTGATTTGCATTTCTAAGAGTGGAAATACTCCAGAAATAAAAGTTCTAATACCATTAATTAAAAGAAACGATAATCCTATTATAGCCATTACAGGAAATACAGATTCTTTTTTGGCACAACAAGCTAATTTTGTTCTTAACACTTATGTACCTAAAGAAGCTTGCCCAAACAACCTAGCACCTACCACCAGTACCACCGCACAATTAGTGATGGGTGATGCTATTGCTGTAACTCTTTTGGAGCTAAATGAGTTTACAAGTAAGGATTTTGCCAAATACCACCCTGGTGGTGCCTTAGGAAAACGATTGTATTTAAGAGTAAGTGATTTGGTGGCTAACAACGAAGTTCCGCAAGTAAGTATACAAACCGATATTAAAGAAACCTTGTTAGAAATTTCTAACAAACGTTTGGGAGCAACTGCTGTTTTAGACCAAGGAAAATTGGTGGGAATCATTACCGATGGGGATATTAGACGAATGCTAAACAAAAATGATCAATTTGTAGGTTTAACAGCCAAAGACATTATGTCTACTGCTCCTAAAACCATTGCAATTGACGAAATGGCCATTCACGCAATGGAACAAATGGAAGACAACAGTATTTCTCAACTTATTGTTGTAGATTCTAAAAACAATTACCAAGGAATTATACACATTCACGATTTAATAAAGGAAGGAATTTTTTAAACTATGAGCGATACCAAAGAAATGTCTTTTTTAGACCATCTTGAAGAATTAAGATGGCATTTGGTAAGATCTACCATCTGTGTGTTTTTATTTGCTATTATCTTATTTGTATTTCAAAAACAAGTGTACAATCATTTTTTATTAGCACACTTAGAATCTGATTTTGCTACCTATCAATGGTTTTGTGAGGTATTTACTAAAATAGGAATAGACAGTAGCTTTTGCAATTTAGAACTTAACTCTAAACTACAAAGTTTATCGCCCACAAATCAGTTAATGAATGCCTTGTGGACCAGTTTTATTTTAGGTGCCATTCTTGCGTTTCCTTATATTATTTGGGAAATGATGAAGTTTATTATGCCAGGTTTAACACCTAAAGAACGTCAAAAAAGTAAAGGCTTTATTTTTATTGCTACTTTTTTGTTAATTATTGGTTTGTTATTTAGCTACTACGTAATTGCTCCCATGTCTGTATATTTCTTTTACAACTATCAAATAACGGATGCAATTGTAAACAACTTTCAATTTGATAGTTATATAGGTCTAATTACCAATACCCTGTTAGGAGTATCTATTGTTTTTGAATTGCCTTTAGTTGTATATTTCTTAACCAAAATTGGTTTAATTACACCTGAATTTTTAAAAAAATATAGAAAACATGCTTTGGTATTGGTTTTGATAGTTGCTGCAGTAATTACACCTCCAGATGTTGCTAGTCAGATTATTGTTGCAATTCCAATCTTAATCTTGTACGAAATTAGTATCTGGGTGTCTAGAATTATTGTTAAAAAGCAACAAAAAGAAGCATAGTCTATGATTTTAAGAGCAGATAATATTCAGAAAGTATACGGTAGTAGAACAGTCGTTAAAGGAATTTCTTTAGAAGTAGAACAAGGAGAAATTATTGGACTTTTAGGCCCCAATGGTGCTGGTAAAACTACTTCTTTTTACATGATTGTTGGAATGGTAAAACCCAATGAAGGAACCATTTATTTAGACAATCAAGACATTACCAATTATGCCATGTACAAACGTGCACAACACGGAATTGGTTATTTGGCACAAGAAGCTTCTGTTTTTAGAAAATTATCTGTAGAAGAAAACATCTTATCTGTTTTGCAATTTACCAACAGAAGCAAAACAGAACAAAAACAAAAATTAGAAGAACTGATAGAAGAGTTCAGCTTAGGCCATGTACGTACCAACCGAGGAGATTTGCTTTCTGGAGGAGAAAGACGTAGAACCGAAATTGCTCGTTGTTTAGCTTCCGATCCTAAGTTTATTTTATTAGACGAACCTTTTGCTGGAGTCGATCCTATTGCAGTTGAAGACATTCAATCTATTGTAGCTACTTTAAAAAATAAAAATATCGGTATTTTAATTACAGACCACGATGTACAAGCTACTTTGGCCATAACAGACAAAACGTATTTAATGTACCAAGGAAGCATTTTAAAAAGTGGAACCCCACAAGAATTAGCCGATGATGAAATGGTAAGACGTGTATATTTAGGTGAAAGTTTTGTATTAAAAGAAAACCGCTTTAAAAACTAAACTAATTCTTTGTTCTGTGCTTTTTGTTTTTTGTATCAAAAATAGAAAGTAGTAAATACATTAAAATAATACTAGGAATTGCTGCTAATTTTAATACTAAAATCAATAACAAGCAAAGGACTAAAAAAATATATTTTAACTTATTTTCTGCAAAGCCAAAGGACTTAAACTTTAAAGCAAACAATTCTAATTTTGCATTTAACATATAGCAACTTAATACAGTAACCAATAGTAAAACATAAATATTATCAACAATATAACTAATGTAATGATACTGCGGATACTGATGCATTAAGGGCAAAGACAATACAAATAATGCATTGGCTGGTGTGGGCAATCCTACAAAATTTTCTTTTTGATTTTCATCAATGTTAAAGTTTGCCAATCGGTAACAAGAAGCCAAGGTTATTCCCATACCCAACATAGCCAGCCACGGAAAATTAGTAAGTGTATTTAAATACGTTAAAGGTTCTTGATTGCTTGCTTTTAAAATCATTTGTACCATCACAATTCCAGGTACCAAACCACTTGTAACCATGTCGGCTAATGAATCTAATTGTTTTCCTAATTCGCTTTGGACTTTAAGAATTCTAGCGGCAAAACCATCAAAAAAATCGAAGAAAATACCTAGCAATACAAACATCACAGCGTATTGTACCCGATTGTTTACAGCATAAATAACCCCCAAACAACCTGAAAGAAGGTTTAACAAAGTCAACAAATTAGGAACGAAACCAAGTAATTTCATAATTTTTAGATTTTGAAACAAATCTAATCATAGTTTTGTGTTCTAACGATACCATGTTCGTTAAAAATTCACTTCTTTTGTTAAATTGAAACAATATATTTGCATAGCAGGCATTTAATACCATTAAGAAAAATCAATTTGAAAAAACTATTTTTTTACAGCTTTTTATTCCTTATTCCTAGTCTTGCATTGCAAGCACAGACGGTTAGTAGTTATTCTAACGAATTTTTAAACATAGGAATTGGAGCAAGAGCCATGGGAATGAGCAAATCTGTGAACTCTTTTGTAAAAGGTGTAGAGGCAGGTTATTGGAATCCTGCTGGGGTTATAAGCGTAAAAGATTATGAATTTGCTGCCATGCACAATTCTCTCTATGCAGGAATTGGTAGTTATGATTATTTTGGAGCTGCTCTGCCCATAGAACGTGATGAAATTGCCACTTCAGTGTCTGTAATTCGATTAGGAGTTGATAACATACTAAACACCACAAATTTAATTGACAACAACGGAAACATAAATTACGATCAAATAACAACTTTTTCTTCTGCAGATATGGCCGCTATTTTAAGTATCGCCAAAGCTTTTCCTAAGTTAAACTTAAATGTGGGAGTTAATGCAAAAGTGATTCGTAGAAATATAGGTGATTTTGCAATAGGTCACGGATTTGGTTTTGATATTGGAGCTCAATACACCTATAAAAACATCAACTTTGGACTTACCATTAGAGATGTAACCACCACATTTACTGCGTGGAATGTAGACGAAACTATTTTTAAAGACATTGCCAATGCACAAACTAATGAGGAAGGACAAAATCAAGAAAAACCCGAAAAGTATGAAATTACCTTGCCTAAATTCCAACTAGGGGTTTCTTTTGTTAAGCATTTTAATAAAAACTATAGTTTGCTAAGCTCTTTAGATTTGATTGGTAGGTTTACCCAAACTAACGATTTGGTAAGTACTTCTGCCATTAGTTTTAGTCCCAACCTTGGTTTTGAACTTTCTTACATTGATAGAATTTATCTAAGAACTGGATTTGGAAATTTTCAAAAAGAAATGCAATTTGATGGTAGCGAAGACCTTACCTTAGAACCCAATATTGGAATTGGAATTCGATTTAAAAAAATATACATAGATTATGCTCTTACCAATGTTGGTGCAGGTGCAGGAATTAATTATTCTAATATTTTTTCTATCAAACTAGAACTTAACGAATTAAGATAATGAGATTTTTGATTTATTTTACATACCTATGCTCTTTGTTAAGTGTAGCTCAATCTCCTTCCAGCATACAATTATCATCACAAGCAAAAGTAAGTATATTGACTTGTGCCCCTGGTCAAAACGAATTGTATTCGCAGTTTGGACATAGTGCCATGAGAATTAAAGACCCTGAAAATAATATTGACAAGGTTTACAATTACGGAACTTTTGATTTTGATACTCCCAATTTTTATCTAAAATTTACCAGAGGACAACTGTTGTACGAACTTTCTGTGTACGATTACAAATACTTTCCGTACAGATATTACATAGAAAAAAGATGGGTAAAAGAACAAATTCTAAATTTAACTACAGAAGAAAACCAACAAGTATTTGACTTTTTGGAATGGAATGCTTTACCCGAAAACAAAAAATACTATTACGATTTTTTTTATGACAACTGTGCTAATAAAATGTACGAAGTTATTGAAAAAAGTATTGGTAACATCCAGTTTGATTATAGCAAATTTCCGAAAGATTATACCCACCGAGATTTAATTCATCAATATTTAGCCCATAATTCTTGGGGAACCTTTGGTATAGATTTAGCTCTAGGGGCAGTAATCGACAAAAAAGCAACGTTTAAGCAGTATATGTTTTTACCTGACTATGTGCATTTAGGAATAAGCAACAGCACGCTTAACAACAAAGCTATTGTGGCAAAAGATCACTTTTTACTTCCAGATTACCATTTAGAGATTCCAAAAACAAACTTTTTTATAAGTCCAATTTTTGTTTCGCTTGCCCTCTTATTCACTAGCTTGTATTTTCTATTTATTAAAAAGAAAGGTCGTCTTTGGTTTTACTCTCTTAGCATTCTTTACGGAATTACTGGCTTGGTAATTTTTGCCCTTTGGTTTCTAACAGATCACAGTACCACAAAAATGAATTTTAATATTCTATGGGCAAATCCACTGTTGATGGCATTGCCATTTGTATCAAAACAATTCCAGTCAAAAATTATTTGGTTGTTTGTAAGTTTTGCTTTTGCTTTTGTATGGATAGCAGCAATTGGATACCAAATTTTTAACCTTCCTATTTATCTGTTTGCCTTAGGTTTACTTCCTATGTATTACTTTGTTGCTATGCAGAAATAAAACTCTGTAAAGCCAACTCATAGCTTTGCAAACCAAACCCCAAAATTACTCCTTTGCAAACAGGAGATAAGAATGAGTGATGCCTAAAACTTTCTCTTTTATGAACGTTAGAAATATGCACTTCTATTACAGGAGTGTTAATACCACTAATCGCATCGGCAATAGCTACCGAAGTATGAGTATACGCTCCTGCATTCATAACAATACCATCGTAAGAAAAACCAACTTCATGAATTTTATCGATCAAAGCCCCTTCGCTATTAGATTGATAGTAACTCAAATCCACCTGTTTGTATTTCTCCTTTAAATTTTCAAAATACTGCTCAAAAGTCTGAGTTCCATAAATTTCCGGCTCACGTTTTCCTAATAAGTTTAAATTAGGTCCGTTTAAAATCAATAATTTCATAATTTCAAAAAATCAAGTGTTGTCAAATGTAATAAAAAAACATTGTAGGCATAAAAAGCTTTGCTGTACTTTTAAAAATATTTCTACTTTTACTATTCATGACTTGGAAACACTACATAAAAAAATTTACCGAATATCTGTTGATTGAAAGAGGACTTTCTGAAAATACACGTATCAACTATCAAAATGATTGTGAGCATTTGTCTTTCTTTTACAAAGACACAAACTTAAACCCTGTAGATATAAAGGTTTCAGATTTACAACACTTTATCTACGAATATTCGAAAACACATAAAACAAGATCGCAAGCAAGACTGCTATCTGGGCTCAATGCTTTTTTTGAGTATTTGGTTTTAGAAGATTATAGAAAAGACAACCCAATGCTGTTAATAGAAGCCCCTAAAATAGGTTTACATTTACCCGATACACTAAGCGAAGAAGAAATTAATTTATTGATTGATGGAATAGATTTATCGCATCCGCAAGGCGAAAGAAACAGAACCATTCTAGAAACTTTGTACGGTTGTGGTTTGCGAGTGTCAGAATTGATTGAACTTAAAATATCTGACCTATACTTTAACGAGGGGTTTATTAAAGTTACAGGAAAAGGAAATAAACAACGTTTAGTTCCTATTGGACTGTATACCCAAAACTTCATTGAAAACTACTTACAAAATCATCGTGAATTGACTCCTCCTAAAAAAGGAAATGAAGATATTATTTTTTTAAATCGAAGAGGGAACGCTTTAACCCGTGTCATGATCTATACCATCATTAAACAATTGGCAGAAAAAATAAATTTGAAAAAAAATATAAGTCCTCACACCTTTCGTCATTCTTTTGCATCGCATTTATTACAAGGTGGGGCAGATTTAACAGTTATCAAAACGCTTTTAGGACACGAAAGCATTACCACAACCGAAGTATACTTGCATATGGACAGCTCTCGTTTGGCCGAAGTTGTAAACCAATACCATCCTAGAGCTCAGAAATAAAAAAATCCGCTTTTAACAAATAAAAGCGGA
>NZ_AFPK01000019.1 GCF_000220525.1 Ochrovirga pacifica | reverse complement strand
CACAGCAGATTATTTTGGAAAGGCTTCAGCATTGTTATTGGATGATTATTTTCCAAATAAAAACGCACAATCTTATGGTTGGGCGATGTTTACCGACAAAGAACCCTTTGAAGGATGTGTAACTTTCGACCAGCAACCTGAGCTAAAAGAACTGATTATACAATGTGCTACCTATTATCGTTTTGGAAAAAATAACTTGGATAATGCGCAAGTTTTTGGCTCTAATAACAAAGAACAGTGGAAATTGATAGATCAAATTAAGTATAAAAAAGACAAACGTTTTACGAACAAATATGCCATTAACTTAAAACTAAAAAATACGCAATACAAATACTATAAAATAAAAGTAACTCCTGGTAGAAATAGACGTTTTTTTGTTTCTCAGTTATTCTTTTATTAATCCATTGGGTTTTGTTGGCGATTTGTTTTGTATAATTTATGATTTGTACCCTAAATATATTTTAAACACTTTTAGCTTTGTTTATTAGCTAAAAGTGTTTTTTAATTAAATAGATAAAATATGAAACTAAAAGTACTACTATGGATGTTGTGTTGTTTTGCTAGTGTGGTAAGTGCACAAAACACCAAGTTAAAAATTGCTGGAAAAGTTGTTGACGAAACCGATTTTGGAGTTGCTTTTACTTCGGTAACCATTTCTTCTAGTTATTTAGGTACAGTTTGTAACGATGAAGGTGAATTTACGTTATTGGTGCCCCAGACACATATAAAAGATTCGTTGGTGGTTTCTACCATTGGTTTTAAAACAGTTAAAATCCCTCTTAAAGATTATGTAAACAGCAATCAACAAAAAATAGTGTTAACAGAAGATGTGGTGAGTCTGGATGAGGTTAAGATATTGGCTCCAGAAAAATATGTGGATTTGGCCAGAAAGGCAATTAAGAAAAATACCTTAAGAAAAACGCATCAACTTCATATTCTGTACAGACGTTTTTCTACAGAAGATCATATTGCAAGATTTTTAGTAGAGCATTATATCAAAGCACTGGATAGAGGAATTGGAAGTCGTGGATTTGATGAAACTGTAGTGAGTGAAATTAGAAAATCTGGGGATTACCGTTTTTTAAAAAAGAAACAAAATTTTCATGCTATTGATGTAATGAACAATAGGCATCCAGTAAGAACACAAGAATACCGATATGGATATGAATGGAAAAAAACAGGAGGAACTACTTATGATGGAGAAGATGTTATTATTTTAGAAGGAAGATCGGAAAATAATAAAAATAAATTCATCAGGCTGTATGTAGGTTTAGACAACTACGGAATTTATAAGGTAGAAATGTCAGATTTGGATGCGGTGTATATTTACAAAAAACATCCAAATGGCAAACTGTTTTTAAGTTATCACAATCGAGAGTTTAAAAGCTGGATTGATGTATCGGAAGCACAGAAAAGAATCCTAAAAACAAACAAAAATAAAATAGAAGTATCTTATCGTCACGAAGCTATGGTCTTGGATGTAATTACAGATAGAAAAAAAATGGACATGAATGGTGTTGGCTTAGATAATAAAGATATGGGAGATTACAACTTGCCCTATCACCCCAAATTTTGGAAAGAATTGAATTTGCCACCAGCATCGGCTTTTTACAAAAAATCAGTAAAGGGATTAGAGTCTATTTATGGAGTGCCTTTGCAAGATCAATTTGAATATGCAAATTGATTCTTAAGTAATATAAAACGCACTGTTGTTTTTAATTAACTTTGCAGCATGTTGCATTCTTTTCGTTTTTTTGTATTTGTTTTTTGTTTTATAAGTAGTTGTGTGCTATCACAAAACAGCTTGCCAAAAGCAATTCAGCAAAACCTAAAAGTGGCAAAAGAATATACATCACAAGCAAATTACCCAAAAGCATACGATAAGTTATGGGAGGTACTTATCTTATCAGATTCGTTACAAAGTAATGAAGCAAAATACTTGGCTTACAAAAATTTATCACAGCTATATTCTATTTTTTACGAAAAAGAAAAAGCTTTTACAGCCATTGACTCTATGTTTGTTTATGCTAATAAAGCAGGAGTTTTAAAGCAAGCGTATACAAAATCTAATTTGTATTATGCAGCTGCTTTGACTTATAGAATGAATAATGAATTTACTAAAGCATCGAGGTATTTAAGGGTTAGCGAGCATCTTTTAGATTCTTTACATAGCTCTTTTAACGATCGGCTATATGTGCTTACCGAAAAAGCACATTTATACACTCTTACAAAAAACTATTCTGCTTCGGAACAGTTATTAATGCAGATTGCTCCAAAAATTTCAGAGACGCATCATTATGCTTCTATTGTAAACTCTATGTTGGGTGATTTGTATGTGCAAAAAGGAGCTAATAGAAAAGCGCTTCAGTATTTTAACAAAACACTAGAGATTTTATCAAAACAAAAAAATAGGGTAGGGCTAAAGGTTGATTTGTTAGAAAAAACAGCAAAATTAAATGAAAAGTTAGGCAACTATAAAACAGCATTAAAACAACTGACTCAGTCCAAAGCTCTGGGTGATAGTTTGTTTGGAGGGCAAAGTGAACGAAACAAACAATTGTTTGAGATCAATGATGCTTATCGAAAATCAATAGCAGTCCACAAACGAAGCAAAAAAGAACAAGAGTTAAGATTGATAAAGGCTGAAAAAGAAAAACTTAATTTACAATTGCTATTTGCGATTGTTTTGCTAGCCTTGTCTGGGGTAGCTACAGTTGTTGTTTTAAGATTGATTAGAAAAAAACACAAAGCAGACAAACAATTGGCTATAGAAAGAGCACAAGCAGAAATAGATATAAAAAAGAAAGAATTGGCGGTAACGGCTTTGCAATTAATGGAAAAGGATAAATTGCTAGCCGAAATAAAAAAAGGCTTAGATGCTGTAAAAAGAGAAGAAAATAAGCAGTCTGTAGCACAATTAAAAAGTACCATTAATGTAAATACTGCCAAAACTTGGGAGGAGTTTGAAACCCGATTTGTACAAGTAAACAGTTCTTTTTACAAGTCTTTAGGAAAAAAACATGCCAATTTAAGTAGGAGTGAACTAAAACTTTGTGCCTTAATAAAACTGAACTTTTCTACTAAAGAAATGGCTCAGCTCTTAGGAATTTCTGCAGATAGTGTAAACAAAGCTAGATATAGGCTTAGAAAAAAAATGGAACTGTCTAGAGATGCTAATTTGGTAAGTTACATCAACCGTTTTTAGTAAAAAAGCTCAGAAGATGTTGCATCTCTGAGCTTTTCTTTTACATAAATATACTTGATCAATTTAGTTAGATTGATTGCTAATTTTTGAAATAACAAAAGAAGCTTCGTTACCAGGAGGAATGATTTTTATGGATTGATGTACTACTTCTCCATGTCTTGTTTTGATTTTTAATCGCACAGGTTTTCCGTATTCTGGTGGAATAGGAATTTTGATTTTTAAACTTTTCTGACCATTTAAAATAGTGTAAGTTTTAATTGCGTTATCAGCCATAAAAGTTTCTATGACAGCTTCTTTGCTTGCAGATATAAAGTTGAGTTCTGCATCCCATGTATTTACATAAAAACCAGGATCAACAAAAGTAATTTCGTATTCAACCCACTTAGAAGAGTCTTCTTTTAAAGCATTAGAAGATTGCATATCTGATTTGTTTTGATACAAATAATCCCATTTTTTACCATGCTTTTCTTTGTCAAACACGTAGTAAGCACTTTTTTGTCCTACTTTAAGTTTTGGTAAAGTTCCTTTTTTTAACTCAATAGTTTTGGTAGTAACAATGGCATCACTGGCATTACCTACAAGTATCTCAAACTCTCCTTTAGCTACCATTAGAGCTTCTTTTTTTGTGTTGTAGTGAGAAAATGCTTCGTAAGGAATTTTAATTTCTACCCATTTAGAAGCTCCAGCTGCTACAGAAATACGTTGGAATCCTTTTAAGGCTTTCAAAGGTGTTTTTTCTTTTGATTTTACATCTCTTATATATACTTGTACAACCTCATCGCCTGCAACAGCACCTGTATTATTTACTTTGGCTTTAACGGTTACATATTCGTTTGCTTGTAGTGTTTTTTTATTTATACTAACATCGCTAATTGTAAAATTGGTGTAGCTTAGACCGTATCCAAAAGGATATAAAGGTTTTCCTTTAAAATACATGTAGGTTCTGTTACCACCTGCCATTTTGTAATCATGAAAATTAGGTAAATCCTTATCAGATTGGTACCAAGTAGCATTTAGTTTTCCACCAGGGTTTACATCACCAAACAATACTTTTGCCAAAGCAGTACCTTGCTCTTGTCCGTTGGGCCAAGCACAAACAATACCAGGAATATTTTTTTGTTCCCAAGTAACGGCAGTAGGACCGCTGGGTACCAATACTAAAATTACGTTTTTATTTACCGCTTGAACAGCTTTGATTAATTGGTGCTGATTTCCGGGTAATTTAATGGATTTTCTATCGGTATTTTCAGTAGAGGTCGTTTCATCGTTTCCTACGACTAAAATAACTTGTTCTGATTTTTTTGCCAAAGCGACTGCTTCTGCTATTTTTTGCTCATCGTCTTCTTTGGCAGTAACTTCACATCCTTGTGCAAAGCTTACTTTGGCATTGGTATAGGCTTTTATTCCGTCTAAAGGACTTACTTTGCTTTTTGGATGTCCTGAGTAGATTCCCATCCAACATCGGTCTGCAAAAGGACCAATCATAGCAATACTTTTAAGGTCTTTTTTAAGAGGTAATACTGCATCGTTTTTTAGCAAAACAATAGACTGTTCTGCTGCTTTTAAGGCTAGTTGTTTGTGGGCATCACATTCCAAAACACTTGTGGGGATAGCACTGTAAGGGTTTAGGGAAGGATCATCAAAATCACCGGTCATAAAACGCAAACGCAACAAACGTTTTACGGTTACATCCAATTCTTTTTCTGTAATTAAACCTTGTTGTAAAGCATCAGGAAGAGCTTGTACCATAGGAGCTTGTCTTACTTTGTTTCTAAAACATTCTTGATCAACACCTGCTTTAATAGCCATGGCAGCCGCTTGAGCTTGAGAACTTGCGTATTTCATACGTTTTTCCAGTCCTTGAACAGCAGCCCAATCAGCAATAACGTATCCTTTAAACCCCCATTCGTTTCTTAAAACTCCGTTTACCAGCCAATCGTGTGCAGAGCAAGGAATTCCGTTTAGTCCGTTCAAAGCAGTCATAATTCCTGTGGCTTCTTCATCAACAATACAGGTTTTGTAAGCAGGAAAATAATACTCGTACAAATCTTTTTTGCCAATGTTAGAATGAATCCATTCACGTTTGGTTTCTACGTTATTGGCAACATAATGTTTTACGGTAGTTACGGTTTTTACGTATTTAGGGTCGTTACCTTGCATTCCTCTTACATACATTCTAGCCATTTCGGACATTAAATGTGGATCTTCAGCATAACATTCTCCATTACGTCCCCATCTAGGGTCACGAGCCATATTTACTGTTGGTGAAAACATCATCACTTCTTTTTTACCTGCGTTTTTTAACGCGCGAGCTTCGTTAGAAATAGCAGTGGCTACATCAAACATTAAGTCTGGATTCCATGTAGCACCCATGGCAATATTTTGTGGAAATTGTGTACAGTTCCAGCTAATAATTCCGTGTAAAGCTTCTCCGTACCATTCAAAATAAGGAATTCCCAAGCGTTTTATTTCTGGAATTCTAGATCCACAATAGCTAATTTTTTCTTCTAGGGTCATGTTAGCTAACAAATCATTTACCCGATCTTCTATGCTTGCATTTGGATTTTTCCAGGTCTGAGCAATACTGCTAAAACTGAACAAAAACACAATAGCAAACAAAAATGCTGTTTTAAAAAGTTTCATAAAATCATTTTGTTTAATTGAACGATTTTAAAATTAGTACATCAATCAAATCCTTATAAATAAAGGCAATGGACATAAAATGGACATGGTTTATTTTTCTGTTTTTTTTGTTGATTTGTTCTAGTACAGCACAAAATTGATAAATCTACCATAGGATACAACAAGATTAAAAATAGGATTTGCCTATATTTGATGTTGACGTTTTATAAAGGGTTCTAGAGGTTGAAGAGGAAAAATTTATACGAATCAAATACGAATAAAAAAAGATATAACGAATTGTACAATGCGTTGTATAGCTCTTTGTGTGTTTTTTCGAATCAATATTTAGAGAATTTAGAAAAGTCAAAAGACATTGTTCAAGAAGTATTTATTAAAATGTGGAATCATGAAATACTATCTCAAGACCAAGATGCCATTAAGGCATATTTATATACTAGTGTACGCAATAAAAGTTTAGATTATTTAAAAAGTAAAGAATATAAAGTAAAAAGCACTGAGGTAGACATTGCGTTGCTAGAATCTGAAGATTATTTTGAGAAGGAAGTGTTGATAGAAGAAGTTTCTAGGTTGGTAGATCAAGCTTTAAACGTACTTCCATTAAAATGTAGAGAAATTGTAGAGCTTAGTATGAGGGGGCATCAAAACAATCAAATAGCCGAGGAATTACAGATATCTATCAATACCGTTAAAAGTCAGAAAAAGATTGCCTACAAAAAATTAAGACCCTTACTGAAGGGTTGCTATGCTGTATTTTTGGCTTATTTATTATGTTGATATTTGTGATATATGCATCAAAAATGACTTTTTTTATTAAAATGATAAAAAAAGTCATTTTTTTTTACACCCTGTTTTTAGAATACCTCGTTTTATTAACAAAAGAACTAGTGTCTTAGTGTAAGAAAAAAATGGATAGATTAGAAAAATTACTGAACGCAGCTAGAAAAATTGCCAAAGCTTTGCTAAAAAAGAAACAGATGTCATCAACAAACATATACGATTTGTTTGATGATGAACATGCGCATCAGGTAATGGAAAGATTACAAAATAAAAAAGCTAAAGAAAAAAGACAGATTCTGATAACAAAAATTGATGTGGACAAAAATAAGGATTGGCAAAAGATTCAGAATCAAATAAACAAAGAGACTAAAATTAAATATTTGCAAACTTTTGGAAAAATTGCAGCAGTGTTTGTATTAGGTATTGGTGTTTCATACTTGTATTTGTATCAAAAAAGAACTACGAGTACGGTGTTAGCCAAAAAGCAAGAACAAGAAGAAATTGTTTTAAAACTTGCCGATGGACGAGTAAAAGTAATCCATACCAACGGAGAAAGTAAGATTGTAAATGACCAAGGGAAAGTTGTAGGGATACAGCATGGAGCTGAGCTAAATTTTTCTACAGCCAGCAATTTTACAACCCAAGAGACTTTAACATATAATGAGTTGGTGGTTCCTTATGGAAAAACCTTTCAACTAACCCTTTCTGATGGAACTGAAATACATTTAAATTCTGGAACTCGTCTAAAATTTCCAGACACGTTTATTCAGGGAAAAAACAGAGAAGTGTTTTTGGTTGGAGAAGCCTATTTTAATGTAACGAAAGATAAAAAGCATCCCTTTATTGTAAATTCTAACGATTTAAATATAAGAGTTTTGGGAACCCAGTTTAATGTTGCTTCTTATCCTGAAGATATGCAAGTACAAACCGTTTTAGTTGAAGGTTCTGTTGCTTTGTACTCCGAAGATACAACCTACGATCAAAAAAATACATTTAAGCTTAGTCCTGGAAATAAAGCAATGTGGAGCAAAGAAGCTGATGAAATTTCTCTAGAAAAAGTAGACACTTCTATTTATACAAGCTGGATTCATGGAGAAATTGTTTTTGAACATGTTAAGTTTAAGAACATTGTAAAAAAACTAGAAAGACACTACAATATTAAGATAGAAAATCACAACCAAAAACTAGCCGAACAAGTTTTTACAGCCACTTTTGATATTGAAACCATAGAAGAGGTTCTGGCTTCTTTTCAGACCAACTTTTCCTTTACTTATAAGGTACAAAAAAATGCAATTACAATTAACTAACAAAAACAAACAACTAAAAACACAGAAAAATGAAATAGCAAGGTAACCACAATTTTTAAAAAAGTAACACTCTATAAAAAAGTAAAATCGGAAAATGCTGCCACATTTTCCGAAAAAACATATAGGGTGATTTAATCAGATTATTAAACCACTTAACGTATTACAAAAGTATGAAAATCCTAATGAAAATTAAGGAGCTGCCTGACAGTGCCTTAAAACTAGATTTGAAGATGAAATTAACAATCTATTTATTCTTATTTTCTCTTTTTCAGATTCACGCAAACTCTTACTCTCAAAACGCTAAAGTAACACTAGAGCTTAACAATGTTAGTGTAAAAAAAGTATTTCGTGCTATAGAAGCACAAACAGAGTTTAAGTTGTTGTACAACGATAATGAATTAGATTATAAAAAGAAAGTTTCTGTAAGTGTAAGGAATACCTTAGTTACAGAAGTATTAAATAACCTATTTAAGGGCACAGATATTAACTACAAAACAGTAGGAAAACAAATTGTATTAGTAAAGGAACAACCTAAAAAAGTACAGGCTGCTGTGTCAGAAAATCAACAACAGATTTATGTAAAAGGAGTTGTTAAAGATGAGTTTGATATGCCTGTTCCTGGAGCTAATGTCTTGGTAAAAGGAACCGATAGAGGAGCCATTACTGATTTTGATGGAAACTATCAAATTCGTGTTGATGATGCAAATTCTGTCTTAGTTTTCTCGTATGTAGGTTTTAAAGAAAAAGAAGTTGTTGTAGGAAGTCAGAAAACAATCAATGTAATTTTAGAGCAAGATGTAAGTGAGCTAGATGCTGTGGTAATGGTGGGATATGGAACGGTAAAAAAATCGGATGTTACAGGAGCAGTAGCTTCTGTGGCTACAGAAGAAATTACCAAAACTCAAAACACTTCTATTGCACAAGCAATTCAAGGTAGAGCAGCGGGGGTTTCGGTATCTAAAAGTTCTGGAACACCAGGTGCTACACCTACGGTAAGAATTCGTGGAGTTGGTACGGTAAACAATGCAGACCCATTATATGTAGTTGATGGGGTGCCAATTAGTGATGTATCGAACATTAATATGGAAGATGCTAAATCTGTTGAGGTGTTAAAAGATGCTTCTGCTACAGCTATTTATGGATCTAGAGGAGCAAATGGAGTTATCTTAATTACTACCAAAGGAGGTAAAAAAGGAAAACCAACCATTTCTTACAAAGCTTATTTTGGAGTAGAAGAGCGTGTAGATAATCTAGACGTGTTTAATGCAGAACAATACGCTTCTATTTATAACGAAGCTTTAGTGAATGATGGAAAACCTATCAATAATGACTTTGCAAATCCATCTAATTTAACTACTTACAATTGGAAAGATGCTGCTTTTCAAACAGGAATGCAACAGAACCATCAACTAGCTATTTCTGGAGGAACAGAGAAGTCTACATATTATGTTTCTTTAGGGCTAATTGAGCAAGAAGGTATCGTAAAAGAATCTTCGTATAAAAGAACTAATTTTAGAGTGAATAATACCTATCAAATTAAACCTAAAATTAAGATAGGGCATAACATTCAATATGCTTACTCAGACAGGCTATCTGTTCCCTTATACGGAGGAAACTCTAATACCAAAACTTCATTTGTAGGGTATGTAATAGATCCTGTTTCTCCTTTATACAATCAAAATGGAGATCTAACAGGAGCTTTGTATGGTTCAGGTTTAGAAATTAATCCTTTAGCCTTAATTAAATATGGAAGATCTCCACAAATACGAGAAAACTTTTTTGGAAATGTGTTCTTAGAGGCACAAATTATGGATGGGTTGGTGTTTCGATCTAATTATGGTTTGGAAATTAACAATACCAAAGTAGACAATTACAGACCTGCTTTTTTTGTACAACAGGCATATAACAACCCTGTTAGTACATATAATTTAGCTAGAGCAGAAAATAGAGTAATGGTGCTTTCTAATACTTTAAATTATCAAACTACTATAGCAAAAGATCATAGCATTAATGTATTGTTAGGACAGGAAATACAAGAGCTGGATTACAATAATGTTTCTGCCGCAAGGAGCGATATTCCAGAGAGTGTTGCCAATCCAACTTTAGATGCAGGAGATATTTCTACAGCAAGTAACGGAGGGGGTATTTCAGAATCTAAACTTTTATCGTTTTTTGGTAGGTTTAATTATAATTACAAAGATAGGTACTTGTTAACAGGGACTTATCGTATGGATGGATCTTCACGTTTTGGAGCAAATAACCGTTGGGCACAATTCCCTTCTTTAGCTGCTGCTTGGAACTTACATAACGAAGATTTTTATCAGATAGATGCAATCAATCAATTAAAGTTAAGAGTAGGATGGGGAGAAACAGGAAATCAAGACATTCCTAATTCTGCTGTTTTTAATACTCTTAATATCGGAACCAATTATTTGTATGGTAGTGACGAGGCTACTGCACAAGGTGTGGCTCCGTTACGACCAGGAAATCCTGATTTAAAATGGGAGACTACCGTTACTAAAAACATCGGAATCGATTTAGCTTTGTTAAAAAACGCTATTACGTTTAGTGCAGAGTATTTTGTTAAGAATACTACAGATATGCTGTTGGCTACTCCTATATCAGAATTGTCTGGATACGCAGAAAATCCATATACCAATGCTGGTGATATAGAAAACAAAGGATTAGAATTAACGGCAAGTTATAGAAAAAACATCAATGATTTTTCTTTTCAAGTAGGAGGTAATATTTCGTTTATCAAAAATAAAGTCAAAAAATTAGTTTCCGAAGGGAGTATTATTCAGACTGGAAATGCTAATCAGTTGTACAATATGAGTAGAACTGAAGCAGGACATTCTTTAGCATCTTTTTATGGACTTAACATGATTGGATTGTTTCAAAACCAAGAAGAAATTGATAATTATGCAAGTTTACCGAATGCAAAACCAGGAGATGTTAAGTACGAGGATCTTAACGGAGACGGAGAAATTAATGATGATGATAGGATGTATATTGGTTCTCCTTTTGCAGATTTTACGTACGGTATCAATTTAGATATGCAGTACAAACAATTCGATTTTACAGCATTTTTTCAAGGATCTTATGGAAACGACGTGTTTAACTCTACCAGAAGATTGTTAGAAGCAGATTACAATTCTAACTCATCAACAACAGTATTAAACAGATGGACAGGAGAAGGAACTTCTAATTCTGTTCCTAGAGTTACGTTTGACAACGCAGGAAACAACGCACGTTTATCTAGCCGTTTTGTAGAAGATGGTTCTTATTTAAGATTAAAAAACGTACAAATAGGATATAACTTTAGCAAAACGTTATTAAAAAACACATTGTTAAGTAAGGCACGTATTTACGTTGCTGGTCAAAACTTAGTAACGTTTACAAACTATAGCGGTTTAGACCCTGAGCTGGGGGTAGATACATCTCAAGCAAGTCCATTAGATATTGGAATAGATAGAGGTAGGTTTCCTACTGTAAGAACGTATACTGTAGGATTGGATATTAATTTTTAAAGTATTGAAAATATGAGAAATATATTTAAAATAAAGCAAATAAAATTTATAGCATATATAGTGTTTATGGGTGTTGTTAGCACATCTTGTACAGACGAATATTTAGAAATTAGTGCTTATGGAACCCCTGTAGAAAGTAGTTTTTATAAAACACCAGAAGATGCAGAACAAGCATTAAACGCAGCGTATTCACCAACAAGAGAAATGTATGGTAAAGAGAATTTTTGGGCGGGTTTTTCTACAGACATTTGTTTTGGGGATGCAGGTACTGATGATATGTTAAAAGGAGGAGCGAACCCCGCAGATAATATCCATTTGTTTGAAAAAGAGAATTATAATATCACTTCTTCAAATGTTGCTGTCTCAAGAATTTGGCAGGTAAACTATAAAGGAATTCTATATGCAAATTTGGTTTTAAAACATATTCCAGCAATTGAGTTCACAGATGAAGAGAGAAAAAAAGAAATTTTAGCTGAAGCATATTTTTTAAGAGCTTACTATTTTTTCGATTTGGTAAATACTTATGGAGGAGTACCTATTGTAGACAAACCTCTTAAGGTAGGAGAGTTTAACTTACCAAGGGCCACTAAAGAAGAGACCTATGCTTTTATAGAAGAAGATCTTAAAAAAGCCATTGCAGACTTGCCTTCTAGATTTAACAAAGGAACTGATTATTTGGGGCATGCAGACAAAGGAGCAGCCTTAGGGCTAATGATGCGTGTCTCTTTGTATCAAAACAAAATGAATCAGGTAAAAACTTATGGAGAACAATTTTTAACGCTTCCTTATACGCTTCCAGAGTATGATAAAATTTTTAAACAAGAAGGCGAATGGAACAGTGGTTCTGTTTACGAAATTAACTTTGCTACCAACACCAGTAATGTCGGAACTTCAATACCAAGATACCTAACCGTTCGTTCCGAAAAAGGATATGGATTTATGCAAATAAAAGAAGATTTAAGAAATGAATTTGAACCCAACGATCCCAGATTTGATGCCTCCTTTTATAACGTTCCTGGAGGTTATGGTACAGAATGGTATAACAAAAAATATTCATGGGCTCCACATAGCGACTATGCATTTCCTACTGTAGGAGGAATAAATAACAGTGCAAATAACATTAAAGTAATCCGCCTGTCTGATGTTTTCTTAATGTATGCAGAAGCTATTTACGATACCGACCCTTTAACAGCTATAGAATATGTAAATAAAGTACGTAGACGTGCAAGAGGAAATGAGTTGCCAACTGTAGTGCCAGATTTGCCTTTAACACTAAGTGGGCAAGCTTTGCTTGATGCTATTTATCACGAAAGGAGAGTAGAATTGGCTGGGGAAGGCTTTCGTTACCACGATTTAATACGTACTGGTAGAGCCGAAGCTATTTTAGGACCTTTAGGTTTTCAAGCAGGAAAGCATGAAGTAATGCCATTGCCTTTTGACCAAATTCAATTGTCTCAAGGAGTGTTAGAACAAAATAATTATTAGTAAGTTTAGTTTTCTTTTTTATACACGAAGAGGTTATCAGTTAGTTCTGATAACCTTTTCTTTTTTTAATGTTTTGTTATGCTGTTTTAAGCTTATTCTGTTGTGTATATAAACATATAGACAATTCAATAGGCATATTTTTTAGTACTTTAGCTTTTGTACCTTTTGAATTTTATGGTAAATATTGCTTGAAAAGTATCCAAATTAGACTATGAATAGAGAAAAAAAAGAGGAATTAAATGCCACTGCTTATCAAGATCAATTATGGTTGTCGTTTGTAAAAGGCAATCAGGATGCATTGGGTAAGTTGTACGATTTCTTTATTGATAGTTTGGTCGCTTACGGCATCAAATTATGCGGAGATAAGTCGTACACCATGGATTGTATTCATGATTTGTTTGTAGACTTATACAAATATCAACACAAGCTTAGTGCTAGTACAGAGGTTCAGTACTACTTGCTTTTAGCATTGAAAAGAAAAATTAACAAACGATACAAGCAAAAAGAAGTTATTCTAGAACCCGAAACGTATCAAAAAGTGTTACATGCCAAAGGGATTGTTCCATCGGACGAGCAATTCATCGTGGAAAAAGAAGCTTATGATCAAAAGTTGTTGAGTTTGGAAAAAGCAGTTTCTCATTTAACCAAAACACAACAAAAAGGAATTGTTTTGCGTTTTAAAGAAGAAAAATCTTACGAAGAAATAGCTGCGACCTTAAAAGTTTCAGTTGCCTCTGCTAGAACCATTGTATACAGGGCTATTAAGGCCTTAAGGGAATACTCTTTGTTCCTGATTGTATGGTTGTTTTTTTGAAAAATCAAAAAAAATAAAAATTTATTGTCTATATATTAACAATGTAGTGCTTTGTATGTATATATGGCAGTAAATATTTGGTTTTTTTAATACAGGCTGCCATGGTTATATCTAAGATTTAGGGATGAACGAATTTTACAAATCAAAAGAAAAGCAGCTAACTGAGATTGAAAAACAGTTGTTAAAAGAGCGAATTTTTACTTCAATACGTAGAATTCGTATAAAAAGAAAACTCATTGGGGTTGGAATTGCAGCTTCTATTGCGTTGCTCATTGGGTTGAGTTTGTACACGCAAAATAATACAAAAGGCACAAAAAGTGAGCTGCAAAGAATGGCCCAACGTTCAGTTATGGAACCTACCCAGGCCACAGATAAGATAACGTTGATTTTGGATGAAGGAAAAGACGTTACCATAGATACTGATGAAAGTGAGATTTCGTATTCAAAAACAGGAGAGCAGGTGCGTATCAACAACCAAAATACAGTTGTGCAGCAAAACACTTCAGCTATCAGAACTGCAAAGTTCAACACCTTGGTGGTTCCTTACGGAAAACGAACTGCATTAACACTCTCGGATGGAAGTAAAGTGTGGCTAAATGCGGGATCTAAGTTGGTGTATCCTGTTGCTTTTGGTTCTAATAAAAGAGAAGTGTATTTAGTAGGTGAAGCTATTTTTGATGTGATTCATGATGCAAATCGACCTTTTAAAGTACTATCAAAGCATCAAGAAATTGAGGTGTTGGGAACAGTGTTTAATGTAAACAGTTACCCAGATGATGCTTATAATTTTGTGGTGCTGAAAGAAGGAAGTGTTAAGGTAAGTCATGAAAATAGAGAAAAAGGATTTTTTACGTCTAAGAAGAAAAGTTTTATCATCAAACCAGGTACGATGAGTAAAATTGAACTCACAACGGGTAGAGTAATGAACAAACAAGTAGTTGTGTCTCGTTATTTTGCTTGGCAAAAAGGACATATGATTCTAAAGAACAATCAACTTGATTACATTCTTAAAAAGTTGTCAAGATACTACAACATTCAAATAGAACTTGAGAAACCATCCCTTGGGAAAGAAACTTTTTCTGGAGCTCTTAATTTATCTGATAGTTTAGAAGAAGTGTTGGGTATTATCAGCAAAAGTAGCGATACAGAGTATGTGAAAATTAACGATCGTCATTATAAATTAAAGTTTAATTCAAAAAAATAATATATGAAGTAACACAAAAAAAAATCCAGAAGATGTTCCCGCATCTCCTGGAAAAAAAGAGAAATAACGTATCGTTTGTAAACGATAAACATTATTAACTAATTGAAATTTAAAATTATGAATAAAATCTTTTATCGACTAGATAAACAGAAAAAATGTGTGTTGTCTAGTATCGAGTGGAAAATTATGAAAGTCTTTTTATTGTTTATTGGAATTGGGTTGGGTTCAGTTTACGCCAACATTCCCTATTCCCAAGAAAAAATAGATTTGAATGTGAAAAACATCTCTTTAGAGAAGCTTTTTAAAGAAATTCAACATAAAAGTAAATATATTTTTTTCTATAAAGATGAAATTATAGACAAGAATATAAAAGTTACGCTGCAAGTTAAAAATGCAGAGTTGCAGGAGGTTTTAAGTAAATCGTTAAAAAAAACAAATTTAGGGTACTTTATTTCAGACAGACAGGTGGTAATTAAAGAAAGGCAGTCTGTTAAACTTAGTAATGAGCAACAGCAAAAAGTGGTAAAAGGAACTGTAAAAGATGAGTTTGATATGCCTATTCCAGGAGCCAATGTTGTGATAAAAGGAACCAGTCGTGGTGCTATTACAGACTTTGATGGGAACTACGAAATTCGTGTTAACAACCCTAATGCAATTTTAATTTTTTCCTATGTGGGTTACAAAGACAAAGAGGTAAAAGTGGGTTCTAAAACGATTATAAATGTTGTGATGGAACAGAATGTAAGTATGCTAGATGCTGTGGTAATGGTTGGGTATGGAACGGTAAAAAAATCAGATGTTACAGGAGCAGTAGCCTCTGTAGCAACAGGAGAAATTACTAAAACTCAAAATACATCCATAGCTCAAGCAATTCAGGGTAGAGCTGCGGGAGTTACGGTGTCTAAAAGTACAGGTACACCTGGAGCAACCCCCACAGTTAGAATTAGAGGTACAGGAACAATCAATAACGCTGACCCGTTGTATGTTGTAGATGGTGTGCCTATTAATGATATCACGACCATTAATATGGAAGATGCCAAGTCCGTTGAGGTTTTAAAAGATGCTTCGGCTACAGCAATCTACGGTTCTAGGGGGGCAAATGGAGTGGTTTTGATTACCACAAAAGGAGGAAAAAAAGGAAAACCTACCATAACGTATAGAACATATGTGGGGGTGCAAGAAAAAGTAAACAACGTAGACGTGTTGAATGCTGAACAATGGGCAACCTTATACAATGAAGGGTTAACAAATGATGGTGAGGCAATAGATCCTAGCTTGGCTAATCCGGGTTCCCTAAAATCTTACAATTGGAAAGATGCGGTTTATAGATCAGCAATTCAACAAAGTCACCAATTGTCTATTTCAGGAGGTTCAGACAAGAGTACGTATTATATTTCTTTAGGGCTTATAAATCAAGAAGGAGTAGTAAAAAACTCATCTTATAAAAGAACCAATTTTAGAGTAAATAATACCTATCAAATAAAACCTAAAATAAAAATAGGGCACAATTTACAATATGCAAAAGCAGACAAAGTAACAGTGCCTGAGTATAGTGGAAATGCATGGCCAAGAGCTGCTTTTTCAGGGTATGTGGTAGATCCTGTTACACCTATTTATAATGAAGATGGAAGCTTTGGAGTGACCAATTATTCTACAGCTATCAACCCGTTAGGTTTGGTAAAATATGGGCAAACTCCTCAGATTAGAGAGAGTTTCTTTGGGAACTTATTTTTAGAAGCAAAACTAATGGAGGGATTGACTTTTAAGTCAAATTATGGTTTGCAAGTAAACAACACTAAAGTGGATAATTTTCAACCAGCATATTTTGTAGCTCCTACTTATTTGTCTAATACGAGTTTTTACAAATTAAACAGAGCAGAAAACAGGGTAATGATTCTTTCTAACACCTTAAACTATCAAACTGAAATTAATAAAAAACATAGTATTAATGCATTGTTGGGGCAAGAGGTACAAGAGTTATCATATAACAATGTAAACACCCAACGCAATGGAATTCCAGAGAGTGTGGCCAATTCTACTTTAGGAGCTGGGGATGTTTCTACCGCTTTTGCTGATGGTACTATTACAGAGTCTAAATTGTTGTCTTTTTTTGGTAGAGTAAACTATAGTTTTGATGATAGATATTTGTTAACGGGAACCTACCGTTTTGATGGATCTACTCGTTTTGGTGCAAATAATCGTTGGGCACAATTCCCTTCATTGGCAGCAGCTTGGAACTTACACAAAGAAGATTTTTACGATATCGATTTTATCAATCAATTGAAATTAAGAGCAGGGTGGGGAGAGACAGGAAATCAAAATATACCGAATACTGCTACCTATAATACCCTAAATATCGGAACCAACTACATGTATGGTAACGATCAGTTAACCGCGTTAGGTGTAGCCCCTTTGCGACCAGGAAATCCTAATCTGAAATGGGAAACTACAGTAACCAAAAACTTTGGTCTTGACTTAGCCTTGTTTAGCAATGAACTTACTTTTTCTGCAGAATATTTTATAAAAAATACAACAGATATGTTGATGGCTACCCCTATTTTGACAAATGCAGGATATAAGCAAAACCCGTTTACAAATGCTGGAGATATTGAAAATAAAGGAGTAGAAATTACAGCGAATTATAAAAAAAGATTTTCAGACTTTAGCTTCAATGTTGGAGGGAATATTTCATTCATCAAAAATAAAGTAATTAGATTGGCTGATGAAGGAAGTATTATTCAAACAGGAAATGGTTCAGGTTTTAAAAATATTGCCAGAACAGAAGCAGGGCAACCTTTGGCTTCTTTTTATGGATATATAATGGATGGTATTTATCAAAACCAAACCGAAGTTGACAATGGACCTACTTTCTTGAATTCACAACCTGGAGATATAAGGTACAAAGATTTAAATAATGATGGAAAAATTGACGATCAAGATAAAACGTATATAGGTTCTCCTTTTCCAAAGTTTACCTACGGAATTAATTTAGACATGGAGTACAAGCAATTTGACTTTACTGCATTTTTTCAAGGAAGTCACGGAAACAAGATTTTTAATGCAAGTAACTATTACCTAGAAGGAGATTTAGGAACTAATTTAAAAACCAATATGTTAAACCGTTGGACAGGAGAAGGAACATCAAACTCGGTACCAAGAGTAACTTTTGCAGGAAATGGAGTCAATACAGCACTGTCTAGTCGATTTGTAAAAGATGGGTCTTACTTACGATTAAAAAATGTTCAATTGGGTTACAGTTTGCCTAATGAATTGCTTGACACAATTTTCATCACCAAATTAAGAGTTTATGCAGCAGGTCAAAACCTACTGACATTTACTAATTATGATGGATTAGACCCAGAAGTGGGAATTGATTCTTCTCAAAACAATCCTTTAGATATTGGTATCGATAGAGGTCGTTACCCGTCTGTAAGAACTTTTACGCTAGGATTAGATATTAACTTTTAAAACCATGTTGATGATGAATTTATATAAAACCGTTATAAAAAGTATAAAATTAAGTTGCCTTGTTCTTTTTGTGGGAATGGCATCTTGTGAGGATGATTATTTAGAAATAGACGCTTATGGTTCTCCGCTGTTAAATAACTTTTATAAAACTCCTACCGATGCAGAACAGGGGTTAAACGCAGCCTATTCTCCTCTGAGAGAAATGTATGGCGTTGAAAATTTTCTGGCTGCAAATTCAAATGATTTGATTTTTGGAGATATAGGTACTGATGATATATTAAAAGGAGGAGCACGTGTCAATGATGGTCCGCAATTATTTGAAAAAGAGACCTATACATTGCAAACGTCTAACAATTCGGTAACGGCTATTTGGGCAGTAAATTACAAAGGGATTTTGTATGCCAATTTGGTATTACAAAAAGTACCTGATATTGAGTTTGAAGATACATCCAAAAAAGAAGAAATATTAGCAGAAGCTCATTTTTTAAGAGCGTATTATTATTTTGATTTGGTGAATTCTTTTGGAGGAGTTCCTCTAATTACAGAACCACAAGAGCCAGGTAGTTATGCGGTTCCACGAGCCACAAAAGAACAAATTTACGAGTTAATAGAAGAGGATTTAAAAGTAGCTATCAACGTTTTACCTTCTAGGTTCGATAGAGGAAATGCATCTTTTGGACATGCAGATAAAGGTGCAGCGCTTGGGTTGATGATGCGAGTATCTCTATATCAAAATAAGATGAATCAGGTAAAAACCTATGGAGAACAATTTTTGCTAATCCCAGGTTATGCTTTAGAGCCTGATTTTTCAAAAATATTTAGCCCTGAAGGAGAGTGGGGTACTGGTTCTGTTTTTGAAATTAACTTTTCTACCAATACCAGTAAGATGGGAACGCTTATTGGTCGTATGTTAACACCTCGTAGTAAAGGGGGGATTGGATTTGGTCAAATAAAAGAAGATTTAAGAAATGAATACGAAATCAATGATCCTCGTTTAGATGCTTCATTTTACAACGTACCTGGAGGGTATGGTACGGAATGGTATAATAGAAAATACGCTTGGGCTCCTTATAGTGAATATCAAAAACCGAATGTTGGAGGTGCAGGAAATAGCGATATGAACATTCGTGCAATTCGCTTAGCAGATGTGTATTTGATGTATGCAGAAGCTATTTACGATACTGATCCGTTAACAGCTATAGAGTATGTAAATAAAGTCCGTACCAGAGCAAGAGGAAATGAATTACCAACGGTGGTGCCAGACTTGCCATTAACGCTTAGCGGTCAAGCTTTGTTGGATGCGATCTATCATGAAAGACGTGTAGAGTTTGCAGGAGAAGGGTACCGCTACCACGATTTAATACGTACTGGAAGAGCCGAAGCTATTTTAGGACCTTTAGGTTTTCAGGCTGATAAAAATGAAATTATGCCAATTCCTTTCGATCAAGTACAACTATCACAAGGAGTATTAGATCAAAATAGTTATTAGTAGTATAGTAGTTTTAGTTTAGTTAAACCCGACCAAATTAATTTAGGTTGGGTTTTTGTCTTAAATTTTTATTTTAGGAGATATCTCAATCACAAAAAAAGCCAACTAATTAATAAACTAG
>NZ_AFPK01000020.1 GCF_000220525.1 Ochrovirga pacifica | reverse complement strand
GAAAATTAATTTATACAAATTGTTTGTTATTCATACTCTCATTCCTGCCGACAGCTTTTTCACGTCATGATAAAGGTATGTTCTAGACTTTGATCGAACACCGTAAAACCGTACTTATCTAACACGAGTTATTTGATTCCCCAGACTAAGCTAAGCAGTAAGATTGCTTCAGTCCTATTGATACACAAATTTGATATAGTCTAAAGCATGATAATTAGAGCGAGGAGCAATAGTCACCTTATAAACTCCTGGAGTATCAAACGATGCATAAATTGTATGGAACTCATGATCAGAAGTTCCTATAACCTCTGTCCAAGCCCCATTATGATTCATATACGCTTTAAAAAATCCATTTCCGTTTTCTCCTTTGGGATTGGGTTGTTTCCCTGTTCCTTTTGGATATATCTTACTAGCGTCTCTAATTGCATAAAAATCGTCAGCCACCACTTTAAGCCAAGTATCATTATGTTCTGTATTTGGTTTTTCTGGATTTTCTTTTGCAATATACGTCCTTAAAATCACCTTATAAGTCCCTTCTTTTTTTACAGCTACATCATATGTAACCGCTCCTATTTTCCCAATATTATCGGTTCCTTTCCAAAACAATTCTGGACCTTCCCATACAAGGTAACCACTGCCTGAAAACCCCAACAGCTCTGTTTTCAATTTCCATCTATCATCAGAAGGAGTAACCGTTTCTGCTTCTATTATGATTGGATCCACCTTTTCACTAACACTTTCTTCTTGCCCATCGTCTTCATTCTCATCAACCTCTTCTTCCTTTTTATCACTCTGCTCTTCATCCACCTGCTCCATCTGATCTTTTGCACTAGCAGATTCACTACAACTATACAAAACCATCATTACTAGTGTAACACATACTACAACTACAACTCTCTTTAAACTTATCATCATTTTATTTTTTTCAACAAAAACAAAACAAACAAAAAAATCTTACACTTATCAACAGCATTGTTTAAATATTTATAACATATGAGTTATTAAACAAATGCATTACAATATTTCTACAGTGATGTTTTTTATTACCTAACCTGATTGCTATTATCCACACCCCAATTACGTTCAACAAAAACCAATCAAACACCTTTATTGATTTCTTTACTTTAAGTCTTCTTTAAAACCTAACAGGTACCAAAACAAAAAAAATCCTTGCTGACAACAGCAAGGATTTGTAGTCCGTAGGGGAATCGAACCCCTGTTACCAGGATGAAAACCTGACGTCCTAACCCCTAGACGAACGGACCTTAAAATATTTTTCTTACAAAGAAGCTACGTGCTTAGTCAATTTAGACTGAATGTTAGCAGCTTTGTTTTTGTGAATAATATTATTCTTAGCTAACTTTTGCAACATAGACACTACTTTAGGCAACTTTTCCGTAGCTTCTGATTTATCCGTTGTATTACGTAAATCTCTTACCGCATTCCTAGTTGTCTTGTGCTGGTACTTGTTTCTTACCTGCTTAGCACTATTGCTTCTTATTCTCTTTAATGCTGACTTGTGATTTGCCATCTTATACTGTATTATCTTATTTGAATAAAAAAAGTAGTCCGTAGGGGAATCGAACCCCTGTTACCAGGATGAAAACCTGGCGTCCTAACCCCTAGACGAACGGACCCTTAACACTATTTCAAAAAGCGATTGCTTTTTCGCTTAGCGGTTGCAAATATACACCTATTTTACAATCCTGCCAATTTTTTTATTATTTTTTTTTACTTTTTTTTGTTAATAAGCTTTTGCGAACAAAACACGTTGGTTAGAAGACTTTCCCGTTAACACGCAATTCCCCTTTTCTTCTTTTACATCTAAAGGAATACAACGTATGGTTGCCTTGGTCAATTCTTTTATCCTATCTTCAGTTTCCATGGTACCATCCCAATGAGCAGCCACAAAACCACCTTTCTTTTCTATTACTTCCTTAAATGTATCAAAATCATCTACAAGTGTAATGTGCTCTTTTTGGTATTGCAATGCCTTTTGATGTAGGTTTTCTTGAATTTCTAGCAACAACGCTTCGATAACCGCTACCGCTTGATCTTGTGCACAACTTTGTTTTTCTAAAGTATCTCTTCTTGCTATTTCTAAAGTTCTGTTTTCTAAATCACGAGCTCCCATTGCAATTCTAACGGGTACTCCTTTTAACTCATACTCAGCAAACTTCCATCCTGGTTTATGAGTATCACGGTTGTCGAACTTTACTGAAATTCCTTTTGCTCTTAATGCTGATGAAATTTCATTTACTTTTTCAGAAATCGCTGTTAATTGCTCTTCTGTTTTGTAAATCGGTACGATGGCGACTTGAATAGGTGCCAATTTAGGAGGCAATACCAAACCATGATCGTCTGAATGTGTCATAATCAGACCTCCTATCAATCTTGTTGACACTCCCCATGAGGTTGACCATACATATTCTTGTTTTCCTTCTTTTGAAGTATACTTAACATCAAAAGCATTGGCAAAGTTTTGTCCTAAAAAATGAGAAGTTCCTGCTTGTAATGCTTTTCCGTCCTGCATTAATGCTTCAATTGTATAGGTGTCATCAGCACCTGCAAAACGTTCACTTTCAGACTTCACCCCTTTTATCACAGGCATTGCCATCCAATTCTCGGCAAAATCTGCATACACTTGTTGCATTTGCTGTGCTTCTGCTACAGCTTCTTCTTTAGTGGCGTGTGCTGTATGCCCTTCTTGCCATAAAAACTCTGCCGTTCTTAAAAATAAACGTGTTCTCATTTCCCAGCGCACAACATTAGCCCATTGATTTACTTTGATTGGTAAATCTCTGTAAGACTGAATCCACCCTTTGTATGTATTCCATATAATTGCTTCACTAGTAGGACGAACTACCAATTCTTCTTCTAGTTTTGCATTTGGATCTACAATCAGCTTTCCTGGGTTTTCTTCATCATTCTTTAACCTGTAGTGTGTTACCACAGCACATTCTTTGGCAAAACCTTCTGCATTTTTTTCTTCTGCTTCGAATAGACTTTTAGGAACAAATAAAGGAAAATAAGCATTTTCATGCCCTGTTTCTTTGAACATTCTATCTAACTCTTGCTGCATTTTTTCCCAAAGAGCATATCCGTAAGGTTTGATGACCATGCAACCTCTTACTGCTGAGTTTTCTGCCAAATCGGCTTTTACCACTAACTCGTTATACCACTTTGAGTAATCCGTACTTCTGCTTGTTAATTTTGATCCCATATCTATTTATTTGGCACAAAAATTGTAAATTTATTAGTAAAAAGAGCCCGAAGACTCGGTTAGCAAAACTACTATTTTTTGCATTCTTCGACAATAAAATAAAAAGTATTATGATTTTACAACGCAGCCACTTCTCAACCTTTCTATGTTATGCCTTTTTTAGCGGCTTGGCTTTGTTATTGGGGTCTTGTACATTTTATCAGAATTATAGTTATTACGACGGTATTTACGAAGATCCTAAGCACGTACCAAACACTGTTTTTAGTGAGGAAATGAACAAGTATAACGGATTGAGCTCTATAGAATTAGACACTAGTACTACTGTAAGCCCTAACAATACGAATACCAGAAACGAATCTTCAACCCCTTCATACACACAAGAAGTAAATATTTACAACCACCGTCCTTATTACGACGATTATTATTGGGATTCTTGGAACTGGACCACTTGGAACGATCCTTTTTGGGCAGGTGGTTTTCATTGGAACAGAAACCGATGGGGATGGAATATGGGCTGGAACCAATATTCTGCATGGGGCTACAACAATCCTTTTTGGAACTATTACGGATATGCTCCTTTTTATACGCTGCCCTATTTTTACAACCGTCCTGTAAACAACCCTAGAAACTCTAAGTATTATAACAAACGAAGCAATAGTAATACCTATAGACAATCTCGATACTATACACCCAAACCAAATTCTAGATCCTCTTATTCTTCCGGAACAAACAACAGCAATACTCAAAGACAATCTAGTTACCGAAGAAGTTCTTCTAACAATAACTCATCTTACAACAGCAGTAGTCGCAGTTCTAGAAGTTACAATTCGGGCTCTAGTAGTAACTCTAGTAGTTCTTCTAGTCGTAGTAGTTCTAGCTCAAAAAGGAGCAACTCTAACAGTTACCGAAGAAGGTAGTTAAAATCTGATTTTATGAAAACAATTCACTTTATTTATACTTTTGTGCTTTTAAGTCTTTGTACTTTACAAGCACAAAACCTAAACTATACAGACTTAGGAGTTTTATACTCCCAAGAACAACCTATGGGTACAGCTCGCTTTACGGGTCTTAACGGCTCTATGGGAGCCGTTGGAGGAGACTTGAGTGCTATTTCTGTTAACCCTGCTAGTTCGGCTGTATTCAATCACAGTGAAGTTAACATTACTTTAGGCGTTCATAATTATAATAACGAAAGCTCATTTTACAACACCAAAACCACAAACAGTTCTAGTTTAACATCACTAGATCAACTTGGAGGTGCTTTTGTGTTTAACGACAACTCCGTAAACAGCGGATGGCACAAAGTTGTTTTGGCTGTAAACTACCAAGTACTTCATCGATTTGATAAATCTGATATTTATAGAGGAAACAGTGGTTATGCTACTTTTGCTATTCACCCTAACGCTCCTGATGATGAAATTTACACTCGTGTAAATGATCAAACTTTTAGAAATTACTATGAAGGAAAACATTCTGCTTTAAGTCTTAACCTTTCTGGAGCTTATGAAGATCAATTGTACTTTGGGGGAAGTTTGAATTTTCATAGTCTGGATTTTCAGCAAAGCTCTCGTTTGCATGAGTTAAACCTAGACAACGACGATCATCTTTTGGATGCCAGTCTTTTTTACGATAACTATCAGGATGCTGATGGATTTTCAATTGATTTGGGGTTTATTTACAAACCCACAAAGCAGATTCGTTTGGCAGCTTCTTTTCAATCTCCAACATGGTTTTATAACGTAGACGAAGATTATTTTTCTATAGAGTCTTACGAACCTATTGATGCTAAAGGTCTCGAATATTTTGAAACAGACCCAGTAAATAATTTTTTCCAATACCAACTCAACACTCCTTTAAAATTAACTCTTAGTTCGGCTGTTATTATAGGTAAAGGAGGTTTTATTAATATTGATTATACTTACAAAAGCTATCAATCTTTAAACTTAGATGGTGATGATGATTTTAGTCTAGACAATCAATATTTTAGCGATGTGCTACAAAACACTCACAATGTAACTTTGGGAGCAGAAGCCAGATTGGGATTGATTAGTTTGCGTGGAGGATTAGGATACCAACAAAGCCCTTTTCAAGACGATATAGACGAACGATTGATTGATGTATTAAAAATAGGAGAATTGTATTCCGGATCTTTAGGAATTGGTGCACGATTTGGAAACTCTAAAGTAGATGTTTCTTATAGAAGAACTTCGCAAACCAATACCTATGATTTTTACGATCAATCTTCAGAAATTGAATCTACCAAAATAGACAACAGCAACTCTAGAGTAGGAATTACCTACACTTATATATTTTAAACCTTGATTTATAATTGTTCTAAGCAATCGGTTCTTAAGTTAAATCGTTATTTAATTCCATTTAAATACCTTACTTTTGTAGCCAATTTTTTAGGATTTTATCATGAGTCAACATCAAATTCATATCGAAGGAACCAACAATCCATCCATTGTAAAGTTTGTTAGCAATCAACAAGTTACCCAAGGTGGCAGCTACCAATTCAACAACATAGAAGAAGCCAAAGAATCTCCTATTTCACAAGAGCTATTTAAGCTTCCTTTTGTAAGCAAAGTGTTTATTAGTGCTAACTTTATTGCCATCGAAAAATATGACATTGTTGCCTGGAGCGATATTCAAGAAGAAATTAGAGAACTGATAGAAATTTACTTAAACGAAGGGAATACGCTAGTTACAGAACAAGCACAAACCATTAAAAAAGTTGTAGAAATTTACGCAGAAAGCACTCCGAACCCAAAGGTGATGAAATTTGGATCTAACAAAATGTTAACTCCGGACGACCACGAATACAAATCAGCTAAGGAAACCAAAAATTCCCCATTGGCTAGTGTTCTATTTGAATTTCCTTTTGTTGAAGAAGTTTATATTTCCGAAAATTACGTTTCTATTGCAAAAAACGATTTGATTACTTGGCAAGAAGTGATTCCGCAACTACGCAGTTTTTTAAAAGAGTATCTAGAATCTGATAAGTTGATCATTGACACCAGCATAGCACAACCTAAGGCAACTATTAAAGCGACACCAATAGAACACCTAGAAGGAGTTTCTTTAGAAATTGCTAAAATATTGGACGAGCATGTAAAACCTGCGGTAGCTAATGATGGAGGAAACATTGTCTTCCAATCTTACGATGCCGAAACGCAAAATGTACATGTAGTTTTACAAGGTGCTTGTAGCGGATGTCCCTCTTCTACCATTACTTTAAAAAATGGTATTGAAACCATGCTAAAAGAAATGCTACCTAATCAAATTAACCAAGTTGTTGCTGTAAACGGATAATTTTTTTCTATGTCTAAAATCATAAAACCTTATAAAGATTCTGATGCTACTAAAAAAACACAAGTAGCTACCATGTTTGATACCATTTCTAAAGATTACGACGGATTAAATCGTGTCATTACATTTGGTATTGATGTAAAGTGGAGAAAAAAAGTTGTTGCTATGGTAAAAGCCACACAGCCCAAAACAATTCTAGACATTGCTACAGGGACTGGGGATTTGGCAATAATGCAAAGCCAAGCCATGCCAGAAGCAAACATTATTGGTTTGGACATTTCTTCTGGAATGCTAGAAATTGGAGCTCAAAAAATTAAAGAATTGGGCTTAGAATCTTCTATAGAAATGGTTTTAGGCGATTCTGAAAACATCCCTTATCCCGACAATCATTTTGATGCCATTACGGTTTCTTATGGCGTACGAAACTTTGAAGATTTAGACAAAGGACTGCAAGAAATTTATCGTGTCTTAAAACCTGGTGGAATTTTTGTGGTTTTGGAAACATCTGTCCCCACTAAATTCCCTTTTAAACAAGGTTACTTGTTGCATAGCAAAGTTGTTCTTCCTTTAGTAGGTCGCTTATTTTCTAAGGATGATAAAGCCTATAGATACCTTTCAGACTCTGCCAATTCTTTCCCTTACGGAAAGGAGTTTAATTTAATTTTAAATAAAAACGGTTTTTCAAAAGTTAAGGATTTAATTGTTACATTTGGGGTATCCACAATATACAAAGCACATAAATGATGGTAAATAAAATTGTTTTATTGTTACTGTTAACAACAAGTTTAACTTTTGCTCAAGAAGAAAAAATTCAAAGACTACAGCACTTCGATAAAAGTAAATTACGTTTTGGTTTTTACTTAGGATTGAACAACAAAGGATATCGTATTGCTAGAACAGAGTCAGCGACTTCGACTTCAGGGACTGGTTTTCAATTAGGAGTTTTGGCTGATTATAAATTAGACAATTACTTTAGTGTTATTCTTGAACCCGGTGTCTTAAGTACACGAAATCAATTGACTTTTGGTGAAACATCTAAAAGAACTTTTGACATCAACAACACTTACTTTCACTTTCCTGTTTCTTTAAAATTAAACACCGAGAGAATTAATAATATTAGAGCTTTTGCCACCGCAGGTTTAGCAGCTAATTATAACTTTAATGCCGACGACAACAACACCAAAGGAGGAGCAGACCCGTATGATTTTAGCTTAGCAAAAACAACCGTGAGTGCTGAAATTTCACTTGGTTTGAATTTTTATTTGCCCTACTTTAAATTCTCTCCTTCTATTAGAGGAATTTATGGAATCAATAATGAATTTAATGCTCTTGGTGCAGAAGCAAGAAATTACGGTCCTGATGGATTTTATCAAAGAGCTATTTTGCTAAACCTTACTTTCCAGTAATTTTTAGCCTTTTCGTCTAAATTCATTCAACACAATAGCTGTTGCTGTTGCTACATTTAGACTTTCTGTTGTTTGTTCTAATCCAAATTGAGGAATGGTAATTTTGCGCTTATTTCCTAGTCTTCTGATTGAAAGACTAATTCCGTTTGCTTCGTTTCCCATAATAATAATACCGTTTGAAGGCAGTTGTGCCTGATGAATATTTTCACCTTTCATATCAGCCACAAACAAAGGTTGTTGAGTTTGCTTTAGGTAAGCGACCAAATCTGTATATACCACATGTACCCGTGTTAAAGATCCCATGGTTGCTTGCACTACTTTAGAATTGAAACAATCTACCGTATCCGAACTACAAATTAGCTCCTTTACCCCAAACCAGTCACACAATCTTATAATGGTTCCTAAATTCCCGGGATCATTAATGCCGTCTAAAGCTACTTTTAGGTCGTCTCCTTGTCTTGAAGGTAATTGTTGGGGAATTTTAAATACCGCCACCACTTTGTTTGGAGACCTTAAAGAACTCAACTTCGTTAATTCTAACACAGAAACCACTTCTGTTAATACTTTTGCATAATTAGATTTCACATCTTCTGTACAAAAAAGATATGCCAACTGAAAATCTGAATTCAAAAACTCATCAACCACTTTGATTCCTTCAACAACAAACAATCCCTCTTTGGTTCGGTACTTTTTTTGTTGTAAACTTGTTACTAATTTTATTTGGTTTTTAGATATAGGCATGGTCTTTTTTCTTTGGACTTCAAAATTAGCATTTAAAATGAAAACCTATTCTTAAAAAAACTATATAATCCTTATTTTTGAACTACAAATTTTCTTTTTTTTGACAACAAGGATTCAACTTCTGACCATCATTGCTTTGATAGCACTTTTAAGCTCTTGCAGTACTACCAAGTATTTACAAGCTGGTGAATTTTTATTAAAAAAGAATAAAATTACAGTAGACCAAAAAACCAGTTCTGATATTGAACTTAATTCTTACCTTTTACAACGCCCAAATACGTCACTATTAGGCATCCCCTTAGGTTTGCATTTGTATCATGTTGGTTTGCCAGGATACGATTCTATACACCAACAAAAACTAGACTCTTTTGCATACAGAAATAGCTTTGGAGATCGCATTTTTTCTAAAAAACAACGTTTGCGTTTGCTAGAAAAAAGAAAAAAACTAAACGATTGGTTTCTTCGAAGAGGAGAAGCTCCTGTAATCTTAGCCTCAGAAAAAACCGCCTTGACTGCCAAAAACTTAAGAAATCACTTTTTTAACCAAGGATATTTTAATGCTACAGTAAAAACAACCACTTTAACCGATGGCAAAACTGCCAGTGTGCGTTATGACATCCAAAAGAAACAACCCTTTTATTTAGACAGCATTTATTTTAACATTGCTTCTTCTACCATAGACAGTGTGATACAAAAACACATCACATTTCTTCCTTTAAAAAAAGGAAATCCATATCGACTAGAAGACTTTACAGAAACCATCGAAAAAATTACCCAAACCTTAAGAAACCACGGTTTTTTTCATTTTAAAAAAGACCTAATTAGCTTTAGAAGTATTGATACTTTGGCAAGTAATTACAAAACTCCTGTAGTAATTAGAATTGATAACAGACGCATTAAAAAAGAAAATGAAATTTTAGAATTGAGCAGTAAAATTCAAAAAATAAAAAAAATTAAGGTTTTTACCGATTATAGTTTTAGCCAACGAAACAACCTATACAATGTACAAGAAACTTATGAAGGAATTGATTTCTACGCCCATCAAGAACTCAAACACCGTGTAAAAACGCTGAGCAATTCTATCTTTATGGCTCCTGATGAAATTTATAGCGATGAAAAAGTAAGCCTTACCCGAAACCATCTTCGTTCGTTGAGTAATTTTAAATCGGTAAAAATCAATTTTAAAGAATTGGATGACGAACATCTGGAAACACAGATTGTTTTGACACCTATGAAAAAGTATGGAATTGGAATCAATACCGAAATTATACACTCTAACATTCGACAGATTGGGCTTTCAGGAGGATTTAATTTCATCAACAGAAATACCTTTAAAGGAGCCGAAATTTTTCAACTAGCTTTGCAAGGAAGTATTTTTGACACCGCTACTAATTTAGGAGGTACAGAAAATTCTACTTTTGAAGCTTACGAAGTTGGTATTGACGCTTCTTTGCAATTCCCTAAGTTTATTTTTCCTTTTTTGGGAAATTTGATTCCTAGAACCATGACCCCAAAAACCAAAGTAAGTGTGGGTACTAGCTTTCAACGAAATATTGGTTTGGACAAGCAAAAAATCTCTGGAATTATTGATTATAATTGGCAATCTTCTACAAAAAACAGTCATACCTTCGAAATTTTAAACCTGCAATACATTAATAATTTAAACATAGATTCGTATTACACCATTTACAGCTCGGAGTTTACTAAAATTCGAAATATTAAAGAAAACAACAACTTACTTCCAAACTTTGATTTGACCACCACCAATGCCAATCAGTTTTTGAATCAAATTCCTGCTAACTTTGCCAGTGAAAACCCCACGGCTTCTACCCAACTAAAAAACATTGCCAAGCGTAACGATATTATTACCAGCAACAATCTAATACCTGTAACCTCTTATTCTTTTGAACACAATAGTAGTAAAGGGTTGTCAGATCCACAATACAATTTTTTTAGAACCCGTATCAGTTCTTCAGGGAACCTTAGCGGTTTCTTTTTTGAAGAACAAAACGGAACTCCACAATTTGAAAACATCAATATTTCACAATTTGTAAAGCTAGACATTGATTTTAGAAAATTCTGGAGCACTTCGCTACACAACTCTCTTGCTTTCAGAACTTTTGTAGGGATTGCTTTCCCCACAGGAAAAAACAAAGAAATTCCCTTTATTACCAGTTATTTTGCTGGTGGATCTAATGATATAAGAGCATGGAAAACCTATGAATTAGGTCCAGGAAACTCTAACTCTGGTCTAGAATTTAACATTGGAAATTTAAAACTGCTTTCTAGTTTAGAATATCGATTTAAAGTGATTAACAGTTTTTACGGAGCTGTGTTTGTAGATGCAGGAAATATTTGGAATTTGCCCAATACTGCTACTGCCTCTGAAGAAGAAATATTTAACCACTTTAAAGACTTAGAAAATATAGCGGTAGGAAGTGGTGTGGGATTGCGTTACGATTTTAACTTTTTGGTATTGCGATTGGATTGGGCTTTTAAAACTTTTGAACCTTATTTATCTCAAAACAAGTGGTTTCAAAACTATCATCTTTCCGAATCGGTGTTAAACATTGGAATCAATTATCCCTTTTAACTCTATAACGTTTTCGTACAATATCAAGCCTTTAAAGAGGATATTTCATGTAAAAAAGCCTATTTTTGTTGTAAAATTAAATAAATCAAATCTTATGAGTAAGAATATCAAGCCAGGAGTTGCAACTGGAGATGCAGTTCAAGAAATTTTCAAGTTAGCTAAAGAAAAACAATTTGCTTTGCCAGCTGTAAATGTAATTGGTAACAATTCTATCAACACCGTGTTAGAAGCTGCTAAGGAGATCAATTCTCCTGTTATCATTCAGTTTTCTAATGGAGGAGCTGTTTTTAACGCAGGAAAAGGATTGGACAACACAGATCAAAAAGCGGCTATTGCAGGAGCGGTTGCTGGTGCTAAGCACGTACACCAAATGGCAGAAGCTTACGGAGTACCTGTTATTTTACACACAGATCACGCTGCTAAGAAATTATTGCCTTGGATTGACGGGATGTTAGAAGCATCAGAAAAGCACTTTGCAGAAACTGGAGCTCCTTTATTCTCTTCACATATGATTGATTTATCTGAAGAGCCTTTGGAAGAAAACATCGCTATTTGTAAAGAATACTTAAAGCGTATGGACAAAATGGGAATGACTTTAGAAATTGAATTGGGTGTAACAGGTGGTGAAGAAGATGGTGTAGACAACTCTGATGTTGATGAGTCTAAATTGTACACGCAACCAGAAGAAGTAAACTACGCTTACGAGCAATTGTCTGAAGTATCTCATCGTTTTACTATTGCTGCTGCTTTTGGTAACGTTCACGGAGTATACAAGCCAGGTAACGTAAAATTGACTCCAAAGATTTTAGACAACTCTCAAAAATTTATCGAAGAAAAGCACGGTTTGGCAGACAAGCCTATTGACTTTGTATTCCACGGAGGATCTGGTTCTTCTGTAGAAGAAATTAGAGAAGCTATTTCTTACGGTGCTATTAAAATGAACATCGATACGGATCTACAGTATGCTTTTATGACAGGAATTAGAGATTACTTCGCAGAAAATGAAGCTTACTTACAGTCTCAAATAGGAAACCCATCTGGTGCTGATGCTCCTAACAAAAAATACTACGACCCAAGAGTTTGGTTGCGTAAAGGTGAAGGAACTTTAAAAACAAGATTGATTCAAGCATTTGAAGACTTAAACAATGTAAACACATTGTAGTCCTTTTACTTATCAAGACACAAATAAAGAATAGAGAAACTGTTTTTGTACAGTTTCTCTATTTTTTTAGTAAATTGCCCCTCATTTAAATGAATAATTATGACAGCTTGGTTTAAAAGAAGTGACAAAGGGATTCAGACCCCAACGGAAGCAAAGAAAGATGTCCCAAAAGGCTTGTGGTACAAGACACCTAGTGGAAAAATAATTGACACCGATGAATTGAAAGAAAACCTATATGTTAGTCCAGAAGACGGATATCATGTACGTATAGGTAGTAATGAATATTTTGAAATCTTATTTGACAATAATACGTATACAGAATTAGACAAAAACTTAACCTCTGTAGACTCTCTTCATTTTGAAGACACCCAACCTTATCCTGATAGAATTAAAGCCGCACAAGCAAAAACAAAATTAAAAGATGCTGTAAGAACCGCTGTAGGAAATTCTTTAGGAAAACCTTTAGTAATTGCCGCTATGGACTTTGCTTTTATTGGAGGTTCTATGGGATCTGTGGTAGGAGAAAAAATTGCTAGAGCTATTGATTATGCCAGAGAGAATAAGATTCCTTTTTTAATGATTTCTAAATCAGGAGGTGCTCGTATGCAAGAAGCTCCTTTGTCTCTTATGCAGTTGGTTAAAACATCTGCAAAATTAACCCAGTTAGCTGAAGCTAAAATTCCGTACATTTCATTATGTACCGACCCTACAACGGGTGGAACCACTGCTTCCTATGCAATGTTAGGGGATATTAACATTGCAGAACCCAATGCTTTAGTTGCCTTTGCTGGTCCTAGAGTAGTTAGAGATACTACAGGTAAAGATTTACCCGAAGGTTTTCAACGTTCTGAATTTTTGTTAGAGCACGGTTTTTTAGATGCTATTTACGAACGTAAAAATTTAAAGAAACAAATCAACCTATATTTAGATTTAATTCAAAATCAAGAAGTAAGAAGCGAATAAGGTTTTACTTTTTGCAATTTTAAATAAAAAACAGAATCTAAAATTAGAATACCCCCAAAATGTTAGAAACCATTTGGGGGTATTTTTATGTCTAGAAAAGAAAGCTAGCACACGTCAACTATTCTACCAACAAAAGGATATCAAAGGCTTTAAATAGAATGAGCCCTATACAATATCGAGCTCATATCAACCTTTAAAGTTTTAATGGCATACCTTTTTTGGGTGCCCAAAATATGAATCTTGATTTTTATTTTTTAGGCAATTTCTAGGTTGACTTTATAACCTTCAAAAGAACGAACATTGAATACTTTTCCGTCTTCAAAAATTAGGTATTGCCCTTTTACACCTTTTAAGGTTCCTTGATAAAAATTTTCTTTTTCCAAATTAAGACTGGCCACCTTTATAGGATAGTTTTCTACAGGATAGTTTAATTCCCACACATGGTTGTCTGCTATGTAAAACTCTTTTACCTCTTCTGGTAAATGTGCTTTTAATTGTTCCTTTACCGCTATCAAATCTTGCTCGGCAATATCATTTTTCAACATCTTTTGCCAACTTGTTTTATCGCTTACAAACTCTTTTAAAGCAACCTCGGCAACCCCTGCTAAATACCTGTTAGGCACTTCTAAAAACACCAACGCTTTGTTTGCCCCCTGATCAATCCATCGGGTTGGCACTTGCGTTTTTCTTGTAACCCCTACCTTTACATTGCTAGACAAAGCCAAATAGACAATATGAGGCTGTAATTGCACTTTTTCTTCGTAGGCTAAGTCTCGATCTTGTATTCCCAAATGTGCTTTACTCAACTCAGGTTTCATTACCCAATCAGCTACTGCAGGTTGTTCGTAAAAACACTCGTAGCAATGTCCTTGCCTAAATATCTTTTTTTCTTTATGACAGCTTAGACACTCGTAGCCCTCAAAAGTAATCGCAAAGGTTTTGTTTACTAATTGATTCAGATTCAGCCAATGACTATTGGTTTCTAAATAATAGGAAATGGTTTCTGCATTTTCCGTGACCATTTTTTTTAATAAACCCTGATATTTCATAGAAAAAAGTTAATTTAGGTACATCAAAGATATCGATTTTAACCTGCAATACGTAGTTTATTTATGACATTGCCACTTATCAACTCTATTTTATCTTGGTTGTTAAAAAAGAGAAAACATCAAATAGAGTTATTCTTAAAATATCCTGTTGAAGTACAGAATGAACAACTGCTAAAGCTTTTAAAAACCGCTAATAAAACCAGTTATGGTAAGCAATATCAGTTTAAAAAAATTAAAAACTATCAAGAGTTTGTAGAAAAAGTTCCATTGGTAAATTACGAACAACTAAGTCCATACATAGAAGAACAACGCACTACTGGACAAGCAATTTTGTGGAGCAATAAAATTAAATGGTATGCCAAATCTAGTGGTACTACCAATGCGAAAAGTAAATTTATTCCTGTTAGTGAAGATGCCATCAAGCTCTGTCATTTTAAAGGAGGTAAAGACATGCTAACCTTGTTTTTTAACAACAACCAAGAAGCCAATTTGTTTTCTGGTAAAAACTTACGTTTGGGAGGTAGTAGTGCTGTATACGAAGATAACGATGCCTATTTTGGAGATTTGTCTGCCATTATTATAGAAAACATGCCCTTGTGGGCAGATTTTAGCAGTGCTCCCAAACAAGAAACGGCTTTGATGTCTGAATGGGAGTCTAAAATGGATGCCATTATTAAAGAAACGGTAAACGAAAACATTACCAGTTTGGCAGGGGTTCCATCTTGGATGCTGGTTTTGTTAGAGCGTGTTTTATTGCACACTGGCAAACAAAACATTTTAGAAGTTTGGCCTAATTTAGAAGTCTATTTTCACGGAGGTGTTAACTTTTCTCCCTACAAAGAACAGTACAAAAAGTTGATTCCCTCGGACAAATTTAAATATTATGAAACCTACAATGCCTCGGAAGGTTTTTTTGCCATTCAAGATCAAAACCATAGTGACGAACTATTGTTGATGTTGGACTATGGAATTTTTTATGAATTTATACCTATGGATGCTTACCGAAGTATCAACTCTACTACCGTTTCTTTGGCCGATGTAGAATTAGGAAAAAATTATGCTATGGTTATTACCACCAATGCTGGTTTGTGGCGATATATTATTGGTGACACCATCAAATTTACTTCTTTGTCTCCTCACCGTATCAAGATTACAGGAAGAACCAAGCACTTTATCAATGCCTTTGGAGAAGAACTGATTATGGAAAATGCATCGCATGCCTTAAAAGTTGCTTGCCAAGCCACACAAGCTTTGATTAAAGAATATACTGCTGCTCCTATTTTTATGGATCATCAACAAAAAGGAGGTCATGAATGGCTAATTGAATTTGAACAAATGCCTAATGATCTACAAACCTTTGTACACTCTTTAGACCATGCTTTAAAAGCTATCAACTCAGACTATGAAGCCAAACGCTACAACAATATGACGTTGTCTATGCCTACATTGACTTTGGCTGAAAAAAATCAATTCCATCATTGGTTAAAAAGTAAAAACAAATTAGGAGGACAACACAAGGTTCCTAGACTGTTTAACGACCGAACTTTTATAGATGAAATCAAGGCATGCAAACCTATTTAATTCTCTATAGTTACATCTTTTAAAATAGGTTCTATAGTGCTTTTAGGAATTTCCTTTATTGGCATAAAAATTAACGCATCTATTGCATCGTTAAAATCGTGGTCTACATTGTAGGCCACAAACTTTGCGTTTTGTTTGATATACTGTTTGATTAAAACAGGCAATCTTAACTTATCTTCCTCTACTTCTTTGACGATGTTGTCTAATTTTTTTACATCTCCATGAATAAAGTTTTGCATATACATTTCCTCTTGTGCTGTTAAACCAACCTTGTAAGGAGTTTTAGAAGTAATATAAGGAGCTACCTCATGGTTTTTATAGTACGTATCTAAAAAATGAATCATCATTGACTTAGAATAACCTGTAAATAAGTTGCTAATTGTAGCTCCTCCCATTAAATATTCATACTGTGGATATTTTACAGTTACTGCAGCAATCCCTCTCCACAATAAAAACAAAGGCATTGGTTTTTGTTGGTATTCTGGAACAATAAAAGCTCTTCCCATTTCAATAGTTTTGGGAAGTTTTTCATTCATTTCAGACCCAAATTCAAAAAAGGTAGAAACATAAAAACTTTTAAATCCGTTGCGTTTGTATATTTCATCTCCTAATCCCATGCGATAAGCTCCCACAAAACGCTCTTCTTCCTTATTCCATAAAATTAAATGATGGTAGTAGGCATCAAATTTATCTGTATCGCATTTTTTATTGGTCCCTTCACCTATTAACCGAAATGTGATTTCTCTTAAGCGACCTATTTCTTCCATTAAATTGGGGATGGCATCTGCTTTGGTTAAAAAAACCTCGTATTCATTAGAAACAAATAATCTTTTTTTTCTTTGTCTTATTCCCTCTATCTCGCTACAGATATCTATATGGTTTTTTGGAGAAGCAATTTCTTTGGCTTTTTTCTTTAAGTATTTTTTATACTCTTGTATTTGTTTGCGTTTGCGTAAAAAAGGTTTAGACAATAAATAAGTTCTTCCTCTTAAAAAGTTATTCAGCACCTCAAGCTCTTTTATTTCAGAAATTTCGGCAGGCTTGATTGGTTTTCCTATTTTGATGTGAATTACTTGTTTTCGTTTGTTACTTAGTTCTGATGGTAATTTTAACGTTCTTAAAACACCACTAATTTTTGACAAACGATAAAACCAATGACTGTTTTTTGCATGAAAATAAATAGGAACTACGGGTACGTTGGCCTTTTGAATTAGTCTTAATGCTCCTTCTTCCCATGGACTGTCTACATAAATATTTCTTTCTTTCAAAGTAGATACTTCTCCTGCAGGAAAAATTCCTAAAGGTTTTCCCTCCTTGAGATGTTTTAAAGCTTTGATAAGACCAGCTACACTAGATTTAGCTTCTTTATGGTTTTCAAAAGGATTTACAGGCATGATATGCTCACTAATAGGCTCTAATTTTTTTAGCAAGAAATTCGCAATAATTTTGTAATCATCTCTTACTCCTAAAATCATTTTTAATAAAATACAGCCATCTATTCCTCCTAAAGGATGGTTAGAAATAGTGATAAATGCATCTCCTCTGGGTATTTTTTTCAAATCTTCATCTGATACGTGGAACTTGATTTGATAATCTTCCAACACGCTGTTTAGGAAATATAGAGGTGTTTTATCTTTGTGCCTATCATAGACTTTATTCACTTTGTTTAGTCGTGTGATGAACATGATCGACTTCCCCACCAATTTTCCAAAGACTGGAATTTTATCAACTTTTAATAATCGTTCAAAATCTTTTGCATTAACTAACGACATAGCAACAAATTAGTTCGTAGCTTACAAGAATAAAAAA
>NZ_AFPK01000021.1 GCF_000220525.1 Ochrovirga pacifica | reverse complement strand
TCTTTGTGTAACAAAGAGGTGTTTTACCATATAAACTTTTCATAAATTATTTAACCAACATGCTATTGTAAATAATTCCTTTACTGTCATTTAATAGAGTACCCAATAGATGAGCAGCTAATGGAGCTATATCTTCTAATTGTAATTGATTAAACAACAATCCTTTTTGAAAATTTGGACCAAAGGCAACAAAACCCGTTTGAATCAATTCATTATCTGGATATTGACCATGTTTACCACCTATTTTTTTGTTTAATAATTCTCCTGTTTTTTCATTTGTAAAACAGTAACCATTTGTAGCTGATAAAGCTAAAACAGCTCTAGGGTCTGCCCCTCTTAAAGTCATTTGTTCTCTATTAATTATTTTAAACATTTTCTGTAATCCGTAAGGTAAACTATGTAGTTTATTTAAAATTTTATTCAAAGTTTTTTTATCGTTTGCATCTTTTAAATGTAAAAACGCTGAACCACCTGTGCTAAAGAAAAAAGCTTTGTTGTGTACATTCATTTCTTTTAACCATAAGTTAGGAGCTATACTTGTATGAACAGTCATGAAACCATGATCTCCGGTTATGATTATATTTGTTTTTTTAAAAAGATCTGCTTTTTTTAATGCATCGATGATAGTACCTACAGCTTGGTCTGCACCTGCTATTGCTTTTTGAACTTCGATACCTAACCTACCATTTTTGTGTTGTGCACCATCTGTATTAGGCAAGTGAATTGTTAAAACATTAGGCTTATATTTTCTAAGTATATAAGCTGCTATTCTAGCTAAATTTTGATCCATGCTTAAGGAACTTAAGTTATAATCATTGACATTCATTTTACCTGTTGCATTTTCAACGACTTCCTGAAATAATCCGCTAGGAGTTGCGTATTTATCTGTTGCACCTCTACGATCCATAGGATTGGTAAATGACCATATTTCTGGTATATTATAATCTATATATGGAGCGTTTACTGAAATAGGCCAAGAAACTGATGCTGTTTTTAAACCTTTTTCTTTTGCTACTTGCCATAATGTTTGAGATTTGATTTGAGAGAAATCATAAATCCATTTACCTGACTCACCATTTTCAGCAATCTCGGTATTGTAATAAATACCATGTTTATCGGGACCCACACCTGTGATTAAAGTAGTATGTGATGGATAGGTTACTGTAGGAAAAATACCATTGACTCCTTTAGAGTAAACACCATTACTTGCTAAATCTTTTATGTGTGGTGTTGGCCATTGTTCTTCCATGTAAAAATTAGACCTAAATCCATCGATACTAATGATGATTAAGTTATTTGGTGTTTGAGACCATGTAACTGTATAATTAAAAATTATAGCAGCTAATATGAATATCTGTTTCAATTTAATTATCATATCACTTGTTAGTTAAATGGTAAAACTAAATCTGAAGCTTTATTTTCTATTAACACCTCATTCATATCGTATTCCATCGTAACATTTCCAGTTACCTCGTCGATAGAAAAGTTATCTAATCCAGAATTTAATGGAATAAAAGTAGGTATAATCGCTTTTGTAAATTCATCAGTAATAGCACTGTTGTTTAATTGCTCTGTTTGTGAAACAGGTAATCTTATTCCTAAATCACTTGAACGTCTCCCTTCACTGATAAATATTTCTTGACGCATTAAATAAATTGTGTACAACATCTCATCTATTGTAGTAACATTATTAATATCATTTACAGTTATACTGGTTCCAGAAATGGTATGAACAGTGATATTGCCAGCTTGTCTATCTAAAATATAATCAGACCTAAATGCATCCTCTTCATTAAATCTAACATCAACAGCTGTAGTAGGATAATCACTTCTATTGGTTCCGTTTCTTAATTCATTGCTATCATCCAAACTAGCTGTAGGTCTAGATGCTATTACGTTATTCAATAAATTGACTAAAGTTGATTTTGCCAAGGGTAAATTATTTTCAGCAGTATACACTTCTGCTAATATTAAATAAGCTTCTTCTGATTTTATAATTGAAACAGGCTTTTGATCCTCTG
>NZ_AFPK01000022.1 GCF_000220525.1 Ochrovirga pacifica | reverse complement strand
GCAGGTTTTTTAGGTTTTAAACCAACGGTAACGTTTCCGATAGAAATATTACAAACTATAAAAACAAGAACTCTATGAGAAAATGGACATTGCTACTTGCTTTAATAGCTATATCGTTAGTAGCACAAAAAAAACAAAATCCCAACATTATTGTCATCTTAGCAGATGATATCAGTGCACGTGAGTTTCCTATTTATAAATCGGATACATGGAGTTCGGTTAAAGGAAATAAAGACTCTCATGATTTAAGCATAAGAGCAAAAACCCCTGTTTTAGACAAAATTGCAGAAGAGGGAGTATACATTAAAACAGCATGGGCTTCGGTAGTGTGCTCTCCAAGTAGAGCTATGTTGATGACTGGTAGATATCCGCATATCCACAAATGGTGGGGGAATAAAACCTTAGGGAAATATACAGACGAAGCGGGGAATTTGGGAACGTATCCGTTGTTTGCAAGTTCTCCTTTAACTATCGGAGTGGTGGCTAAAAAAAGTGATTATGCCACCATGTGGTCTGGCAAAAGTCAAATGCGTAACAAAAATTTACAGAATTTTGGTTTTGATGAAGGGGTGTTTACACCTGGAGAATCTGAAATTTCTAAAGAAATAGGAGAAAATCCTTATACCAATTTTGTGGTATCAATAAAAAATGTGAATGGAAAAAAAGAGTTGGTTAACGAAGATACTGGCAAACCTCTAGGGTACAATTATTATGCTGCTGCTAGTTGGTATTGGAAGCCTCATGTATTGTTAATGAATCATCCCTCGTCTAAAAAACAATTTGAGTGGTGGCCAAACACAAAAGAATCCAAAAAAGAATATGGAGTAAACACTTACGGACCCGATGTAGAATTGGATTTTATTTTTGATTTTATGGAACGAAAAACCAAAGAAAAGAAACCGTTCTTTGTGTATCATACCACACATTTAGGGCATGCTGCTATGAATTTTTTAAATCCAAACCAGCATGAATATAAATGGATTGAAACCCCAAAAATTACTTGGGAAAACGGAAAGTACGTACGCACAGAACCTAACATTACAGGAGAAAAAGGAGTATATAATACGCACAATTCCCTATCTCCTAGTGGTATTCATAGTCATGTGAATTATTTAGATTATCAAATGTGGTTGTATCTAAATAAGTTAAAGGAGTTGGGGATAGATAAAAACACTTTGGTAATTTTTTGTGCGGATAACGGTTCTAGCAAGTATGGTAAGAATAGTTCAGATATTCAGAAAGGAACACATGTGCCTTTTCTAGTGTATGGCCCTGGTTTAGGATTTACCAAAAAAGGTGAACAAGACGTATTGGTCAACCTATCAGATATTTTGCCAACCCTTGCAGAAATAGGTGGTTTTACTTTTCCTAAAGATTATGAAATTAACGGAACAAGTTTGTGGCCATTCTTAACAACGGACAAAAAAGAACACAGAAGTTGGGTTTATGGTTACAAAGCTGATATGCAAATGATACGAGGAAGTAAAGTGTTGAAAGATGGACGAGATAAGTGGTATGATGTAAGGGGGAATCCGTCAGATTTAATAAGTTTTCCTGAAATTAAAGATTGGAGCAAGGTGTCGTCAGAACTTAGGGCAGAAAGAGATGCTTTGAATAAAGTCTTGCCTAGTTTTGATATGTTTGATGAGGCTCAACACGGACCCTTGTCAGAAATTCATCAGCAAAAAATAAATAAGCAAGCCGCTGCCAAACATAAAAAGGAAAACGCAAAAAAGAAGAAAAATAAAAGAAAGATTAAATAGAAATGTTTGAAAATTAAAACGTTTCCGTGGCGAAATTCTTTGTTTTGTGTCGTAAAAATTCATTTTTTTTCAGCATTTGATGAGATACAGATATATTTGATCAACTTGAATAAAATGAAATTTATATGAAAATATATAAACACGTTGTGAAAAGATGGGTATTTGTTTTCTTGTGTATGCTGACTACGAACACTTTGTTTTCTCAGGGTAAATTGATTGAATTAAGGGGTTTGGTAAAAGATGCAGGAGATTTTGAAGTCCCTTTTGCTTCTGTTTTTTTAGAAAATAGTAGAGCTGGAACCACCACTACCGAAGACGGAGAGTTCTCGTTAATTGTTAAAGAGGCTGATTTACAAGATGTGTTGACAGTGAGTAGTTTAGGTTTTGAAACTTACAAAATCAAAGTACAGGACTATCTAAAACTTAGTGAGAAAAAAATTATACTAAAAGATGCCGTAGTCGCTTTAGATGCTGTGCGTATTTTAACTCCAAAAGAGTATGTGCTTAAAGCTTTGGATCGTTTAGAAGAAACTACAGTTAGCGATACACATATGCTAAAAATGTTGTACCGCAGAGCTTCTAGTGAAGATGGAAAAGCTCGTTTTTTTATGGAGCAGTATTTAAAAGTATTAGATCAAGGGCCTTCTGCTTCAACACTTAGGGCGATTGAGGTCGTAGAGAGTAGAAAATCTGCGGATTATCGTTTTGTAAAGAAAAAAGAGTTTAGACATTCTGTTATCCCAATGACTGTTCGAAACTCTCTAAGACACTTGTCTTCAAGAAATGTAAAAAAGGCCAAATGGGAAAATGTGGGTAATTCATCCTATGAAGGAGAAGATGTTGTGATAGTAGAAGGAGGAATTTATGATGAACATACCAATAAGGTAAAATTGTATATAGGAATGGATACTTACGGAGTGTACCGTGTAGACAATACCTCCAACAATTCGGTGTATATTTACACAAAAAACAAAGAAGGGAAACTGTATTTAAGTTATCACACTAGAGCTTGGGAGTCTAAGCATACTATTGATGAACATCTGAGAAAGCTGTTGAAGAAAAAGCCAGGTGAGCATCAGGTTTCAACAACCTATAAACACGAAGTATTTGTGATGGGGATTGAAACAGATCGCAAAAAAAGGAGAGTCAACAATCAGCAAGAGGCACATACAAAAGACATGTCTCTTTTAAAAATACCGTATCATGCTGATTTTTGGTCTGACTTTAAAGCTCCGCCAGAAACCAAGTATTTCAAACAGATTAAAAAAGAATTAGCCTCACATTTTGGTGTCCCCTTAGAACAGCAGTTCAATTTGGTTAACCGATAGCACAAAAACCTGTACATTTTGTACAGGTTTTATTTTTTTAAAAAGTTGCTTTTGTATATTGTTTAAGAAAGCTTGTTACGATAACGTTTCCGTTGAAAAAACAGTGGGTTTTACTGCTAAATTGTTAGTTTTTTTATAGTTTTTTAGGCTTTCAAGTATCTTTATAATTCAAATAAAAATGGCAATATTTTTTGCTATAAACCAATCAATACTTTTTCAAATGAATTTTAAAAACCGAAACAAAAATCACTCAGTTGTTCGTAGCTTGATGTTTTGTATGTTGGCCTTTTTGGCTGCATGTGGTACAAAAAACAGAACCATAGCGCTGGTGCCAGAAGCTACCTTTTCGTTAAATGGAACTTGGAAGTTCAATACCATCTATGGCCAGGGTTATAACTACATGAACGTAACAAAATCTTCATCGGATATTGTAATTGATAATTCAGATAAAGATAAGGTTGAAATCAAAGGGAACAAATGGATTGTTAAAAAAGAAGCTGCCAAAGATTATCCATTTCAAGGAAACGACTTTTTAATAAGAAATTTTGGTCAGGGAGAGCATAAAGAAAATTACGTTCGTTTTCATCCAAAACTAAAAAAGTCAGGCTACTATGAGGCGTTTATAACGCATCCATACGCAAGCCATAGTAAGCCTTTATATACCGTTAAACACAAAAAAGGAGCAACAACTAAAAAAGTAAGCTCTCGTACTTATTGTGGAGAGTGGATTAGTTTAGGAATTTTTCAATTTGATAAGGAAGATGATAATTATATAGAAATTACCGCGGCTACAGAAGGCCAAGTGCCTGTTGATGCTGTGATGTTTCAACCCATTTCAAAAGAGATATACGAAGAAGCCCAAGCCTTACCTAATCAAATATTTTTACCAGCACATGATGATTCTAAATGGCATGATTTACAAGTGCCGGGACATTGGGGAATGATCAATTCGTACTCAAACTATACAGGAACTGGGTGGTATCGTAAAACATTTGAGTTGCCCTCTCACTGGTCTCAACAAGAGAATGAAAGAATACGTATTCAATTTGGGGCCGTTTACCATTTAGCAAAAGTGTACTTAAACGGAACATTAGTGGGTGAGCATAGAGGTGGTTTAACTCCGTTTGAGCTAGATATTACCAATGTGGTAAAATTTGGAGAAAAAAACGTAGTTGCTGTAGAGGCAAATAATGATTTTATTGTGGGAGCTACTTGGAACTGGGGAGGTATTATTAGAGATGTAACCATAAAAAAAGATAACGAGGTTCGTATTCAACATCAATACATACATGCAGATCCTGATTTGGAAAAAGGAACAGCAACAGTTTCCTTAAAAATAAAGTTAGAAAACAACTCAGCTAAGGTAAAAAAGGTTGATGTTTTTGCAAATATTAAAGAAATAAGTGGTGTTACTTTATCTCAAAAAGAGGTAGAAGTAGCAGCAAACAGCATAAAAACAATAGTATTAAAAGGGAAGCTAGAGCATGTAAAGCTTTGGCATTTTGATGATCCAAACTTATACACTTTGCAAACAACAATTGCAGATGAAACAGGCGGTTTAGATTCTCAAGTAGATAATTTTGGAATTCGAAAAATTGAATTGACCAAGTCTCAAATGTTGTTAAACGGAGAGCCTATTCGTACAGGAGGGTTTAACCGTGTGAGTGAAAATCGTTATTTCGGATCTTCTGAGCCTTTAGAAATTTTAGAACGCGATGTGGATTTGATGAAAGCTTCTGGGGCAAATTTTATGCGTATCATGCATGGAACTCAAAACGAAAAATTGATTGAGTTGTGTGATAAAAAAGGAATTTTATTATTTGAAGAAGTCAATGTACGTCATTTAGAAAATGCAGAGTTTACAGCACCTGAATATCCGTTAATTAAACAATGGACAACAGAAATGATAGAGCGTGATGCCAATCATCCATCTATTATTGGTTGGAGTGTGGGGAATGAATTAAAGCATCATTATGACTATGCAAAAATGATGATTGAGTATGTAAAAACAGAACTAGATGCGCACAGATTGGTTACTTGTGTGAGTAATTCTGGGCAAAAGCCTGCATATACACCAGAAACAGACCCGAATACGCATGTAGATTTGATTATGCATAACATGTACAGATGGCAAGGGAAGCCTCAAGAAATCTTAAATACATTAAGAGAGAAGTGGCCAAATAAACCCATTTTTATTTCAGAGTATGGTTTTGATCCGTATCCAACAGCTTCTTTAGATGGTGACAAGCCCATTGTTTCTGAATGGAACAATCATTACAGAGGAAAAAACGAGTTTGTGATAGGTACTTCTATGTGGACGTTTAATGATTATAGAAGCGGTTATGGAGGCACCTCTGCCGAAGAAAATAGAGTGTGGGGCGTAATTAACGTTTGGGGGCAAAAAAGACGTTTGTTTGAGCGTTTTCAGAAAGAAAATAGTCCGGTAGAAGTGCTGGCCTTAGGAGAGGTAGATTTGGCTAAAAAATCAACTACTATTAAAGTTAAAACAAAAGACCTAAGCAATTATCCAAGTTACACTTTAACCAATTACAAACTGGCGTATACATTCTACAGTGAGAGCGGAGAGGTTTTGTTTCAGAAAAATGTTGGTCTACCAACCTTAAAACCTGGAGCTTCTTGGGAGGGTACTATTGATTGGGATGAGTTTAAGAATCCTTATTTGCTAAAAGTAAGTCTAATAAATCCGTTGGGGTATGAAAGGGCTAAAAAAGAAGTGTTTTTTAAGTTACCAACAACTCCCGAAATCCAAGAAATTGTTGCAGGTAAAGAAGGCGTACGAGTGTATTTTGACAAAGCATATGGGGTAAAAGAATATAAAGTAGCGTATACTACTCTAGATGGAAAAATGCATTATTCTGCACCTACCATATCTGATTTTGTGGAAATCAACACAGAAAAAAAGCAGGTAAAAGAAGTAGCCTTGATCGCAATCAACGGAAAAGGAGAAAGCCAAGCCTCAGAGACGTCAATTGTAAAAGGGAGTTCTAAAAAATTACCCCCTGTGATTTGGGAGTCTTTTATCAAACACAACAAACTAGTTATAGGTTATTCTAGTGATTTTGAGGATGAGGTTTACACTGTTTACTACGGAACAAATCCAGAGGAACTTACCAAAAAGAAAACATCCAATGTACGTGGTATGATGACGATAGATTTAGCAGATGGAGATCAACCGGCGTATGTAAAAATTCAAAGAAGAATAAACGGGAAATGGAGTGCCTTATCGCCTGTTTTCAAAATAAACCAATAAACCAAATAGAAATGAAATCAATTGTAAAAACGATAGCTATTGCAGCCTTGTTGGTAGCTTGTGGAGCTAAAAAAGAAAAAGAAGCAGAAAAAAAAGACAGTACGAAAGTTGAGCATTACAAAATTGAATTTGGAAAAGTTGCGAAGTCAGCTGTTTTTAAAGAAGAAGGTTTGAGTGTTTGGGGAGGATCTTTGGTAAAAGGTGAAGATGGATTGTACCATATGTTTTACTCTAGATGGCCTAAAGATATTGGTTGGGAATGGGTAAACTATTCAGAAATAGCCCATGCAACCGCTCCAACTCCATATGGTCCTTTTACATTTAAAGACGTGGCGTTGGCAGACAGAGGTCGTCAGTTTTGGGATGGATCTACCACTCACAATCCTACCATATTAAAAATAAAAGGAAAGTATTACCTGTACTATATGGGAAATACAGGAGATAAAAAAATAGTAAGTGTGCCTGGAAAACAAAAAATCAATTGGCAACACAGAAACAATCAGAGAATTGGGGTGGCTGTGGCAGATTCTCCTAATGGACCGTGGACGAGAATGGACAAACCAGTATTAGACATTAACCATACGGATGAAAATGCACATGATGCGTTGATGACTTCAAATCCGTCGGTATGTGAAATGGCAGATGGAAAAATATTGATGGTATACAAAGCAGTAGGGAAGAAATTTAAATTACCAGCAGGAGGTCCTGTGGTGCATATGGTAGCCATTGCAGATTCTCCAACAGGACCGTTTAAAAAGTTTCCAGATCCAGTATTTGTGTTTGAAGGAGAACGTTTTCCTGCAGAAGATCCTTATATCTGGTATCAAGATGGAAAATACAGAGCTATTGTAAAACGCATTAAGTTTGAAGGGAAAAAACGTATTTTTTCTTTGGTGCACTACGATTCTGAAGATGGAATTTCTTGGAACAAAGGGAAATACTTTGATATCTCTGACAGAACTGTAACGTGGGAAGATGGTACAACAACTAAGTTTGATCATTTGGAAAGACCACAAGTGTATAGAGAAAACGGAGAGCCTGTAGCCTTGCTATGTGCTGCTGATACCATTGATGCAAACAACGTTCGTCACTCGTTTAATATTCAAATTCCGCTAAAAATTACCAAAGAATAAAAAAAATCTAACCATGTTTGTATCTAAGTTAATTATGCCAAATTCTTTCCTTTGCTTGTTTTCCATAAGTGTAAGTTGGGCGTGTAGCTCTGCTAATGAAACACAAGTGTTTCCAGATCCTCCTAAGGAAGAATCACAAGAAAAAACGTGTGAAAAAGCAAATCATAATCAGGGAGGTGTCACACTTTCGGAAAGAACGGATACAGACCAATGGCAATTGGTATGGCAAGATAATTTTGATTATTCAAACGAAGAATTAGATAAAAATTGGATATCTCAAAATGGGCCAAGTGGTCATATTCTTTCAAGTAGGTGGAGAGACAATGCTGTTGTTAAAAATGGTGTGTTAGAACTCATCGCAAAAAAAGAAAGTAGAGGGGGAGCACAATGGACTACGGGGAATATCTGGACCCGTAAAACATTTGGCTATGGATATTACGAATGCAAATACAAATATGCAGGTGCAGCAGGAACCAACAATTCTTTTTGGTTGTTTCCTAGAGACAAAGGAGTTAACAATCCAGAGGTGATTTGTGAATTGGATATTAACGAAGGTCATTATCCAAACGAGGTGAATACTAACAGACATCATTGGAAAAATGGAAAGACAGAAAATAACCAGTTGAATCACACAGCGGGACTTTCTCCTGGTTATGCACATACTTTTGATGAGGTGATTACGACCCAACGAATTCGTTTTTCATCTCAACATGCTACTCATTTTCACATACGAGAATTTAGCGTGTTACAGGCACAAGAGAACTGCCAATATCCACAAGATATTTTGGCTTTGGATTTTAATGATGCTGTCAACTTAAGTAAAACTAGTCAGGTCACTGCAAGTGGTGTTTACAAAGCAGGTTTTGAACCCGAAAATGTTGTTGATGAATCCACAAAAAAGAGTTGGGTGTCTCAAAAAAATGGTGAGAAATGGTTGGAGTTTTCTTGGGAGGAACCTCAAGAAATAGGGCACGTTCAGTTTGTAAACGGATGGCAAAACAAAGGGAACTGGAATAGTTTGATATCAGATTACAAAATAGAAGCTTGGGTAGATGGTAAATGGAAAACCTTGGTAGATTTTGATGTGAAAAACACACACAATTATGCGGAGGAATATCATGTGTATGGATTGGATTGGTCAGAAGATGAACTAAAGTTTTATATAGACAATCAATTGATCAGGACCCTACCTAATACGTTGTGTAAAGAAGAGTTAAATATTTATTTAAGTTTAGCCATCCTAGAACACGCAGGAGAGGTTACCGATGCCATTGATGGAACAAGTATGAAAATTGATTGGGTAAAATATTATCAAAAGAAATAAAGTATGAGAAGGTTAGTAGGTACATTTTGTACACTTATGGCAATGATGTTTTTGGTTGCCTGTGACTCTAAACAAAAAGGAGCATCACAAAAGGCTGTTTACAATACACAAGTATCCTTAAACGGGACTTGGCAGTTTTTGGCCTCAAATGAACTTACAGAAGCATCAGTATTGAAAGAGAATTTTACAGAATGGGATACCTTAAAAGTACCAGGGAATTGGGATACTACGGAGCGTTATAGTACCTATAAAGGAAAAGGTTATTATCAAAAAAGCTTCCAGGCACCAGAAGGTTGGGATAACAAACAAATTCGCTTAAAGTTTGATGCTGTCTATCAAACAGCAAAGGTTTGGTTAAATGGACAATATTTGGGAAAAAATGTAGGAGGGTATTTACCTTTTGAGTTCAATATTACACAATACATAAAATTTAACGAACCCAATTCGTTGGTGGTAATGGCAGACAATACCATTCGAAGAGGAGCTTGGTGGGCTTGGGGAGGTATTAGCAGAAAAGTAACATTGTTTGCTGATGAGTCGGTGCGACTACAGCAGCAACACATAGCGGCAGTACCTAATTTTGAAAACAACAAAGCGAATTTTACCATTAAATATACTTTAGAAAATACCCAAAGCCACGCTCAAAAAGTGGCACTGCACACAAGTTTAGCATCAGAGGAATTAGAGCCAGAAACGATTTTATTGGCTGCGAACTCTGTAAGTACCAAAGTCATTCATTTTCAAAAAGAGCTGTCAACCTATACGTTGTGGGATTTAGACCATCCAAAATTGTACTCACTAAAAACGGATGTTTTGATTGGAGATAAATTATTGGATGAAGCGACAGACAATTTTGGAATTCGAAAGTTTGAAGTAAGAGGCACACAGTTTTTCTTAAACAATAAAGCTGTACGATTGCATGGGCTGAACCGTGTTCACGACCATCCAGACTATGGAAATACTGAGCCTGATGCTTTGGTAATACAAGATATGAAAGACATTATGGCTTTGGGAGGTCGTTTTTCAAGGTTGATGCACGCACCTCTATCAGAAAACATTTTGGAGTTTTGCGACAAAAATGGATTCTTACTAGTAGAAGAAATTCCAGTTTGGGGTTCGGTAGATCCAAATTCAGTTCCCAACAATCCATTAACACATCAATGGATGAAAAAATTGGTAGAAAGAGATTTCAACCATCCATCGGTAGTGGCTTGGAGTGTGGGGAACGAACTGAGAACAGATCAACCTAAATGGGGGAAACAACATTTAACTACAAATCAATACGGCTATGCCAATCAGATGTTAGATTATGTGAAGTCTTTAGACAGTACCCGATTGAGAACTTATGTAAGTAATACTGCTTATCAAGGAGGAATTATAGGAAATGAACCTTATGAAAAGGTCGATTTTTTATCGGTAAATAGTTATGGTCATGCCCTAAAAATTGTAGAAAAAGTACACAACAGATTTCCAAACAAACCCATTTTCTTGTCAGAAATAGGGCGAGGACAAATTGGGCCTGCTCCTAATGCAGAACTAAAACAAGAGTTGGTGGATTGGATGAAACAACTAAAAGAGTACCCATATGTTACGGGACTTTCTTTGTGGAGTTACAACGATTATCGTAGTGATTACAAAGGAACCCCCGAATCTGGTTTTAGAGAATGGGGAATTGTAAGTGAACGCAGAGAAAAGAAAAAAGCATATAAACAGTTAAAAGAAGTGTACAAGTATTGGTTAGAAAACTAAGATGATGAAAAAAAGATATTTATTTATTTGTTTGATAGCTGTTGCGACCCATGCACAACATTTGCCAAAGTCGTTAGAACATACGTATGAAACTGAAGCGAATCCTCGTTATTCAGACGAATTTAATGCGGATAGAAAACACCATAAGTTTGATGCCAGTAAATGGCATTACCGTCAGCCCAAACCTTGGCGAAAAGGGTTGGCTACAGGAAAAGAATACGTACAAGAAAAGGACGGAAAGTTGATTTGTTTTGGACGTAAACATGAAAAAAAAGCAGGAGGAATTGTATCCAACAACTATTTTCAATATGGATTTTACGCATTTCGATGGAAAACAACGGGAATTCACGAAGAGGGAAAAAATGTATGGCATCCTTCGGTTTGGGGATCGTTGGATGATACTCAAAAAGGCAAAGTGCCCTATACCAGTGGCAAAGGAGATAGTTGGATGGAAATTGACATTATGGAATTCTCTACTTGGAAAGCCAGCGGGACGGATTGGAATGCAGATGCTCCAGCCTATATATGGGTAGATTCAATTAAGAAACGAGCTAAAGTAAACAAATTAGGTAAAAAGTTTGGTTGGAGAAAAGCCATGATGACCGATGGGAAAAAAGACAAATACAAAGGCAAGGTAATCGGTTCTTACGGTTTTAATGAGTGGCAAACCATGGGGATGGAATACCATCCAGATTATTTGCAATTATGGTTGGTAGACGAAGGAGAGTGGGTGCCTGTTGGACACCGAATTCACTTTACAGATAATAACGTAAAACCAAGTTTAAGAACCGTGCCTAAAAAGGCTGTAAAACCATTGTATTGGTATATAGGAAATCTGTACATGCCACAAGGAAAAGCAGCTGTTACCGAAGAACAAATTACCGAATGTACTTTTGAAGTAGATTGGTTTCATTTTTATGATTTAAAAAAATAGTACATGAAGAAGTTTAAAAAACACATAGCAGCATTTCTTTTGGGAATGGTAACAATACATGCACAAGAAAAGCCCTTGAACATTCTATGGATCAATTCAGATGATTTGGGTAGAGAGGTAGCCTGTTATGGAGAACCAGAAGTAAAAACACCAAATATAGATCAACTAGCAGCAGAAGGGAGAATGTATTCCAATGCCTATGCCAATGCACCTGTGTGTTCTTCTAGTAGGTCATCTCAGATTACGGCCATGTATCCTACAGCCATTAATGCTGAAAATCACAGGACAATGGAACGTAAAGAATTGCCAAATAATATCAAACCGATTACTGATTTTTTTAAACAAGCAGGTTATTTTGTTTCCAATGGATCGGGGTTGACTTTGATGAAAACGATGGGAAAAAAAGATTATAATTTTTCTCCAGATATCAAATACGATGGAACACACTGGAGACAAAGAAAACCAGGACAACCTTTTTTTGCACAAGTACAGATCAAATATCCGCACCGTGCGTTTGTGTATGACAAAGAACATCCTGTAGATCCAGACAAAGTACGTTTGCCTAAAGAATATTTAGATCATCCATTGTTACGTGCCGACTGGGCTAAGTATTTAGAATCTGTGCAACATTGTGATAAGGTAGTTGGGCAAGTATTGGCACAGTTAGAAGAAGATGGATTGGCAGAAAACACCGTGGTTTTCTTTTTTGGGGATCATGGACGTCCGCATTTAAGGGACAAACAGTTTTTGTACGAAGGAGGTTTGAGAATACCTTTAATCGTTCGTTGGCCAAACCAATTAAAGGCAGGAAAAAAAGACAAACGTTTGGTAAGCTTGGTAGATGTAGCAGCTACTACTTTGGCTATAAGTAACTTAAAAGCTCCTTATGCTTTATATGGAAAAGTGTTTTTAGGAAAACAATGCGAAAAACGAGATTATGTATTTGGATTTAGACAGCGTACCGGAGATGCCGTAGAAAATTTACGAAGCATTACCGATGGACGTTACAAGCTAATTTGGAATAGAACCTATGACCGATCTTGGATGCAAGTAAGTAGTTATAAAAAATTGCAATACCCTGCTTTTGCTTTGTATCATTATTTGCATAGCAAAGGAGAATTGCCAGCACCTTACAATCAGTTTATGGCTGAAAGCAAACCAGAATTCGAGTTGTTTGATTTAAAGAAAGACCCTTCAGAATTTCACAATTTGGTGGGAGAAAAAAAGTATGCAAAAATTCAGAAAAAACTATTGATAACATTGAAGAAAGAATTGGCTGAGGCTGAAAAAAACAATGTTCCCGAAACAGAGACCGCAAGACAAAAAGGAATAGATGGTTCACAAAAATATTACAGCAACGCGGTTTCTAAAATGCACAAAGGACTTACGCCTACTGCGAGTTACAAAACTTTGGTAGAAGCATGGGAAAAAGAATTGTTACATTAATTAATACACAATAGCTATGAATTTAAAAAATATAGCGGGAGCTCTGTTCTTAACAAGCTCATTATTACATGCCCAAAAAAACGCATCCACATTTGATTACAGTGATTGGAAATTGGCTTGGGAGGATGATTTTAACTATGAAAATAAAGACCTAGATAAACAGTGGGAATCTGCCAATCATTCTAGTTTTAACTTATACTGTAGCCGATGGAGAGAGAATGCTGTAGTGAGAAATGGAGAATTGCATTTGGATATTCGTAAAGAAAAAAGAGGTGGTCAAGATTGGACCGCTGGGAGTGTTTGGACAAAGAAAAAATTCAAGTATGGATATTTTGAATGTCGATACAAATATGCGGGCGGTGAGGCTACCAACAACTCTTTTTGGTTGATGACCAAACCAAGAAAAGAACCTTCGGAAGGAAAAATATTTGAAATAGATATCAACGAAGGACATTATCCTAACGAAGTAAGTACCAATATCCACAATTGGTCAGATATTACTGTATTGCCTAACGGAAAAAAGAAACATCCTAGTTATAGCAAGCAGTTTTACTTTGGAGCAAAACCTGCTTACTCCATTCAATTAGAATTACCCGTAGAAACTCAAAAAATACGTTTTGTGTCTCACAACAGTTCAAGATTTAATATAGGAGAATTTCGTGTGTACAATGTTATAGAATCTGGAGAATATCCAGAGGTGCTGTCTCCAACTGCCGATCAAGACATTCCTGGTTTGATCAATTATGCCAGATCAAAAGATGCAACCATCAGTTCTAGTGGATCATTTAGTAAAAAAGCCTCAGAATCTAATTTGGTAGATGGAAATCCGTTTAGCTCTTGGAGTACCCAACAAAAAGGAGACAAATGGGTAGAGTTTGAATGGAAACAGCCCATAAAAGTAGGCTGTATTCAATTTACCAACGGATGGAGAGATAAGAACAAAAACTGGCGTAGCTTGATTCATCAATACAAAGTACAATATTTAAAAGATGGAAAATGGCGAGATATATCTGTGTTAGATGCAGGTGCAGACAATGATTTCTCTGAAGAATTCCATACATATGGTTTGGAGTGGAACAAGGATGAGTTGGTGTTTTATTTTGATGGTAAAGAGTTAAGAAGAACCAAAAACGAATTTTGTTACAGTGAAACTCCTATTTGGTTAAGTTTGGCTTTGATCAAATGGCACGGAGTGTTAAAAGACGATTTGGATGGGAAAAGCATGAAGGTGGATTACGTAAGATATTATCAGAAGAAATAATAAATAGAGAAATTAGACGTGAAAAATAGATTATTGAATTTTGTTGTTGGATTGTTCAGCATTGTAACATTTAGTCAGCAAGTAGATTTAAGTTTTTTAGATACAGATAAATCAATTGAAGAAAGAGCAGAAATTTTAGTGTCTCAAATGACATTAAAAGAAAAAATTGCTCAATTAAAAAATACGGCACCAGCAATCTCAAGATTAAAAGTGCCAGACTACGACTGGTGGAACGAAGCATTACATGGGGTTGCACGTAACGGAAAAGCAACTATTTTTCCACAAGGAATTGGAATTGGGGCTACTTTTGATCCTGATTTAGCTTTAAGAGTGGCGAGTGCTATTTCTACCGAAGCAAGAGCAAAATATACGATTTCGCAACAAATGGGAAATCACAGTAGGTATGCTGGATTAACCTTTTGGACTCCGAATGTTAATATCTTTAGAGATCCAAGGTGGGGACGTGGACAGGAAACTTTTGGAGAAGATCCGTATTTGATGACTCAAATGGGCGTTGCTTTTGTAAAAGGTTTGCAAGGAGATGATCCAAATTATTTAAAATCTGCTGCTTGTGCCAAACATTATGCAGTACACTCAGGGCCAGAAAGCCTTCGTTTAGAATTCAATGCCGTACCAACTCAGCAAGATTTATACGAGACTTATTTACCTGCGTTTGAGGCATTGGTAAAAGATGCAAATGTAGAAGGAGTAATGCCAGCACACAATGCGGTTTTTGGAGCTCCTATGGCCGCCAATAAATTTTTATTGACGGATGTGTTAAGAGATCGTTGGGGGTTTGACGGATATGTGGTTACAGATTGTGGTGCGATAAAACAAATTAAAGTTGGTCACAAATATGTAGATTCAGAAGTAGCCGCAGCTGCAGTAGCTTTAAAAGCAGGAACCAACTTAAACTGTGGTGCCACTTACAAAGAGTTAAAAAAAGCAATTGATCAAGGTTTGGTTACTGAAGAGTTGGTTCACGAAAGAACAAAGCAGTTATTCAAAACGCGTTTCCGTTTAGGAATGTTTGATAAAGATTTATCTAAAAATCCATATAGCAAAATTGGACCAGAGTTAATTCATAGTAAAGAGCATATTGAATTGGCCAGAGAAGCAGCACAAAAATCTATTGTGATGTTAAAGAATAAGAACAACTTATTGCCCTTGCCAACAGATATTAAAGTACCATATGTAACAGGTCCTTTTGCAAATTCATCAGATATGTTAATGGGAAGTTACTATGGTGTAAGTCCAGGAGTTGTAACAATTTTGGCTGGAATTACAGATGCAGTTTCTTTGGGGACATCATTAAATTATAGAAGTGGAGCATTGCCATTTCAGAAAAACATCAATCCAAAAAACTGGGCACCTAATGTAGCAGGTATGTCAGATGTTACAATTTGTGTGGTTGGTTTAACTGCGGATAGAGAAGGAGAAGGAGTTGATGCGATTGCTTCTAATCACAAAGGCGATCGGTTGGATTTAAAGTTACCTGAGAATCAAATCAACTATGTTAAACAATTGGCTGCAAAGAAAAAAGACAAACCATTGGTGTTGGTAATTGCTAGTGGAAGTCCGGTATCTTTAGAAGGTATTGAGGAGCACTGTGATGCGATTTTACAGATATGGTATCCAGGTGAACAAGGAGGAAATGCAGTAGCTGATGTGTTATTTGGAAAAGTTTCTCCTACTGGACATTTGCCAATGACATTTCCTAAAAGTGTAGCTCAATTACCAGACTACAAAGACTATTCTATGAAAGGTCGTACCTACAAGTACATGACAGAAGAACCGATGTTCCCGTTTGGTTTTGGATTGACCTATTCTAAAACTGAGTTTAAAAATCTAGTAGTTGAAGATGCTAAATTAAGAAAGAAAGAAAGTTTAAAAGTAAGTGTTGAGGTAACGAATGTTGGAGATTTTGATATTGATGAAATAGTGCAGTTGTACATCAGCCCTAAAAGCCAAAAAGAAGGTGAAGGTTTACCATTCACAACTTTAAAAGCATTTAAACGTGTAGCTTTAAAGAAAGGAGAAACTCAAAAAGTTGAGTTTACAATACACCCAGAGTCGTTGAAAGTAATTAATGTGAAAGGACAAAAAGTTTGGAGAAAAGGAGCTTATAAGGTAACTGTTGGAAACTCATCTCCAGGAGAATTAAGTACTAAATTGGGAGCTGCTAAATTTCAAGAAACCATAATTCTTTTAAGATAATAATTTCGTTAAGAACAATATCGATTACAGAAAAATAGAACTAAAATAAACATATCAAGTAAATTAAAAATAATGAATATAGTTAAATACATCTTGCTGTCAGTTGTAACTGTAGGGATAATTTCTTGCGTAAAAAAATCTTCACAAGCAGAAGCAAAAACATAAGAACAGCCTTTAGAGAATTTAAAAGGATATCCATGGGATATACCACAAACAAAACCAGACAGACCTTTGAGTAAGGCTATGGATCGTTTGTACACCAACTATATGGCTCCAAGATATCAAGACAACGAATTGTTTTCAGCTTTTAAATACACTGAATTAAAAGGTTTTGACTATAATGATGGAGATGGAACGTTGTCTAGAAGAGACCCATCTAAAATCATAAAAGAAAATGGTAAGTATTACATATGGTACACCAAACGTGCCACTGTTCAGCCTCCTGTTGGATATTCAAATGCCCACTTGGCCACAGAGGTTATTCCGTCAACCGATTGGGATTTGTCGGATATTTGGTATGCCGCTTCAAAAGATGGTATCCATTGGGAAGAACAGGGGGTTGCTATTGCACGTCCTAAGAAACCAGCTTTAGGTTGGAGATCTCTTTCTACTACAGATATTTTAAAGTGGGAAGGGAAATATTATCAATATTTTCAAGCTTATAACGAGCCAAGTGGTACTAAGGGAGATCACTGTCCTGTGGTAGCTGCATATGAAGATTCACCTGATGGACCTTGGACAATTGTCGATAAGGAAATTATTCCTAATGGAGAGCCTGAAACGTGGGATCAGTACTCAATCCACGATCCTTACCCGTTGGTATACAATGGTAAAGTTTACATTTATTACAAAGCTGCTTATGGAGATCGACCTAACTATTTGGTAGGAGCAGGAGTGGCTATTGCAGATTCTCCTCTGGGACCCTTTAAAAAACATCCACTGAACCCCTTGTTTAATTCAGGTCATGAAACAGCATTGTTTCCATTTAAAGAAGGAATTGCAGCATTGGTTTTACGTGATGGGAATGAGAATAGCACCATTCAATATGCTCCTGATGGGATTAACTTTGACATTGCAGCAGTTTCTGCTTTAATGCCTTTTGCAGCTGGAGCATACGTTCCTGATGCATTTGATAGCAACGGAAATGGTAGAGGGATTACTTGGGGAGTTTCTCATTTTATCGGAAGACAAGGAGAGAATATTGGAAAGACTAGAAAATATAGTTTCTTAGCTCGTTTTGATTGTGATTTAAGTTTGGATTTGCACGATCCTGAAATGAAAAAATCAAGATTGTATTTTCATCCAGATGTATATTTTCAAAGAAAGTTATCTAAAAAACAAATGAAACGAATTACTGGAGAAGAGTAAATAATTTATTGTTAGACAACATCAGAAATAAAGTGGATGATGAGGAATCAATTCATAGCAAAAGGCAATAGCCAGTTTGATTCTGTGATTATTTGTTTTTTAAAATAGCTAGTGTTATGATATAGGGCACAACATCAATACAATATAAAACAGACTTTCTGTTTGATAAATGTTCTTTTACCATAGTTCTTTTGAGTGTATAGCAGAGATATGTAAAATGATGAATTATAAATACGAAATAACAGCATTATGAATTTGAGAAGGATTATTTGGTTAGTGATAGGAGTCTTTTTTGTTACAAAACAAAGTACTGCTCAGGATAATTTTAATTTTTCTGAATTACTTCCAGAAAAGTTTGACAAGTCAAACATCATTAAAGAAAAAGAATACAATGTTTGGGGAACCAATATTTTGAGAGGAAAAGATGGAAAATTTCATGCAATTTATTCTCGCTGGCCAAAATCAAAAGGGCATCACGGCTGGGTAACACATTCAGAAATTGCACATGCTGTGTCTGATAAATTAACGGGGCCATACCAATTTAAAAATGTTGTGTTACCTGCAAGAGGTAAGAACTACTGGGATGGAGATTGTACCCACAATCCACATGTGTTAGAATACAAGGGAAAGTACTATTTGTATCACATGGGAAACAAAGGGAGTGGTTATTGGGATACAACTGCTAAAAATAACATGCCCTCAACTAAAAATAAAGAATGGTGGATCAATAGAAATAATCAACGTATTGGAGTTGCTGTTACCGATGATTTGAATGGAGAATGGAAACGATTTGACAAGCCGTTGATTGATGCAACTAATGGACGTATGATGACCTCTACCCCAACAATTAGTAAAAGGAATGATGGAAAGTTTTTATTGGCTTACAAGTATGTAAAACCACATCCCAAGTTTAAACATGGTAAAGTTGTGCATGTTACAGCTATCTCTAAATCACCTTTGGGGCCTTTTGTAGATACAGGAATGCCTTTTATTACACATCCTACGGCTTCTTTTGCTATTGACGATCATGTAGAGTGGGTTTTTAATGGAAATTACTATTGTTTGGCAAAAGATTCTAGAGGAGCATGGAGTGAGTATCCTGATGGATCTACAATGCTTTTCGAAGGAGATGACATGGGGTTTAATTGGAAACCTGCAAAAAATTTTTTAGTAATTAAAGCCGGAGAAATTAAATGGACGGATGGTGCAGTAACAAAGACTACTCGCACGGCAGACATGCCCAAGTTTTATATGGAAAATGGTATTCCAAAAGCTTTAATTATTGCCGTTTTACCAAAAGGAAGTGGAAACTCATATTCTCTTGTTATTCCCCTAAAAACACCTAAGCCAGGAACAGAAGCTTTTCCGTATCAAGTAACAAAATATGCAAAAGAATACCCTTTGAGTAAGGCTTTAAAAAGAAGTTTTTATCAATATCCATCACATGTAAATGCAGAGAATGAATTGTATTCTCAGTTTAAGTATACGAAGTTAACAGGTTTTGATTACAACAATGGTGATGGAACTATTACACGTAGAGATCCCTCTAAAATTCTTCGAGAAAATGGAAAGTATTATGTGTGGTATACCAAACGTGATACAAAAGTAGCTCCAGTAGGTTCAAGTAATGCTCATTTAGCTACGGATGAAATTCCTTCTGTAGATTGGGACTTGGCAGAAATTTGGTATGCAACTAGTAAAGATGGTTTTCATTGGGAAGAACAAGGAGTGGCTGTAGGTAGACCAGAAAAACCAACACCAGGCTGGAGAGCTGTGGCAACACCAGATATTTTAAAATTTAAAGATAAATACTATATTTATTACCAGGCGTTTACAGAAGCTAGCGGTAAAAGAGGAGATTACTGCCCTGTAGGGGTAGCTTATGCAGACAATATCAATGGACCTTGGAAGCATGTAAATAAAGTAGTAGTTCCTACAGGGGCTAAAGGAGAGTGGGATCAGTTTTCTATTCAGGCACCTACTCCCTTAGTTCATAATGGAAAAATTTATTTGTATTATAAAGCTGCTTTTAATAGACCAGGAACAGTATGGAGTGGAATTGGTTTGGCGATTGCAGAAAATCCTTTAGGACCATTTGTAAAGCACCCTTTAAATCCAGTACAAAATTCAGGTCATGAGATTTGTTTTTTCCCTTGGAAAGAAGGAGTTGCTTCTTTAACAATTAGAGATGGTTCAGAGCACTTTACGATTCAGTATGCAAAAGATTGGGTGAATTTTGAGGTGATGGCCATAACAGAGTTTATGCCTGTTGGACCTAATGCTTACATTCCAGATGCTTTTTTAGATAATAAAAACGGAAGAGGAATTACTTGGGGAATAGGTCATTTTATCAACTTTAAAAGTAAGAATAATAACAAATGGCATTCGGAACTGTGTCGATTTGATTGTGATTTGAGTTTGGATGTTGATGATCCAGAAATGAAACATCACAATTACAGGTTAGATCCAGAGTTTTATTTTCAGTTAGGTTTAACCAAAAAACAGAAAGAAAGAATACAAACAGAAAATCAAACAAAATAAGAGGTTAATATCAAGGGTTCTTTTTACTCGGATTGTTTTAGTAGGATGCATGCTAGTCTGTGCTCGAAGCAGGTCTAATTTAACGTGAATTTTGGTCATAAAAAATGGTTCAGACCAAAGTTTTTTGGTTTTACGTGGGTTATTTCCCTTTAAAGTAAACTTGTGTAATAGAAAAACAAGGGTAGCGGTATTTTAATAATGTTAAAACGGAATTACCTCTACTAACTGCATATCAATACTTGTGCGATCTTGCCCTTTTACTCTAAAAATTGCTGTAAAATACTGATGATTGTTTAAGTGTTGCTTGGCAAAGGCCTCTAAGTTATTTTTTTTGCAAAAGAACTCAACAGTGGCACTAACCCCAATATCGTGTTGTGAGATAAATAACAGATGTTCAGTGCCTCCCGGGGCAGGATAATTACTCACCAATGCAAATTCATCAGTTTGATTATAGGAGTTTAAGTTGTACACTTTTTTTGATTTTTGAATATGCAATTGCCTGTTTTTAATAAAGCAATATGGATTTCCTTCATTAAAGAATGGTACAAATAAATTATGTGTTTTTAAAGGCCCCACATAAACTGCGTTTCCCTGTTTAATTTCGCTTGTTGAACTTTTGGTGGTAAAATGTAAAAAGAATCTTTTGCTGTGGGTCTGGTGCAATGCTTGTAAATCTCTTGTAGCTAGAGCAGCCATGGTTGTGGTGTAACTAAAGGTTGAAGGGCTTATTTTGTTTTTGTGTTCAGGATGTTTTTTAATCCATTCATAATACTCTTTCTCGGTATTGATATTAAAATCACGTGTCCATCCATTGCCTTCTGTGATAGTCCTTCCATTCATCCCAAACAAATCGCCAATATACAAGTGGTTGGTGTGACCATTGTTCCATATAGAAGACCAAATTTTGGGTTCTTTTTGGGGTAAAAACTGCCAAACAAATAGAGAACTTAAAAATATCAATGCAACATAGGGAGCAATTTTCCATCCATTTAATTGTTTTTTATAACGCTCAAACTGACTGTGTGTTTTGGTAAACTGAACCAAATATTGTCCTTTAGGGATGCTCACTTTCCAAAGGTCATTTTTTCCTTCATTTTCGTAATAAAGGGTCAGTTTTTTTCGCAAGTTGTATACGTTCACACGCACCCTAGGGTTACTTTTTTCATTGTTGCCTTTGTCTCCAAAAAAATCCAAATCTATAACACTTTCTTTCAGTGGTTCGTTTTTAGCTGTTGCTTCAAACAAATATTGAAGCAAGGCAATGCTTGTAGGAGCATTTTTAAAACTCTCACTTTGCTTGATTGTATTTACAATCGATTGTTTTTGTACAATGTTGAGTTGCATTCTTTTTAATGATAAAAGCCTTGGTTTACTATAGGTTGTTTGTTGCTTTAACGGTTATACATACCGTTAAAGTGGCGTTAAAGTTACGAAAACATTGACGTATCACTAAGTTTGAGGGAATATTTTTGAAAATCTTTTAATGATAGAATCAACGATATGAAACCTTTTTTAGATCAAGATTTTGTGTTAGACAGCCCATCAGCAAGTCAACTGTATCATCAACATGCAGCCAGAATGCCTATTATTGATTATCATTGTCATTTGGTGCCTCAACAAATAGCAGAAAATAAAAAGTTTAAGAACATCACTCAGTTATGGCTGTACGGAGACCATTACAAATGGAGAGCTATGCGAACTAATGGAGTCGATGAGCGTTTTTGTACAGGTGATGCCACAGATTGGGAAAAATTTAAAAAATGGGCAGAAACGGTACCGCATACGGTGAGGAATCCATTGTATCATTGGACACATATGGAGCTGAAGGCTTTTTTTGGTTTTAAAGGTGTATTAAATAAAAACACTGCCAAAGAGGTCTGGGATTTGGCTAATGAAAAATTAGCAACAGATGCCTATCGTCCTCAAGGTTTGTTGAAAATGATGAATGTTGAAGTGGTCTGTACCACGGATGATCCTGTGGATTCCTTAGAGTATCACAAAGTGATAAAAAATAGCAATTGTACCATAAAGGTATTGCCAACATGGAGGGCAGACAAGGCTCTGTCTGTAGAAAATGTAGAGGGATTTAATGAATATATGGTTCAGTTATCTGAAGCTGCTGAAATAGACATTCATACGTATGATGATTTGCTAAAAGCTCTAAGAATTCGTCATGATTATTTTGCTGGAGTTGGGTGTAAACTATCTGATCATGGAATAGAGGAGTTTTATGCCGAAGATTATACTTTGTCAGAAATTAGAACTATTTTTTTAAAAATTCGTTCGGGAATGGAGTTGAATAAGAGAGAAGTATGTCAGTTCAAATCGGCTATGTTGTACGAGTTAGGAGTGATGGATTATGAAAAAGGATGGACTCAGCAGTTTCATTATGGTGCGTTAAGAAATAACAATACGCGTTTGCTATCGACTTTGGGGCCTGACACAGGGTTTGATTCTATCCATGATTTAAGCTGTGCTGCTACCATGTCTAAATTTTTAAATCGTTTGGATACGGAAAACAAGTTGACCAAAACAATTATATACAATTTGAATCCGGCTCAGAATGAAGTGGTGGGAACTATGATAGGGAATTTTCAAGATGGTTCCATGCCTGGGAAAATACAATTTGGGTCAGGGTGGTGGTTTTTAGATCAAAAAACGGGTATGGAAAATCAAATCAATGCTTTGTCCAATATGGGCTTGCTTAGTCGTTTTGTAGGAATGCTAACAGATTCTAGAAGTTTTTTGTCTTATCCAAGACATGAATATTTTAGAAGAATATTGTGTAACTTGTTAGGGAACGATGTAGAAAACGGTCTCATTAACAATGATATGGAATTGTTAGGAAATATGGTAGAAAATATCTGCTATCACAATGCAAAAAATTACTTTGAATTTTAAGAAACTTATTATGAGAATAGTTTATTTACTTGTCGTATGTTTTTTTATGACTTCTAGCTTTGGTGTTGCTCAAAATCAAACTCAAAAAATCTATCTATCCGGAACCGATAAAGACCATGTAGTAGCATGGGATTTCTTTTGTTCTGATGGAAGAAAAAGTGGTGAGTGGACTAAAATTGGTGTGCCATCTTGTTGGGAACAACAAGGATTTGGAACCTATAATTATGGTTCAGATAAAATAGAAGATCGTGTAAATGAATATGGTTTGTACAAACATTCATTTTTTGCTGATAAAAATTGGAAAAACAAAGACATTAAAATTGTTTTTGAAGGAGTGATGACAGATGCTGAAGTTAAAGTTAACGGAAAATTGGCAGGAGAAGTACATCAAGGTGCTTTTTACGAATTTAACTATACCATTACCGATTTGTTGCAATACGGATCAAACAATTTGTTAGAAGTAAAAGTAAACAAAGCCTCAGCTAACGAATCTATCAACCATGCGGAAAGAGATGCAGATTTTTGGATTTTTGGAGGAATTTATCGTCCTGTTTATCTAACCATTTCACCTAAAAATAACATAGATCGTTATGCGATTGATGCAAAAGCAAACGGTAGCATTGTAGCAGATTTATTTTTAGATACTAAAAAGGCAGATGATGTTGCTTTAACTTTATTAGATGTTAAAGGGAACAAAGTACAAGACTTAAAAGTTAAAGATCTTAAAAAAGAAAAAAGTAAGTTCCGTGTAGAAACAAAAGCTTCTGCTATTAAAACATGGAATCCAGAGACTCCAAATTTATACCAACTAAAAATAGATTTGTTAGATAAAAAAGGAACAATATTACATAGCGTTACGGAAAAAATAGGTTTTAGAACCGTAGAGGTTTTAGAAGGTGATGGAATTTATGTAAACGGAAAACGAATCAAATTTAAAGGGGTGAACCGTCATGCATTTCATCCAGAGTCGGGGAGAACTACTTCTAAAAAAATAAGTACAGAGCACGTGCAACTAATGAAAGATATGAATATGAATGCGGTGCGAATGTCGCATTATCCACCAGACAAACATTTTTTGGAAGTCTGTGATTCTTTAGGATTGTTTGTGATTGATGAAATCTGTACTTGGCACAATCCTGTGTTAGATACCAAGGTGGCTCGTAAAATTGTAAAAGAAACCGTGGTTCGCGATGTCAATCATCCTTCAGTAATACTTTGGGCGAACGGGAATGAGCAAGGATGGAATTCAGAAGTGGATGCAGATTTTGCCCAATGGGATATTCAAAAAAGAGAAGTCATCCATCCGTGGAGTATTTACAAAAAAACGAATACCATTCATTACAGTCATTACCATTCCTTAATTAATGATGCATACTCACAAGAAAAGATATTATTCCCAACCGAATTTTTACATGGTTTGTACGATGGTGGTCATGGAGCTGGGCTGGAAGATTATTGGAATATCATGTGGAATTTACCACTGAGTGCAGGAGGCTTTTTGTGGGATTTTGCCGATGAGGGAATTGAGCGTACAGACAAAAACAATCAAATAGATTTGCAAGGGAGCAAAGCTGCCGATGGTATTGTAGGACCGTATATGGAAAAAGAAGCCAGTTATTTTGCCATCAAAGAAATCTGGTCGCCAATTTTTATAGAAAAGCGTTATGTCACTCCTGATTTTAACGGGATGTTCCGTATTGAAAACCGCTATCATTACACTAACTTAAAAGATTGCAAACTGACGGCAAGCTGGTTGAAATTTAAAGAACCCAAAGAAGCAGGTCATCAAATTTTACACAAAAGCAAGGTGCAATTACCAGCATTACAACCTGGAGCAAAAGGTGAACTTTACATCCCAAAACCGCAAGGTTGGCAACAAGCTGATGCTCTGCATTTAACTGCTACTGATGTAAATGGTCACGAAATTTTTACATGGTCTTACCCTGTGGCGAGTCCAAAAAAATCGAATCTAGAGAAGGTGGAATACAGCAATAACGGTTTGGTGAAAACAACAAGTACCGACCGTATAATAGCGGTAACGGCTGGTGAGTATCGTTATCGTTTTTCAAAGGAAAACGGCTTGTTAAAAGAGGTTAAAAAAGGAGAAACATTGATTCCGCTTACGGATGGGCCTATCATTTTAAATCAAAAAGACAAGGTACAAGATATTCAAATAACATCGCTGGACAACAAAACGGAAATTCTGGTAATTTTTGAAGAGAAAAAATGGATGCCTGCTTGGTCTACCATCAAAGAGAAAAGATCAGATGTGATTAAATGGACTGTACACGCTAATGGATTGTTAGACTTACGAGTAGAGTTCAAAGGGTTCAGAAACTTAAAAGGGTATCGAGGAATTACATTCTCTTTTCCAGAAAAAGAAGTGGCGGGAATGCAATGGTTGGGAGACGGACCGTATAGAGTTTGGAGAAACAGAACCAAGGGTACGCGTTTTCAAGTGTGGGAAAACGATTATAACAATACTGTAACAGGGCAAGCTGGAGGAGAATACGAGTTTGTATATCCGGAATTTAAAGGATTCTTTTCCAATCTATATTGGTCTAAGGTAAAAGGGAATCACAACAATGGCTTTACCGTGTATTGTAGAACTCCGCATACCTATTTGCGAATGTTAACTCCCGAAGAGCCCAAAGACAATAAAAAAGGAGCAGCAAAAAGAAAAGTACATCCTGCTTTCCCAACTGGCGATATCTCTTTTGTAATGAATATTCCGGGCATGGGAACCAAATTTCAATTTGCAGAAAGTACGGGACCTCACGGAAACTCAGAACATTATTTTGGTAATGATGACGAGCCTATTGTGATGGATTTAACTTTTGAATTTTAAGAAATAGCAATAAATGAAAATACATAAAGCAATAGGGCTACTAATCAGTGGTTTATATACTGTGTTTACGGCACAATCGCAAAATTTAAATACCGTTAAACAATATCTAACAGGAACGGACAAAGACCATACGATTGCTTGGGATTTTTATTGTTCTGATGGAATGCAAAGTAAAAAATGGACTAAAATTGAAGTGCCTTCTTGTTGGGAATTGCAAGGTTTTGGAAATTACAATTATGGACGTGATTACAAAGCAGGAAAAGCCTATCATAACGAATATGGGATCTACAAACATCAATTTACAGTTCCTAAAGTTTGGAAACAAAGAGAGGTAAAGATTGTTTTTGAAGGTGTTATGACCGATGCCGAGGTAAAAATAAACGGACAACTGGCAGGAGAAATTCATCAAGGTGCTTTTTACGAATTCAAATACAATATTTCTAAACTATTAAAATACGGAGCAGAAAACCAGTTAGAAGTAAAGGTGCATAAAATGTCAGCCAATGAATCTATCAATTCAGCAGAACGAAATACAGATTTTTGGATTTTTGGTGGAATTTATCGCCCTGTGTATTTAGAGGTGTTGCCTAAAGAACACATCAATCGTGTAGCTGTAGATGCCAAAGCCGATGGAAGTATTAAAGCCGATATTTTTACAGATTCAAGAAAAGCAACGACTGTACAAGTTGTTTTACAAGATGATTTGGGAAATAAAATTCAAGATTTAAAAACAGAAGATATCAGCAAAGAAAAAGGAAAAATTTCTTTTTTTACACTTGCTAAAAATATCAAAACTTGGAATCCAGAAAAACCCAATATGTATCAATTAAAAATTGAGTTGTTAGATAAAAAAGGAAAAATCTTACATCAAATTCATCAAAAAATTGGGTTTAGAACCGTAGAAGTAAGAGAAAGTGATGGAATTTATGTGAACAATCAAAAAATAAAATTCAAAGGGGTCAATCGTCACTCTTTTTATCCAGAATCGGGAAGAACCACTTCTAAAGCCTTGAGTATTGAACATATCAATATGATAAAAGATATGAATATGAATGCAGTGCGTATGTCTCATTATCCGCCAGATGTTCACTTTTTAGAAGCTTGTGATTCTTTGGGATTGTTTGTAATTGATGAAGTTTGTACTTGGCACGTACCTTATTTAGATGAAAAAGTTGGAGAAAAAATAATTAGAGAAGCCGTGGTAAGAGATGTCAACCATCCGTCTATTGTGTTGTGGGCAAACGGAAATGAAACAGGATGGAATACCAAATTAGATGATGACTATGCCAAATGGGACATTCAACAAAGAGAAGTCATACATCCTTGGGGAATTTTTGGAAAAACAAATACCATGCATTATCCAGAATATCACATTTTTGCCTACGATGCCCCTACGCACGATAAAATTTATTTTCCAACAGAGTTCAATCATGGTTTGTACGATGGGGGACATGGTGCTAGTTTAGATGATTATTGGAAACAAATGTGGAACATGCCTTTAAGTGCGGGTGGTTTTTTATGGGATTTTGCCGATGAGGCAGTAGTGCGAACAGACAAAGGTGGTGTTTTAGATACCGATGGTAATCATGCTCCTGACGGAATTGTGGGGCCTTATGGAGAAAAAGAAGCAAGCTATTTTACCATTAAAGAAATTTGGTCACCTATTTACCTAGAAGAGCGTTTTATTCGTGACAATTTTGATGGCGTTTTTAACGTAGAAAACAGATATCATTATACCAATTTAATTGAGTGCAGTATGGAGGCTAAGTGGGTAAAGTTCAAAACTCCAAATAGCAAAATAACTCAAGAAATTTTAGTTCAACAAGCAGTAAGGCTTCCTAATATTGCTCCCTTGGCTAAAGGCAAAATAAAAATTGAAAAACCAGAAGGATGGAAACAAGCTGATGTATTGTATTTAACGGCCAAAGATCCGAATGGAATGGAATTGTTTACATGGTCATATCCTGTGCAAAAGCCTAAGGATATCAATCAAAAAACAATACGTGTTTTGTCTAACAAAGAGAAAGGTTTGTTAAAGCTAAAAAGTACCGATCAAGAAATTTTTGTAAAAACACAAAGTCATCATTATACTTTTTCTAAAGCTACAGGTTTGTTAAAACAAGTAAAAAAAGGAAAGCAAATTATTCCGTTGCACAATGGGCCTATTTTATTAGGAAGCAAATCAGAAATAGAAAATGTAGAAATCAGTTCGCAAAAAAACAAAGTGGTTATTCGTGCGTTGTACAAGGCAAAACCAAAGTATTGGGACTGGAAAGAAAATAAAGAAACCACACAAGATTTTTTTGAATGGACTATTCATGCCAATGGTATGGTAAGTTTGCATGCAGAAATAAGAAACATCAAAATGGTAAAAGAGTATATGGGAATCACATTCTCGTTTCCAGAAAATCAAGTTCAAGGAATGAAATGGTTGGGTGATGGGCCTTATAGAGTGTGGAGAAACCGTATGAAAGGAACTCGTTTTCAGGTTTGGGAAAACGATTATAACAACACGGTTACAGGAGAATCTGGATTTGTATATCCTGAGTTTAAAGGGTTTTATGCCAACTTAAATTGGGTGCAAGTAAAGGGAAAGAATAATAATGGATTTACTGTGTATTGCAATTCGGACAATACTTTTTTAAGAATGTTAACCCCAAAAGCACCCAAAGATCCGGTAAAAGGAGCTGCCGTAAAAGAGTTTCCAAAAGGAGATATTTCGTTTGTAAAAAATATTCCAGCTATTGGAACCAAATTTAAAGAACCTATACAGATGGGGCCAAAAGGGAATCCTATACATTATTTCGGAAACGTTGACGAAATGATTTCTGTGGACTTAGTGTTTGATTTTTAGGAGTTTGTGTTTTTTTTTTTAAACCAAAACAATGTTGAAAATATTTAGATTGAATATCTTAGAATCAAATTAACATTAAAAATTATGAGATTTAAAAAATTAGGATGTTTTGCTTTTACGCTATTGACTGGCGTAATGGCATTTGCCCAAAAAAACAAAGTACAAAAACCCAATATTTTGTGGATTGTTACCGACGATCATCGTTACGATGCGGTGCGTGCTTTTAATAAAATGTTGCACGGAAGAGAAATGAGTGAATTAGGATATGTAGAATCGCCCAGCATAGACAAGTTAACAAAACAGGGAACTACGTTCATCAACACCTATTGTCATTCGCCTGTGTGTGCACCTTCTCGTTCGGCTATGCATATGGGACGTTATCCATTCCGTTCTGGGGTGTATAGTTTTGAGTATTACAATAACAAAACAGAAAATTCGTACCCAACTTTTCCAGAGCAAATGGTTAGCGAAGGTTACCAAACGTTTCATGTAGGAAAACTAGGTGTACGTATCAAAACCTTAACAGCCAATGGAAAAACCAAAGCACATCCAATTTACCAAAACGATGTAAGTTTTAAAAAAATGCACAAAGATGGCCTAACAGGTTGGGGAAAAGATTGGATTCAGGTAGTGAATGGAGAAAAATTAGAAGAACCTCTAAAAAGTACAGAGTATTTTGTAGAGCCTGATGGAACGTTTACGTACGCATCTTTGGAGCTAGAAAAACAAAAGCCAGAATACAAAGGTAAAACGGAAGCGTTTAACAAAAAATACGACATTCTTCGTCATTACAAAAAAGGAGAAGAAGAACACCCTGCTAAAGGAATGATTTTGTCTGGTGTGAGTTCGCAACCCGCAGGAAAAAACAGAGATGGGCAGTACAACATTGTATTGAAAGATTATTTAAAAAACACCAATCCTAAATTCAAAGTAGGTTCTCAAACAGTAAACGGTTTGGATCCAAACAAACCGTTGTTTGTGCATTTAGGCTATAATTTTCCTCATACACCCGTATTGCCTCCTGCAGATTACCGAGCTCGTTTTCAACAAAACGATTATAAAATTCCTGTGTTAACAGATGCCGAATTTGCCAAAATTCCAAAGCAAATCAAGGGATTCATCAAAAGTAAAGGATCAGATCATTTTACGGATGAGCAAAAGTTAAAAATGATTCAAGATTATTATGCCTATTGTGCGTATGGAGATGCTTTAATCGGGGAAGCAACAGAAGATTTTATTGCTTACAGTGAAGCAAAAAAACAGCCTTGGACCATTGTGTATGTACATGGGGATCATGGGTGGAAGTTGAATGATCACGGAGCGGTTTCTAAATGTACACCTTGGGAATTAGATACACACAATCCTATAGTAGTAGTATCATCGGACAAAAAGAAGTTTCCAGCAGGAAAAGTAGTGCGAGAGTATGCAGAATTTGTAGATATTGCTCCTACTATTTTAGCCAATGGAGGGGCAGATTTGAAAGCTAAAAAATATGAGTATTTAGACGGAATGGACTTAGCAACCATTGTTGATGGAACAGCTCCTATACGTGATTATATTATAGGAGAAAGCCATGCTGCTACTGGACCAAGAGCTTATATTCGTACCAAAGAATACGTGTTTTCTATGCAAATTCGTCCTTGGGGGTGGCAAAAAAATCCTGGACAAAATATCAAATGGGCAATAAACGCACCGTATGATCAAATAGACCCTAGTTTGTACCACACTACCAAAGATCCTAAAGAAATTAACAATGTAGCTTTTGATAAAAAATATCAAAAAATTGCTCAAAAGATGAGAGAAAAATTAACAACAATTGTTTTAGGAGATAATAGAGCTGAAATTGATTGGGAGAAATGGGGAACTGGAACAAAAGTGTATAGAAGCAATTTTGCACCAGGAGCTCATGATTACCAACTAAAATTAAAATAATTTAAGATGAAAAAAGTTCCCTTCTTTTTATTTTTTGTAGGAATTACATTAGCTACTTTGGCTAAAGATTACCATGTAGATGGTCGTAACAAACAGCGTGGAAATGGAACGTTGTCTAACCCTTTTCAGACCATTCAACAAGCTGTTGAGGTAATGAGGGCTGGAGATGTGTGTTATATTCATCAAGGGGTGTATCGAGAGCAGATCGTACCCAGCCGTTCAGGAACTAAAAAGAGACCTATAATTTTTACACGTTATAAAAACGATGAGGTAATTATTACCGCTACTCAAAGAGTAAAAGGATGGGAACTGTATCAAGACAAAATATACAAAGCCAACAACATACAGATGGATTTGGGAGTTGCCAACAATGTGTATTGCAACAATGAGAAAATGCAATTAGCTAGATGGCCCAACAACATAGACAATAACGAATACAGTTTGGATGCAAAATTTATAGACAAAACCAAAGGAACTTGGTCTATGTCTTTTATTAGCAACAACGAAATTCCAAAAATAGATTGGACGGGCGGAGTTATTCATTACCTAGGAGCACATAGTGGTTGTGCTTGGCAACGAACCATTACAGGCTATCTTCCTGAGCTAAATCGTGTGTTTTTTAAAACTTTACCAAACAAATGGCCGTTTGGAAAAACACACTCACCTCAACGATTGGAAAAAGGGCACAGAGGTGTTTTTTATTTGATGAACAAGCTAGAGGCTTTGGATGCACCCAACGAATGGTACTATGATCAAAGCAGTAAAACCCTATACTTTTATGCTCCAGAAGGAACTCATCCTAATCATCAAAAGGTAGAAGTTACAATCCGTAAAGAATTGGTGGTTATTGATAAAAACAATATCCAAATTAAAGGGCTGAACTTTTTTGGAGGTGCAATAGTGGTTAATGGGGATGGAAATACCATTAGCAATTGCATGATCAAACACGGAGCTGAACGATTGATAACCGATTTGAACGGAGCAAGGGTGTCTGATGCAGCCATTCAAGTAAATGGAGGAATACACAATGTTGTTAAAAATTGCGTGTTAGAAAAAGGAAGTGTTAATGGAATTTTACTAGGCAATCGCTCTTCTGAAACCTTGGTAGAAAATTGCATCGTACAACATTTTAATACCACAGGAATTCATGCCTATTTGCTAGGTAGTTTTGGTGAAAGAAACAGAGTGATACGCAACTCGTTTAGTGGTTCGGCAAGAGATGGAATTTACATTTCTGGAAATGACAGTGAGTTTGCTTACAATCACGTTCAAAAATGTTTGATTTCGGGTGCTGATGGAGGTTTGTTTTATGTAACGGGAAATAGAATTCCTAAAAATATAGAAGTACATCACAATTGGTTTCACAATGCTCATGCAGATGACCGACATGCTGGAAACAAAGCAACAGGAATTTACTTAGACAACAATTCTGCGGGTTATATTGTGCATCACAATGTGGTGTGGGATGTAGAGTGGGCAGGTTTGCATTTTAATTGGGATGCGGTGTACAATAAAATCTACAACAATACTTTTTGGAATGTGGGAAAATCAGATGAAGCTTTAATTAGTTCATGGGTGCCCAAAAGAAACGGACGTCAAACCAATGTAAAAGACAATGTATTGTACAACAATATTTCAGATGTCCGTCCTTGGTGGGATTCTGGAGATGGTAAAAAATATAGAGTTGATGAAAAAGAATTTTTAGGAGACGAGGCGGATAACAAATTTGAAAACAACAAGCAGTTTTCAGAACTTCCATTTGAGACTAAAAAGGAAAGGCTGTTTATGCCATTTGCCCACAGTCCACTTATTGATAAAGGAAAAAAGGTTAAAAAAAATACCAAAGGTTATAAAGGGAAAGCTCCAGATTTGGGTGCTTATGAGTACGGAGGGAATTATTGGAGAGCAGGAGTAAATTGGAGTCCAAAAGACTTTGCTTGGCCAGTAAGTAAAGACTATTTGGAGTTGGGAATAGAACATATAAAAAACAATAGATATCATCTTAAATAATAAACTCATGAAAAAATATGTATGGAGTGTGATAACCTGTGTGTTGCTTTTTTCTTGTCAAGAAAAAAAACAAAGTGTTACAAAAGAGTCTGCTAAAGAAGCCCAAACGAAAGAATTTCCATTTTTTGTGCCAACAGAAAAACCAAACAGACCTTTAAGTGCAGCAGTAGCAAGAAATTACGATGCTTATGAAGCTTTACGTCCCGAGCAAACCGAATTGTACTCACAGTTTAAATACACCAAATTAAAAGGATTTGATTACAATGAAGGGGATGGAACCATTACACGTAGAGATCCTTCCAAAGTGATTTTTGAAAATGGGAAATATTATGTGTGGTACACAGGTAGAAAAAGTCCTGTAAAACCAGTAGGTATGTCACGTGCCAAAGAAGCAACAGATGTAATACCTTCTGCAGATTGGGATTTGTCCGATATTTGGTATGCAACATCTAAGGATGGATTTACGTGGGAAGAACAGGGGATTGCAGTACCTCGTCCTCCAAAGCCACAACCAGGATGGCGTTCGGTAACTACCACAGATATTTTAAAATGGAAAGGAAAGTTTTACTTGTATTTTCAAGCGTTTGAAGAAGCAAGTGGATTAAGAGGTGATTTTTGTCCAGTGTCCGTAGCTTGGGCAGACTCTCCTGATGGTCCTTGGCATCATACAGGAAAAATAGTATTGCCGAATGGTCCTGAAGGTTCTTGGGATCAGTATTCTATTCATGATCCATATCCACTGGTACACAATGGAAAAATATACATGTACTACAAAGGTGACTTTGATAAAAGACCAGAGTTAAAACCTTCTAAAATACGAATGCAAGGTTTGGCTATTGCCGAAGATCCTTTGGGGCCTTTTGTAAAGCATCCGTTAAATCCTGTCATCAATTCAGGGCACGAAACTACCTTATTCCCTTTTAGAAAAGGAGTAGCGGCTATTGTACAAAGAGATGGGCAAGAGCACAATACCATTCAGTATGCAGAAGACTGGGTAAACTTTAAGATAGCTGCCATTACAGAATTGTTACCTGTGGCCGCAGGTCCTTATGTGCCAGATGCTTTTACAGACACCAAATACGGAAAAGGAATCACGTGGGGAATTTCACATTTTATCAATGCCAATGGAAATTGGAATCATACTGTATTAACTCGTTTTGATTGTGATTTAAGTTTAGATGTTCATGATGATGAGATGAAAAAACATTATTACACCTATCCGCAGGATTTCTATTACAAAAAGCATGGTTTGAGTAAGTCTCAACGTAAGAGAATAGAGAGCAGAATAAAAAAGTAAGGGAACAGAATCAATAATGAACATCACTAAAAGTTTTAAAGTGAAGCAGCACTATTCTCCTTATAAATCGGTAGAAATAGAAGGTAAGGCAGAAGAAAGGGAGTATAAAAACAACTTAAGTACTGTTAGCTTAGAACCAGAAGCCACTATGGTATTGGAGTATTCGTTTAAAAAACGAATCAAACTAAATGAGATTCAAAAAGTATTATTCGCAAGAATATTACCAACCGATTAAGGTTGCTAAGGAAGTTGTTTTCCATATAAATAATGTTGAGTTAGAAGGAGAGACAAAAGCTGTGTTACGAATCGGAATTGGTAGAGGTCATGGAAAGAGTTTACATCCATCAGTAATGATTAATGGAGTTGCTGTGAATGTTCCAACTAACTATGCTGGGGAAGCTCAAACGGATAGAGAGTGATTTTACGGAGTAATTGAAATACCTGTAAATCCATCTATCTTAAAAAAGAATAACAAAATAGCGATTCAGTTTGCAGATGCAGGAGGGCATATAGCAACGACCACCTTAAGAGTATTTAATCAGAAATAAAAAGAGATAAAACAAACAGATATGAATATTAAGAAGTTATATGTAGTTCCTGTCTTATTATTGGGGCTTGCTGCTTGCAAGTCGCTAGATGGAAGCAATAAGACTACCGTTACCAAGTATGAACCAACTTACGAGTCTTTAAAACAACACGGAGCTGCTCCCGAGTGGTTTGCAGATGCCAAGTTGGGAATGTATTTTCACTGGGGACCTTACAGTGTTCCTGCTTTTGGAAGTGCTTGGTACCCGCATAACATGTACAAGGATAATAACAGTGTACGTAGGCATCATGAAAAAACATATGGAAGTATTTACGAGTTTGGGTACGAGGATTTTATTCCCATGTTTAAAGCCTCTCAATTCGATCCAAATGATTGGGCAGAATTGTTTCAACAAACAGGAGCAAAGTTTGCTGGTCCTGTAGCTCAGCATCACGATGGTTTTGCCATGTGGGACAGTGATGTAAATCCTTGGAATGCAGCAGACATGGGGCCTAAACGTGATATTTTGGGAGATATGTTTAAAGCTTTAGAGAAAAAAGGATTAAAAACTATTGCTACTTTTCACCACGCACGTAACGGACAACGAAATAGAGACAAACCCGAAGCTTGGAAAACAGCTTATGACAGTCACTATGTATATCATCCAGATTTACCAACGGCTACTACAGACCCTAAACTGCGTAAGTTGTTTGGTAATTTTGAAACCATTGAAGAGTTCAATCAATATTGGTTAGACCAAGTAAATGAAGTAGTAAATAAATACAGTCCTGATATTTTATGGTACGACTCCTGGTTGAATTTAATTCCGGAAGAGAAACGAAATGAAATGGCAGCTCATCATTTTAACAATGGAATAAAAAAACACAAAGAGGTGATGTTGGCTCATAAGCAAGAAGATTTGCCTTTGGACTATAGTGTATTAGACTACGAACAAGGAGGGCGTAAAGATTCTTGGCCTACACCTTGGATGACTGATATGACTTTAGGGAAAAGCAGATGGATGTATGTAGAAGGACATCCGTACAAAACTGCAGATTTAGTAGTGCGTAACATGATTGACATCTGGAGTAAAAATGGAGTGGTATTGTTAAATGTATCGCCTACAGCAGATGGAGTTATCAATCAAGAGCAAAGAGATGTACTAAAAGAAATTGGAGATTGGATGAAAGTTCATGGAGAAGCTGTTTATGGAACTAGACCTCATAATATTTTTGGTTTTGGAAATGCTTCTACTGGTGAGGGACACAATGCAGGGCAATCTTCATCAGTAAACTATACGGCAGATGATGTTCGTTTTACCGTGGCCAAAGACAAAAAAAGCATGTATATTTTCTTTTTAGGAGAGCCTAAAGTAGGAAAGCGTATTCAAATGCGTTCTATTGGAGGTTACCATAGAAACATCCCTCCAGGAAGAATTAAGAGAATATCACATATGGGAACGGACACCACCACTAAGTTTGAACATACTTCTGCTTCGTTTTTTATAACCATCCCTGATACAAAAATGAATTCTATTGCCAACGTGTTTAAGTTAGAGTTGGAATAAAAAAATAACTGTAGAACAGTTTGTTTTGTAAGAAAAGAATAGATCTCCTATATTTTTTGGAGTTTTAAATCCCTTTCTCAGTTTATAGAGAAAGGGATTTTTTTGTTTGTATCAAAATAAAAGGTAAAACCAATAAATTACTCTTAACAAGAGTAAAAAAATAGCGAAATTTATCAAACAAAGGTATTATTTGTAGAAAAGGGAGAGAATATCAGTACATCACTAAACCAACAGGTGCGTTGTCTATACAAGTTAGTAGGCTTATTGGTCAAAGGGAAAAAGACAGATAAAATTCTAAGAACTCTACAATACAAGCAGGTAAGTATAATAAGTTGAATTGTTTTTTACTGGTGTGTTTTTTTATATCGGGTTTTGAATAACATAAAATAAACTGTGAAATTCACGGTAGTTGCACTGATCAATTTTCCTAACTTTCAATAAAAAACAATATGAAAATCAGAATAGCTTACAAAAAAAGTACATCAAAGGAAATTTGTATTCGGGTTTGGCTTTTATGATCTGGTTTTTTATCAGTTTCTTAGTTAGCTCAGAGCACAACTGGACTATATACGGGGCTCTTGTGATTTCTATCGCTTACTTATCGGTTTATGTTTATCAGTACCAACAACAATACATTAGTATTCATCAAGGATTTTTAAAAATAAATCATCCTTTTGCTTCAGTAATTTCTCTATCTCAAATACAAGCGATAAAAAAAATTGCAGGAGATTACATATTACAAACTCCCACAAAAAAAATAACCATTCGTACTAAAATTATCGAGGAAACATCTTTAAAAGAACTACACTTGGTATTAGACAAATTATCAGTATCGTAAACACTACTCATGGCATAGTTTTTTTGATTTGTATTTTTTGGCACTTGTCAATTAAAATAAATAACTTTGTAATGTGAAATCAGCAGTATCCATTTTTATAGCTTTTGTTTTTATGTTGCAATTGGTTGTAACAGTACAAGCTATGCCTGTACATCAGGTAAAAACAAAAACGACTTGTGCTGTAAAAGATAAAAAACAAGATGCTGAATCTCATACTTGCTGTACAGTGCTAAATCAAAAAGAACAGAAATCGGATAAAAAGGATTGTTGTTCTGGAACTTCTAAAATGAGCTGTTGTGTTAGTGTAATTGCAATTACTCATCAATTAGAAAAAATACAATTTATACCTAGCTACCGTCCTAAAAAGCTTTTTGGGTATCAAGAAAGTAGTTCGGTCTTTACTTCTAAAATTTTTCAACCTCCTATTTGTAGTTAAAATTTAATCGGAATTGCTCCTTTTTCAAAAAGTTGAGCAAAAAAAGAGTACTAAATTTTAAATATAAAAATCATGAAAAATAATGTATTAGCATTTGCAATCGTTGCACTTATGGGGCTATTTGTAGCTTGTGGAAACGCTGCTTCTGCAAACAATAAATGTGCAACCAATTGTTGCAAAACAGAATTATGTAAAAAACAATGTGTAGCTTCTGGTTGTTGTGCCGAAGGAAAAACCTGCGACGTAAATGGACACAAAGAATGCAAACACAAATGTTGCGATGCAGACAAACAAACTTGTCATACAGGAGATGCTAAAGAAAAATCTTGTTGCAAAACAGAGGAAAAAAAGTAAAATCCTGAAAAATAGAAAAGCTCGTCGAAAGATGAGCTTTTTGTTTTTAATGTATGTGTAAAAGTGGCTATCAAACACAAATAAATGACTTTAAATATTCAATATCAAACCCTAAAAAATGAAACAAATTTGCTTAGTTTTTTTGCTACTTATCTTAATAAGTTGTTCATCCAAAAACACAGAAATAAAAAAAGTAGCCTCTTTTAAAGGCCAACAAGTTACAGGTGTTACAGTAAGCCATACAGGTAGAATATTTGCCAACTTTCCCCGATGGAGAGAGCCTATAAAACATTCGGTTGTAGAGGTTTTACAAAACGGAACAGTCAAAGCATTTCCTAACAAACAATGGAACCAATGGAAAATGGGAGACACCATTCCTACCAATAAATTTGTAGCAGTACAATCCGTAGTTGCTTTCAAAAACACCTTGTATGTATTAGATACTCGCAATCCTATGTTCAAAGGAGTGCTAAATGCCCCACGCATTTTTGCTTTCGATTTAGCAAACCAACAATTAAAACAAACCTACATTTTATCTCAAAACAGTTACCACCCAAATTCATATATCAACGATTTACGTATCGACGAAAAACATCAAAAAATGTATTTAACCGACTCAGGGCATGCAGGAATCGTGGTGGTCGATCTACATACAGGAACTTCTTTTAGAGCCCTAGACAATCATCCTTCTACCTTAGCAGAAACCAATCAATTAACTTTTGCCAATGGAGTCTGGAAAAACACTGTCCATTCAGACGGAATTGCCCTAGACACTAAAAACAACCAATTGTATTTTCATGCACTAACAGGCTATAGTTTGTATGCCATTGCTACCGATGCACTTTTGTCTCAAAACACAGAACTTATCAACAAATCCGTAAAATTGGTAGCCAAAACCCCTTCTCCCGACGGAATGATTATAGACCAAAAAGGAAATTTATACATGGCAGATTTAGAGCAAGACAAAATCATTCAATTAAATTTAGCCACAGCAAAACAAACTGTTTTTGCACAAGGAAAAAAAATACAATGGGCCGATACCTTTAGCATATACAACAACCAATTATACTATACCAACTCTCGCATCAACCAAACAAAGGGAGACATTAGTCAAATGGAGTTTGGAATTTACAAGTTAGCCTTAGACTAAAGAACATCTAGGCATTACCAACAAAAATAGGTTTTATAGGGCATACATAACCCAATCATAAAACCTATTTTTTTGAAAAGTCTTATATGTTTGTTACCTTAATGGAAATCCTAATAGGAAAAAGAAAACCATAAAAACAAACAAAAAATGAGACAAAAACATCTTTTCACTTTCGTATTCATAACCACTCTTTTCTTTGCCTCTTGTAAAGAAAAAAAGAATACAAAGTCAGACAACATTCCAAAAATAACCTTAGAAAAATTAACCCAATCTCCTGCGTATTCCACAGCCAGTTTAGAACTAAAAAATTGGGATACCATAAGCCAAGAACAAGATAAAAATGTAAGTTTTAACTTTCAAGTAAAAAACTACCAATTAGGAGCACAAACCCAAAGTCCTAATGCCAACCAACTAGCAAATTCAGACAAAGGGCAACACATTCATTTTATCGTAAACAACCAACCTTATTCGGCACATTATCAATCTCAGTTTACAAAAGAAATGCCCAACGGAGTGCATCACTTGGTAGCGTTTTTAAGTCGATCTTATCACGAATCCGTAAAAAACAGCAATGCCGTAGTTGTTAAAAAGCTAACCATAGGAGAGCAGCCCAAAGATAGCCTAAACATACAAATGCAAGCCCCAACTTTAATTTACAGTAGGCCCAAAGGAACCTATTCTAAAACAGAAGCAAAAGACATCATGTTAGACTTTTTTGTGCTAAACACCCAACTATCTAAAGATGGAAACAAGGTAAAAGCAACCATCAATAACAAAGAGTTTTTTATTACAGAATGGCAGCCATATCTTATTAAAAATTTACCCATAGGAAAAGCAACCATAGAACTAGCGTTAGTAGATGCCAACGGATCAGTTATACCAGGGCCATTCAACAAAGTAAAAAGAACCATTACCATAGAAAAATAATTCAATACAAAACACCTATTGGGATTACAAACTCATAAAAAGCACTCTTGCATTCAAAATCAAGGGTGCTTTTTTCAATTTCACATAAAGTTTGTA
>NZ_AFPK01000023.1 GCF_000220525.1 Ochrovirga pacifica | reverse complement strand
ATGCATTATTAAAAACAAAATATGGCATTTAATTCAAGAGTTTTTAGAATTTTTATAGCATCACCTTCAGACGTTTCAGAAGAACGAGAAGTAATTGCAAGAGTGATAAGAGAATGGAATGACCTGCACTCATTTGAAAGAAAGGTAGTTCTTCTACCTCTAAGGTGGGAAACTCATTCTGCACCACAATTAGGTAAAAGACCACAAGAGTTAATAAACACAGAGATAGTTGACCAAGCAGATATGGCAGTCGGTGTTTTTTGGACAAGAATTGGTACACCAACCGGTGGTTTTGACAGTGGTACAATTGAAGAGATTGAACGACTAGGGAAAGCCAATAAGTTGGTAATGTTATATTTTTCTAAGGCAAAGGTCGAACTTGATGAAGTTGACTTGGACCAATACAAAAAACTTAAAGATTTTAAAAAGCTAACTTATCCCAACGGACTTGTAGAAAACTACTCGAATATTGTAGATTTCAGAGATATGTTTGCTAAACAACTTGAAATAAAAATTAGAACTTTAATAGCTCAAGATTCAAAAGACGATGGAAATGAACTTGACCAAATAAATATTCCAAAGTTAAATTTTGAATTCATAGACCCAGTAAGTAAGGAAAACACTGGTAGTAGTTTAAAAGCGAAACCTAGAATCCTAAAATTTAAACAGTCAGATATAAAAAATCTTCCTGATTATGAAATAGATGAAAAGAAAGGGAAACTATTCATTCGACATAATACCAATTTTTATAGAGACTATATAGAATACATAAAAGAAGATTGGGCTTTAATTCCCCTAAATTTCAATTTAAGCAATCCTTCCTCTATATCAATTAGAGACATTTTTATTGATATAAGATGTAAAAAAACAGAAGATTTTATAATTACTCGAGAAAAAGCTAAAAAACCAAAGGCAGAGGACAGTAGCTTCTCAATTAGTTTGTCAGATTCCTTTGATGGGCTCATTGGAAAAAGTACAGCACAAGTAGCTGAATCAGATGATGAATATATTTTACAAATTAGCTATGAAGCCCTTCAACCTCAAAGAAATGTAAATATTACTCATCCTTTGTTCATTGGCGGTAGCAAAAAACAAACTATTGAATTGAATGTAAAAGTCTATGCAGATTGTTTTCCTAATCCAATCGACAAGCTATTATCAGTTGAACTAACACCTTTAAACATAAAAAGAACGCCATTACAAATACTTGAAGAATTAGATATTTTAGTTGAAAATAACAATGCATAACAATGGCTATAAGTAATTGCTTGTTCTCGCCTACTTCTGAAAATCCTCGCGGATTTTCAGTTTGGTGTGTACTTGCAAAGTTAAGTGCCAGCCCACGCAACTACGCATAGCCG
>NZ_AFPK01000024.1 GCF_000220525.1 Ochrovirga pacifica | reverse complement strand
AAAGGATTTTGCTTTTTTTATGGAATATAGCAAGTACTTAAGCTAAAATTTCTAACTGAGTAAAATCTTTAGGGATTTCTAAGACACGTAGGCCAATCATGGTTTCTTCTAGGCTAACATCTTCATTGTCTATTCTAATGGTGCCTACAATAAACGGAAGTCCAATCAAATTGATGATAAAACTATCGTATTCTGTAACAAAAGCTCCAGACTTGTGTTGTTTAATGGTTAGGCTGTCAGATTTACCTTTTACAGTAAAGTTTCTTAAGCTAAATCTACCTTTGGTGTAATCGTAACCATCGTTTGCATCTTCGTAAACATCTGATACCTCTTTACCTTCTTTAAAGAAAATGTCTAAATACAATTTGTCAATTTTCTTTTCTCCAACGTATTGTTGTATAGGGTATTTTGGAATTACAGCACCTTCTTTAACAAAAATAGGCATGCTGTCTAAATCAGCATCTACCCACATTTCTTTTCCTCCGTCTACAGGCTCGTGAGACCAAAAGTTAAACCATTTTCCTCGAGGAATATATACTCTTCTTCCTTTAGAATTAGGTTCTCCTATTGGACAGGCAAGAATATGTTCACCAGAGATAAACTCATCTGTTCTGTAATGAGTTTGGTTGTCTTCTTGATCGTATAAGACAAGAGATTTAATCATTGGAATTCCCTCTTGGATATATTTGTAAAAAGCGGTGTAGATATAAGGCAATAATTGGTAACGTAATTCTATAAACTTACGAACCACATTGGTAATCTCTTCTCCAAATGTCCAGGGCTCTTGATCTCCATGGTCTCCTGATGAGTGTGTTCTACAAAAAGGATGAAATATTCCTAACTGAATCCAACGAGCATACAATTCTCCGTTAGGTTGTTGAGCAAATCCACCAATATCAGAACCTACAAAAGAAAAGCCAGACATTGCCATTCTTTGAGCTTGCACATTAGCAATCCATAAGTGCTCCCAATTGGCCACATTGTCTCCTAACCAGGTAGAGGTGTAACGCTGCGTTCCTGCATAAGCAGATCTTGTAATTACAAAAGGTCTTAAAGGATAGTTGTATTTTTTTAGCCCCATGTAGGTGGCTTTGGCCATTTGCATTCCGTAAATGTTGTGTGCTTTTCTATGTGAACAAGGGTTGCCGTCATAATCGTGTCTTACATCGTCTGGAAAGGATTTTCCGGGTACGTCCATTACAGCAGGTTCGTTCATGTCATTCCAAACTCCTTTTACACCAATATCCTCTATAAGCTCTTTAAATAATCCAGCCCACCATTCTCTAACTTCTTCTCTGGTAAAGTCTGGAAAGTAACATTCACCAGGCCAAACCTTTCCTTTCATGTATGGACCATCAGCACGTTTACAGAAATAGTCTTTTTCTAGACCTTCTTTAAAAATTTCGTATTCGTGATCTATTTTAATTCCTGGATCTATAATTACTACCGTTTTGTAACCGTCTTCCGAAAGTTCTTTAACCATTCGTTTTGGGTCTGGAAAATAGTCTTTGCTCCAGGTAAAGCATCTAAAGCCTTCCATATAATCAATGTCTAAGTAGATGGCATCACAGGGAATTTGTAAGTCTCTAAATTTTTGAGTGATTTCTTTTACATTAGATTCCGGATAGTAACTCCATTTACATTGATGGTATCCTAAAGCCCATAAAGGAGGTAGCTCTGGTGCTCCTGTTAAGTTGGTGTAAGAAGCAACAACATCTTGCATTTTGGGTCCGTAAAAAAAGTAATAGTTCATCTCTCCTCCATCAGCCCAAAAGCTGGCAACATTTCTTCTTTCAGAGCAAAAATCAAAATAAGAGCGGAAAGAGTTATCAAAGAAAATTCCGTATGCTTTTTGGTTATGAATCCCTGTAAAAAAAGGAATGGCTTTGTAAATAGGGTCGGTATATCGGCCAAAAGCGTAAGAATCTGTTGCCCAATTTTGAAAGCGTTTTCCTTTTAAGTTCGTGTGGTCGGCTTTGTCTCCAAGTCCATAAAAACTTTCTCCTTGTGGAGAGTTTTTGGTCATTTTTACAATATTTCCACCTAACTCGTAGCTTTCTTCCCAGTGAAAACCTAGTTCGTCTTCAGAGATTAGGGTGTGGTCTACGGCATCGTATATACGTGTTCTTAAATCGTTTTTAGAAATGTAACAAACCAGTTTAGATGTGGTAATAATGTATTTTTCTAGGTCTTCGGTAATTTCTAATTTATTGTATCCTTTTACTGCTTCTTTAGAGATGGCATAAGAAAAGTCATTCTCAAACTTTGCTTCGGTAGCAAAACGAAATCTAAACACACTGTCTCTTAGAATAGTCATTTGTAGTATAACTCCATTTTCGGTATGAAAATGTAAGGTATCGACATCTTTGGTAAAATCAACCACTTTAGAAGGAAACAAATTCCCTTTGTGTTCAATTTTTTCGTTTAAAATCATAATTATAAGTTGTTTAGAATAATAGCAATGCAACCAAATTAACAAAAATTGATAAAATTCACCTCTCTAAAAAGTGTTTTTTTAGAAAAATAAAGGATATTTAAAAAAGGTTGATTTTTTTCTATTTTTTTTAATGTTTGAATAAAAAAAACTCTCTTAATCTTAATAGAAAAAGAGAGTTAGAACTTGTACTGCAATGGTGATTTTTAGATTATTTTAAAGATAACTACTGCAAGTGGCGGTAAAGTGATTTTTGCGGAATTAGATTTCCAATTCCAACCTTCTTTTTCAATCTTAATGGCTTTGCTGTTGTGAACTCCACTACCTCCGTATTTTGTGGCATCAGAATTAAAAACTTCTTTCAATTTTCCTTTTCTGTGTACACCAATAAGATAATTTTCATGCACTGCAGGGGTGTTGTTGCAAACCACAACAAGGTCGTTTTCTATGTTGTGACCTTTTCTGATGTAGCTTAGTACGGAGTGTTCTCCATCTTCGTAATTAATCCATTCAAACCCTTCAGGAGAAAAGCTTTTTTCAAACAGGGCAGGAGCGTTTTTTAAGAAAGTGTTTAAGTCTTTTACGTATGTCTGAACCCCTTTGTATTCGGGATAATCTAGCAAATGCCAGTCTAAGCTTTTGGCAAAACTCCATTCGTTTTCTTGACCAAATTCCGCTCCCATAAACAATAGGTTTCCTCCAGGATGGGTGAACATGTTTCCGTAAAGCAAACGCAAATTGGCAAGTTTTTGCCAATGATCTCCTGGCATTCGTCCTATAATTGATTTTTTTCCGTATACAACTTCATCATGCGATAAAGGCAGCATATATCTTTCGGTAAAGGCGTAAGCTAAGCTAAAGGTGATTTCGTTGTGATGGTATTTTCTATGAATAGGGTCTTTTTTAAAATAACCTAAAGTATCGTGCATCCATCCCATCATCCATTTCATTCCAAAACCTAAGCCTCCGTGTTTTACAGCTCTTGTTACTCCAGAAAAAGCTGTAGACTCTTCGGCAATAGTTTGTATTCCAGGAAAACTATTGTATACTTCTTGGTTAAATTCTTTTAAGAAAGAAATTGCTTCTAAATTTTCGTTACCTCCGTATTGGTTAGGTTCCCATTCTCCATCTTTTCTAGAATAGTCAAGGTAAAGCATAGAGGCTACTGCATCTACACGCAAACCATCAATATGATATTTGTCTAACCAAAAACATGCATTAGAAATTAAAAAAGAACGGACTTCATTTCTTCCGTAGTTAAAGATCAAGCTTTTCCAATCTTTGTGGTATCCTTTTCTTTTATCGGGGTGTTCGTAAAGATGAGAACCATCAAAATTTCCTAATCCATGGCTGTCGGAAGGGAAATGCGAAGGAACCCAGTCTAGAATTACCCCAATATCATTTTTATGAAACTCATCAATCAGTGCCATAAATTCTTTAGGATGGCCAAAACGACAACTAGGAGCAAAGTAACCCGTAATTTGATACCCCCAAGATTGATCAAAAGGGTATTCCATAATGGGCATAAATTCTACATGAGTAAAATTCATTTCCTTTACATACTGCACTAAGCTTTGTGAGGCTTCCCAGTAGCTTAACGATCTATTTTCTTCTACTTTTTTCATCCACGATTCAAAATGAACTTCGTACACAGAGTAAGGCTTGTCTAGTCCGTTTTTGTCTTCTCTATACTGCATCCAATCTTTATCTTGCCATTTGTATCCTTCAAGATCATAGGTTACAGAAGCTGTTTTAGGCGGATGTTCTGTGTGGTAACCGTAAGGATCGCATTTTTCTGTTACAATGCCATGGTTGTTAGAGTGGATTTTGTATTTGTAAACTTCTCCAGTTTTTACGTTGGGAATAAATCCTTCCCAAATACCTGAGCTATCCCATCTTACGTTTAAGACGTGCTCGCTGTCATTCCAGTAATTAAAATCTCCAACAACAGAAACTCTGTTGGCTGTAGGAGCCCAAACAGCAAAATACATTCCCTCTACACCATCTACGGTTTGAGGGCGTGCACCAAATTTTTCGTAAAGTCTAAAATGTTTTCCATTTTTAAAGAGGTAGATATCAAAGTCAGTAAATAAACTATACGGTCTTACATGATTCATATGGTAGTTAAGCTTAAAAGAGTTTATAAAAAACACCCAAGAAGAGAATCTACTTGGGTGTTTATTTGTTTGGTTTGCAATTAAATAATGGTTGTGCCACTTGGCAGTACCACTCCGTTTTTAATCACAACAATTCCGTTTCTAACCGTGTACAATTCGGTATCTACATCTTCTAGATGAGGGCCTCCGTTTATTTTTACATCGTTTCCTATAGAAGAATTTTTATCGATAATACAGTTGTTAATATAACAACGTTCTCCGATACCTTTTAGAGGGGTTCCTTTTTTAAGTTTGTCTTGAATTTCCGCAGCATCTTCATACAAATCGTTCCCCATTACATAGCAGTTTGATAAGGTTGTCCCAATTCCGATTCTTGCACGAATACCTATAATGGTTCTTTCAATACGACTGGCATTAATCATTCCTCCTTCGGCAATTAATGTTTTTTCTAGTGTGGTTCCTGATATTTTGGTTGGAGGTAAAATTCTAGGTCTTGTAAGTACATTTTTTTCATTGTCAAACAAATCAAACTTAGGGATATCGTCTGTTAATCCTAAGTTCGCTTCAAAGAAAGATCCTATGGTTCCAATGTCTGTCCAATATCCTTCGTACTGGTAGCTTACTACTTTATGGGTTGTAATGGCTTGTGGAATAATTTCTCCTCCAAAATCTAAGGTTTCTTTATTGGCCATTAACTCCTTTAGCAATTTTCTGTTAAAGATATAAATTCCCATAGAAGCTAAATATTCTCTACCCTGAGATTTCATTTCATCGGTTACTTCTGAAGACCACTCAGGTAATTGTTCTTCTTTTGGTTTTTCTATAAAAGAAGTTATTTCTTGCTCAGAGTTGGTTTTTAAAATTCCAAAACCAGTAGCATCATGTGCATTAACAGGCAAGGTGGCAATAGAGATTTCTGCACCTGAATTTTTATGATTTTTAACCATTTGGTTAAAATCCATTTGGTACAATTGATCACCAGATAAAATTAGTGCATAGTCCCATTCGTAAGCTAAGAAGTGGGGCATAGACTGCCTTACTGCATCTGCAGTTCCTTGAAACCAGTTAGAGTTATCGGGTGTTTGTTCTGCTGCAACAATGTCTACAAAAGCACCCGAAAAATTTCCAAAAGTATAGGTGTTTTTTATGTGTTTGTTTAACGATGCAGAGTTGAATTGTGTTAAAACAAAAATTCTGTCTATTTGAGAGTGCAAACAGTTAGAAATGGGAATATCTACCAATCTGTATTTACCTGCAATAGGAACAGCAGGTTTTGATCTTGAAGATGTTAAAGGTTTTAATCTAGATCCTTGACCTCCTCCTAAAATGATTCCCAATACCTTTTTTTTCATAATTTTTTTTATTGTGCTAGTTGATTATATAATTGTATGTATTCATTTGCTGAGTTTTCCCAAGAATTATCAATATTCATGATTTCTTTTCTAATTCGTTTAAATTCTTCGGTGTCGTTATAAAGTTTGTTAGCACGAGTAATAGCCAAAGCTACATTGTCTACTGTAACATGGTCATGACGGATTCCAAATCCACCTTTTTCACCAATGTCTTTTACAGTATCTTTTAATCCCCCTGTGGTTCTTACAACAGGAATGGTACCGTATCTTAATGCGTACAACTGGTTCAATCCACAAGGTTCAAACCTAGAAGGCATGATTAAGAAATCAGCTCCTGCGTAAATTAAGTGAGATAACTCTTCACTATAACCTATATAAGTATTATATCTTCCGGGGTATTTTTCTTTAAGTTCGTTTAATAAATATTCAGCATGCGAATCACCAGATCCTAGCACCAAACCGTTAATGTCGTTAGCATCCAAAGCTTTGTCAAAAATACCAGCCATAATGTCTGCTCCTTTTTGGTATACCAATCTACCAATAAAAGCAACTAAAGGTTTGTTGATGTCTAAATTAAATTTATCACACAATATTTTTTTGTTGGCTAATTTTCCTGTTTCAACAGTTTTAACCGTGTAATTTTTTTCTATCATTTTGTCCGAAGAAGGATTCCAAACTTCGGTATCAATACCATTCAATATTCCTACAGACTTGTCTCTTTCTGTATCAAACAACCAGTCCAATCCTGTGGCAGCATAAGGCAGTTCTGTCATGTAGTTAGGAGATACGGTTGTAAAACGCCAACATGCTTTAATGGCAGCTGCCATAGGGTTAATGGCATAATCCCACTCTAACATTCCAGATTGTTCCAGGTCGTATTCTGGCAAATAATGTATTTTTTCAAAAGAAAATTCTCCTTGATATTGTGCGTTGTGTATGGTAAATATAGTGGGAATACTTCTTATTGGAATGTATGCTGTACATTGAGTAAGCATAAAAGGAATCAATCCTGTGTGATGGTCGTGACAGTGAATAACTTGAGGTTTTACAGCAAATTGCAATACCCAATCTAAAAATACTTTTTGAAAAGCAATAAAGCGTTCTGTGTCATCCCCGTATCCATATACCTCTTTTCGATCTAATAAGTCATCAATTTTTACTTGATAAAGAGGATATCCTAAGTCCTTTTCGCTGTTTTTTACTTTTAAGATGGTCGCTTTAAAGCTGTTTTCTCCTAGTTGTACAGTGGTTTTAAAATCGGTAATGTACTTACTAGATTTTGCAAACTTGTTTTCGTAGTATGGCATTACAACGGCAGCTTCATAATTAAGGTTGGTTTGGTACTTCGGTAGTGCACCTACAACATCAGCAAGTCCGCCTACTTTTGCTGCTGGATAACATTCAGCACTAACATGTATTACTTTCATATTGATTAGTTTGATTCACGCCATTAAACTTAATAAAAAAAACTGTTAACAAATATTTATTATCCAATAAATTGGGGGTTTTTATATTTATTTTTAAGAATATCTAAATAAAAAAGACCTCCGATAGGGAGGTCTTTGATTTTTAGTCGTTTAACTTTAGAACGGCCATAAATGCTTCTTGCGGAATTTCTACATTTCCAACTTGTCGCATTCGTTTTTTTCCTTTTTTCTGTTTTTCCAAAAGCTTACGTTTTCTAGAAATATCTCCCCCGTAACATTTAGCGGTTACATCTTTTCTTAGGGCTTTGGTGGTTTCTCTAGAAATAATTTTAGCTCCAATGGCTGCTTGTATTGGAATGTCAAATTGTTGACGTGGTATCAATTCTTTTAATTTTTCACACATCTTTTTTCCGATGTGATATGCATTGTCTGCGTGAATTAAGGCAGATAAAGCATCGACAGAGTTTCCGTTTAATAATACATCAACTTTTACCAATTTGGAAGCTCTCATCCCAATAGGATAGTAGTCAAAAGAAGCATATCCTTTAGATACGGTTTTTAATCGGTCGTAAAAATCAAAAACAATTTCGGCCAAAGGCATGTCAAAAATCAGCTCTACACGTTCGGGAGTTAAGTAGGTTTGGTTTACTATTTCTCCTCTTTTATCGATACACAAACTCATTACCTGACCTACAAAATCGGACTTGGTAATAATGGATGCTTTAATGTAAGGTTCTTCTACACGATCCATGCTTGATGGGTCTGGTAAATCGGTTGGGTTGTTTACCAAAATTACTTCGTCTGGATTTTTTTTGGTGTAAGCGTGATACGATACGTTTGGAACTGTGGTGATAACGGTCATGTTAAACTCGCGTTCTAATCGCTCTTGTATAATTTCCATGTGTAACATTCCTAAAAATCCACAACGGAAACCAAAACCTAATGCAGCAGAGCTTTCGGGTTGAAACACCAATGAGGCATCGTTTAATTGTAGTTTTTCCATAGATGCTCTAAGCTCTTCATAATCTTCAGTGTCTACAGGATAAATACCAGCATATACCATCGGTTTTACGTCTTCAAATCCTTCTATTTTGGCTTCGGTTGGACGGGCAAAGTCAGTAATAGTATCTCCTACCTTTACTTCAGATGCTGTTTTAATTCCAGTAATTAAATAACCAACATCCCCCGATTTAATGGTTTGTTTTGGTGTTTGTTTTAGTTTTAAAGTTCCTACTTCATCGGCAAAATAATCTTTGCCTGTAGCCATAAATTTAATTTTTTGTCCTTTTTTCATTTCTCCGTCAATCACACGGAAGTAGGTTTCTACTCCTCTGTACGAATTGTAAACTGAGTCGAAAATTAAGGCTTTAAGCGGTGCTTCTGGGTTTCCTGTTGGAGCAGGAATTCTATCAATTACAGCTTTTAATATGTTGTCAACTCCAAAACCTGTTTTTCCACTGGCATGAATTACATCTTCAGGATCACACCCTAATAAGTCTACAATATCATCAGTTACCTCTTCTGGGTTGGCACTTGGCAAGTCAACTTTGTTAAGTACGGGAATAATTTCCAAATCGTTTTCCAAGGCCAAATATAGGTTAGAAATAGTTTGTGCCTGGATGCTTTGGGCAGCATCTACAATAAGCAATGCTCCTTCGCAAGCTGCTATAGAACGAGAAACTTCGTAAGAAAAATCTACGTGTCCTGGAGTGTCAATCAAGTTCAAAACATACTCTTCTCCTTCGTATTTGTATTCCATTTGTATGGCATGAGACTTAATGGTAATTCCACGTTCTCTTTCCAAATCCATATCATCTAATAACTGAGCTTGTTCTTCTCTTTGGGTAACGGCTCCTGTAAAACTTAGCAATCGGTCTGCCAAGGTACTTTTACCGTGATCTATATGTGCAATAATGCAAAAGTTTCTGATGTTCTTCATCTATCTAAATACTAGCTTGTTCAACATACAAAGATAGAGTATTCTCTTGTATTTTAATTCATTGAAATTAATTAGTTATTTTGTGTAAGGCCTTCAGTATATTAGCAACAGAAATTTATAATCTGTAAATCATAATTAAATCATGAAAAAAGTAGTTCTTTTATGGGTGTTTGTAATGGCAATTTGCACAGTAAATGCTCAGAAATTTAGAGGGTTAGACAAAAGTCCATTAGATGCAGTAGCTTATCCTGTTAGTTATAAAAATGCTGACAAAATTGTAAAAGTGGTCTACAGTAGACCTCAGTTAAAAGGAAGATCGGTAGAAAGTTTAGCAAAACCTGGAAGTGTATGGAGAACAGGAGCAAACGAAGCTACAGAAATTACCTTTTTTAAAGAAGTAAAGGTTGCAGGAACAAAGGTACAGCCAGGTACGTATTCTTTGTTTACTATTCCTGGATCAACAAGCTGGACGGTAATCTTAAACAAAGACACTAATGTTTGGGGAGCTTATTCTTACAATCAAGAACACGATGTGTTAAGAGTTGAAGCAGTTGCCTCTAAAAATGAAGAAAATGTAGAAGCTTTTTCTATGGCTTTTGATGATGATATGAATCTATATATGGCTTGGGGAACTACCTTGGTAAAGCTTCCGATGAGTAAATAATTTTAAAGCCGTATTTTGATACAAAAGCAGCATTTTCTTGCTGCTTTTTTTGTTTTAATGAAAAAAACATGTGTTTTTTTGTGTTTTTTGAATTCAACGAGTTTTTTAATATCTTAGAGTTGTTAACTTAAAAACTTAGATTATGATTAAAAAATTACTTTTTTCGGCCGCTTTATTTGCGGGTACATTATTAACCTATGCACAAGTATCTGTTCAGCTACTTGCTTATCCAACAGAGTTTGGGCTTGTCTCAGGAACTACATACGGACCTTCAACGGGGCAAAGTGCTTGTATATTTCAAGTAAATAATATGCCTACAGGCTCGCTGTTGTATTCACCTATTATGCCAGTTGCCACTTTAAACACAAGAAACCCTCAAGCCACAGGGCAAACAGGTACTGGGAATGGAGCTGGTAACATTGGTACATGTTTAGGTTTGCATTCTTACACTATTAATGACGGATCAAGCTCTAGAATTTTAAATTATGTAGATAATGGAGACGGAACAGCTAGTTACACTATTGTAGCAACAAGGTTTACTATTAATAACACTCCAGATGAAGTGACAGAATACGCTCCTAATTTTCGTGTATTTGGACAAATATTCTTTTCACCAGTAAAAGAGGTTTCAGGAAATATTGAAGTTGCTGGAATGGTGTTTAATTCTGGTGCAACAGTAGAAACTGAAGCAAATTTATTAGCAGGTGCAGCAACACTTTCTTTCAAGTCAAATCAGGCAAGTATTGCATCATCGCTCTATCCAAATCCTGTTAGTGATGTGTTAACCGTAAACGTACAAGGAGCACAAACTTACCGATTGATAAATACAGTTGGGCAAACGGTAATAGAACAACAAGCAACAGGAAGCATTAACGTTTCTAGCTTGGCTTCGGGTGTGTACATTCTAGTAACCGAAGTTGGAACTGCAAAAGTGGTTGTAAAATAAGTCTAGCCAACAATCAAACAAGAAAGGCAGTCCTAAAAGGGCTGCTTTTTTTGTTTGTGAGAAAGAAGCTTCTTTAAAAAATCTTATTCACAGTCAAACAAAACTACTAAATTTGCCACTCAAATTCTAAGAAAATAGCATGGAGTACAACTTTAATGAGATCGAAGCCAAATGGCAAAAAAAGTGGGCAGACAATCAAACGTTTAAAGCTGAAAACAATTCAGACAAACCTAAGTTTTATGTGTTGGACATGTTTCCTTATCCGTCAGGAGCAGGATTGCATGTGGGCCATCCATTAGGGTACATTGCTTCAGATATTTTTGCACGATACAAACGCCATAAGGGCTTTAATGTATTGCACCCCCAAGGATACGATTCTTTTGGTTTGCCTGCAGAACAATATGCCATTCAAACGGGACAGCATCCTGCTATTACTACAGAAACCAATATCAATACCTACAGAAAACAGTTGGATAAAATTGGTTTTTCTTTTGATTGGTCTCGTGAAATTAGAACTTCCACACCAGAATATTACAAACATACACAATGGATTTTTACTGAGCTGTTTAATGCTTGGTACAATAAAACTACCGATAAAGCAGAAAAAATTGAAACCCTAATTGCGTTGTTTGAAGCTGATGGAACCCAAACGGTAAATGCGGCTTGTGATGAAGATGTGGTTAACTTTACAGCTCAAGAATGGAATGCTTTTTCTACAAAAGAAAAAGAGCAAGTACTGGCAAAATATAGATTGACTTACTTGTCTGAAACCGAAGTAAACTGGTGTCCTGCATTGGGAACTGTTTTGGCAAATGATGAAATCATCAATGGTTTGTCTGAACGTGGAGGACATCCTGTGGTTCGTAAAAAAATGATGCAGTGGTCTATGCGAATTTCTGCCTATGCTCAACGTTTGTTAGATGGATTAAACACGATTGATTGGCCACAACCTTTAAAAGATGCACAAACCAATTGGATTGGTCGTTCTCAAGGAGCTTCTGTACATTTTAAGATTGAAGGAAGTGATGAGAAAATAGAAGTATTTACCACTCGTCCTGATACCATTTTTGGAGTAACGTTTATGACCTTGGCACCAGAACATGAGTTGGTATCACAAATTGTAACTCATGAACAAAAAGAGGCAGTTGAAGCATATATAGAAGCAACAGCGAAACGTTCGGAAAGAGAACGTATGGCCGATGTAAAAACCATTTCGGGAGTGTTTACAGGAGCGTATGCTGTTCACCCATTTACTGGAGAAAATATTCCTATTTGGTTGGGAGACTACGTGTTGGCAAGTTATGGAACAGGAGCAGTTATGGCGGTTCCGTGTGGAGATCAACGGGATTACGATTTTGCCAAACATTTTAACATTCCAATCAAAAATATTTTTGAAGGTGTAGATATTTCTGAAAAAGCCTGTGAAGACAAAACTGCTAAAATTGCCAATTCAGATTTCTTATCTGGGTTGAATGTTAAGAAAGCAACCAAGTTGGCTATATACGAACTAGAAAAAGCTGGATTTGGACAAGGAAAAATCAACTATCGTTTGCGTGATGCTGTATTTAGTCGTCAGCGTTATTGGGGAGAACCTTTCCCAGTGTATTATGTAGATGGTATGCCACAAATGATTGCCAAAGAGCATTTGCCAGTTGTGTTGCCAGAGGTAGAAAAGTATTTGCCAACCGAAGACGGACAACCACCTTTAGGAAATGCTGAGGTTTGGGCTTGGAGTAGTACAGAGAACAAAGTAGTAAGTAATGAGTTGATTGATAATGAAGCCGTCTTTCCGTTAGAATTGAATACCATGCCAGGTTGGGCAGGTTCTTCATGGTACTTTAACCGCTATATGGATGCGAACAATGAAAATGAGTTTGCAAGTAAAGAGGCTTTGGACTATTGGAAAGAAGTAGATTTGTATTTGGGAGGATCGGAACACGCAACAGGACATTTATTGTATGCACGTTTTTGGCAAAAATTCTTGTACGATTTAAATTATGTTCCTGTAGATGAATTTGCAAAAAAGTTGATTAACCAAGGAATGATTACTGGAACGAGTGCTTTTGTACACTATGCGATAATTCACTTTACTAGTCCATCTACAGGAAATATAGCGATTGATACTAAAAGACCTATTATGGTTTTTTATTCCAAGAATACAGATTTAGAAAAATATGTTCAGGATAATTTTATAAAAGATTCGGATTTAGAATATACAATAGAAGATTTTAAAAGACATGTTGATGTTGTTTATGTTAATTCATCAGATGAATTAAATATTAAAGAGTTTGAATCAGATTCAAAATATTCTGATTTGTTTTCTGGAGTTTTAGAGTTTAGTTATTTACTAGAAAATGATAAATATATAACTACTAGAGAAGTAGAAAAAATGTCCAAATCGAAGTTCAACGTAGTCAATCCAGATGCAATTTGTGAGCAATACGGAGCAGATAGTTTACGTTTGTTCGAAATGTTCTTAGGGCCTTTAGAGCAATCTAAGCCTTGGAATACAGCAGGGATTTCGGGATCACATTCTTTCTTAAAAAAACTATGGCGTTTGTATGCCAATGCCAATGACTTTAAAGCAGTAGAAGGAGCACCAACTAAAGATGAATTAAAAGTTTTACACAAAACCATTAAAAAAGTAGAAGAAGATATCGAGAATTTCTCTTTCAATACATCCGTAAGTACCTTTATGATTGCTGTAAACGAATTGTCATCATTAAAATGTAATAAAAAAGAAATATTAGAGCCTTTATTGGTGTTAATTTCTCCCTATGCACCACACATTACCGAGGAATTGTGGGAGCGATTAGGAAATACAAATTCTATTGCTTTTGCGCCATTTCCAACGTTCGACGCAAGTCACTTGGTGGAGAACTCAAAAGAATACCCAATTTCTTTTAATGGTAAAATGAGATTTAAACTAGAGCTGCCTTTAGATTTGTCTAAAGAAGAAATAGAAAAAACAGTAATGGCACACGAAAAAACACAAGCACAATTGCAGGGTAGAACACCTAAAAAAGTAATTGTTGTGCCAGGAAAAATTATCAATATAGTGGGCTAAGAATTCACTTAAACTTTAAAAGACGATGCGAGGGCATCGTCTTTTTTGTTTCCTCAGAACTGAATGATTAAATTGGCTTGGCTTTTGCTACAAAAAAACTCCAATAGGATGAAAGCATATACCATGAAAAAAGTTTCATTACGTACTCGCATATTTGTTGCCATGTTGCTACTAGTAGGGTTGGCATCGGTATTGATTGCGGTAGTTACTGTAAAACAATATAAAAAACAAACCAAAGAGTATTACGATTCTCGTTTTGAACGCAAAGAAAGAGCCGCTCAAAAAAACGTGAATTACGAGTTGGAGAATACCATTTACCCAGCAGCACAACAGTTTTTAGGTTTTATTTTTAGAGAGCGTATTTATGAAATTGCAACAGTTCATAAAATGAAAATGAGCATTTACGATCTTAACGGACAATTGCAATTAAACTCTTACGAGCCTTGGTTCCGAATATTTAAAGAACGTATCTCTACCAAAGTCTTAAAAGAACTTAAAAAAAAGGAAGAGTACAAAGAATCTAAACCTTTAGAAGGAGGAAAAATTTCTCAGTACGCTTATTCTTACATTCGAGATCGAAACCTGAACAAGGTCGGAATACTAAAAGTGGAATACGTACAAGACAATACTCAGGAAGAAGAACAGCTGTCTAGTTTTTTAAATCGCCTGTTTTTAGTGTATGGAATGATGTTGTTTTTGGCTGTATCGATAGCCTATTTTTTGTCGAGTTATATCACAAGATCGTTACAGAATATTTCAGATAAAATCCAGAAAACGCAACTGCTTAAAAAGAATGAGAAGATTGAAGTAGAAGGAACAACATCAGAAATAGCAAATATTGTAGCTGCCTACAATAGAATGATTGATGAATTGGAGAAAAGTGCTGAAAAGTTAGCAAGAAGCGAAAGAGAGCAAGCGTGGAGAGAAATGGCAAAACAAGTAGCGCATGAAATTAAAAATCCGCTAACTCCCATGAAGCTAACTGTGCAGAATTTTGAACGTACTTTTGATCCTAATGAGGAAGGAATTAAAGAAAAAGTAAAAGACTATGCACAAATGCTTACACAACAAATAGATGTTATGTCGTCCATTGCCACGTCTTTTTCTGATTTTGCCCGAATGCCTAAGAAAAATGTAGAACGAGTAGAGTTGAACAGCGTGCTAAAATCGGCTATGGATATTTTTGATTCAAATGATATTACTTTTCATTGTAATAAAGAGGAAATTTATCTTAACTTAGATAAAAATCAAATCATTAGGGTGTTAAACAACCTAGTAAAAAACTCAATACAAGCAACAGAATCTAATACAGAACCCAAAGTTGAAATCATCTTAGAGGAAAAAGAAAATGAGGTTGAAATTAGAGTAAAAGATAACGGTAAAGGAATTCCTGAAGAAGATAGAGACTTGATTTTTGAACCAAAATTTACCACCAAAAGTAGCGGAATGGGGCTGGGGTTGCCTATGGTTAGGAATATTATAGAAACCTACAACGGAAGCGTAAGTTTTAACTCTGTTATTGGATTAGGAACAGAATTTATCATTAAACTACCCAAAAACGATCATCCACAATGGAATTAACAAACTTAACCTGTGAACAAAAAGGAGCTATTTACTACATTACCATCAACAGAGAAAAGCAATTAAATGCATTAAACAAACAAACTATTTTAGAATTAAACAAGGTGTTGTGCCACTGCCAAGAAGACAAAAGTATTCGCGTTCTGATTCTTACAGGAGCTGGAGAAAAAGCTTTTGTTGCAGGTGCAGATATTAAAGAGTTTACAGATTTTTCTAAAAAAGAAGGAGAAGAGTTGGCTCAGTTTGGACACGACTTGTTATTCACAAAAATCGCAAAATTTTCGAAGCCAGTAATAGCAGCCATCAATGGATTTGCTTTAGGAGGAGGGCTAGAATTAGCCATGGCAGCCCATGTTCGTATTGCCACAGCCAATGCAAAAGTTGGGCAACCCGAAGTTTCTTTAGGTTTGATTCCAGGATATGGAGGAACACAAAGGTTAACCCAATTGGTGGGAAAAGGAAAGGCTTTTGAAATGATTTTAACTGGAGATATGATTTCGGCTGCTGAAGCCTATCAAATTGGTTTGGTAAACTATGTTGTAGCTACCCAAGAAGAACTGATTACCAAAGCAGAAGCCATTGCTGCCCGAATGATAAAAAACTCACCATGTGCACTTAAAAAAAGCATCAAAGCCATCAATGCAGTGTACGGAAATATTGGACTTCAAAATGAAATAGAGCTTTTTGGGCAGTGTTTTGGAACGGAAGAGTTTAAAGAAGGAGTTTCCGCTTTTTTAGAAAAAAGAAAACCTAATTTTTAGTGACTAATTTTTAGATATTAGTAGTTTTGCATCTTTAATAAAAAAGAAAAAGTGGTTAAGTGATTGTTTTGCATCAAAACAATCACTTAACTTCTAAATCGTTTAATTTTAAGAAGATGTACATTTACAACGTTACTACAAATATTGAATTGGAAATAGAAAAAGATTGGCTAGCCTATATGAAAAATATACATATACCAGCCATGATTGCAACAGGTTGCTTTACAGGGGCTAAACTTACCAGAGTTATGGTGCAAGAAGAAATGGGAGGGAAGACCTTTTCTGTTCAATACGCAGTAAGCGATAAAGAAACGTTTAAAGACTACTACGTTACTTATGCAGCAGGATTGAACATAACGTTAGATGAACAATTCAAAGGAAAGTACGTTTCTTTTCAAACGGAATTAGAAGTTTTAGGAGACTTTTATTAATTGTTGTTTTTTTCTGATTCTCTCTTTCTTCTGATAAAATTGGCAAAAAAAGACTGTTTATTTTATAAATATCTTTAAATATAAGAAAATAGTGCTTATTTTGGTGGATTTAAGTCAACGATAAAATCTTAAATTCTTTTTAATTTGTTCTGATGCTAATTTCCTTTCTGGAAAGATAATTAAACAATTAAAAATGAAAAAAATAATTTGTTTGGCTTTGACCTGTGTTTCTATTGCATTCCAAGCCCAAAAGAAAAAACCAAATGTACTCTTCATTGCTGTAGATGACCTAAAAACAGAATTGGGTTGTTACGGTTCTGATATTGTAAAATCTCCAAATATTGATCGGCTAGCCAAAGAAGGGATTGTGTTCCGTAGAGCTTACTGTCAGCAAGCAATCTGTGGGCCATCTAGAGCAAGTATCATGACAGGTGCTAGGCCCGAAAGTATCAACGTAACAGATTTGTTTCAAGATTTTAGAGCCAACGTGCCTAGTATAAAAACCATTCCTCAACACTTTAGAGAGAATGGGTACGAAACTGCATATACAGGAAAAGTGTTTCATGGAAAATACAATGATAAAGAACTGTCTTGGAGTAAAAAAATAAACAAAGTTCCAAGAGATAAAAAAAGTCTAAAAACTATGGGAGGTTACGCTTTGGCCGAAAGTCAGTTGATGTGGCTAAAGAACAAAATGGAATTGGAGGAAAAATATGGAGAGAAAACAATTCGAGAAAATTGGCTAGATAAAGGGCCAGTAACCGAATGTGCAGACGTTCCAGACGATACTTACGAAGATGGATACAATACATCTTTGGCTATTGGTGCTTTAAAAGAACTGGTACAAGAAGAAAAACCTTGGTTTTTGGGCTTAGGCTTTAAAAAACCTCATTTAGATTTTATTGCTCCCAAAAAATACTGGGATTTATACGACAGAGAAAGCATACCTTTGGCGACTAATACAGAGCGACCAAAAAATGGAGCAGCCATGGGTTTGTCGGAATCTTTAGAAGTAAGAGTAGCTCCTGATGTGCCTAAAACAGGTGCGTTTTCTCCCGAGTTACAACGCAAATTACGTCATGGTTACTACGCTTGTATTAGCTATATAGATGCACAGTTAGGGCGAATGATTGCTGCGTTAAAAGAAACAGGTCAGTACGAAAATACCATTATTGTTTTTTGGTCCGATCACGGATTTAATCTAGGAGAAATGGGATATTGGGGAAAGGCAAATAACTACGAGGTAGCTACCAGAGTCCCTTTTATTATTTCTGCTCCTGAATTTTCAAAAAAAGTTAAAGGGCAAACGTCGGATGCTTTGGTAGAGTTGGTAGATGTTTTTCCAACTTTGTGTGACTTAGCGGGCTTAGAAAAGCCCAATCATTTGGAAGGGACATCTTTAGTTCCATTGTTAAAAAAGCCAAATAAAAAATGGAAAGAAGCTGCTTATAGCTTGTTTCCGTCACCAGCTTTAAGAGAGTGGGCAGCCATTCCTTTTACACCTCCTTTTAGAAAAACCTTTTTTGAACCGTTGATAGATAAAATTGAAAAAAGGATTGCACTACAAATGGGAGATAAGTGGAATCGTAAGACTTTTGAAGATTTTGTAATGGGATATGCCATGCGTACCGACAGATACCGAATTGTAGTTTGGAAAGATAGAAGAAAACCCGAAGATCAGCCCCTATTTGTTGAATTGTACGATCATAAAACTGATGTAAATGAAACAGAAAACATTGCAGAAAACAATCCAGTAATTGTAGCCAAACTAATCCAACAACTAAAAAAAGCAGGATGGCAAGGAAAGTAAGTAAAATCAAATAGAAAACTAAAAAGTCAATCGTAAGTTCGGTTGACTTTTTTTGTGCAACGACTTTAGTTGCTGTTCTACATAAATGATAAAATTACAATGTACTTTCCTATCTAAAAAGAATACAAACAAAAGTATTTAGTTGCTTGGTGATTTTAAGTTTTTTAAGGAATGTAAGCAGCTTGTATCACAAACAAATGTTTCATAAAGAGGTAAAAAAAACAGAGCTTTAAAAGCTCTGTTTTTTTAGATAAACTGTAAAATTTAAGGCCTTGGTTGTTGCTTTATCCAAGAATAACTGTCAAAATAAATGGTTTGCAAACCGCTAACGTCTGGATTGTCTGCTGTCTGAAATCTAATATCTATTTTGGTTCCCGAAGCAATATCTGCTACAGTAATTGTTTTTTCAATTTTTACCCATTTGTTTTTTTCAAGACCTTCTAAAGACCAAATTTCTTCTTGAACTAAGTTTGATCCTGATTTTATTTGAGTTCTAAATGTTTTGAGGTTGTTTATTTCGTCGTTCCCGTGGTCTACAATATAAACCCAGTAAGAAATTAAATAAGTACCTGCCTCAATTCCATTAGGTTTGCTTAGATCTAGACCAATAAAACTTATGTTTTTAATTCCATCCATAGAAAACTTCATACTAGCTTCTCCCTGATAAACTTGTTCACTGGTTCTGCTAAATATAGGGGCTTCTGCTGTACCATTTCCATTGCCAATAAAATAGTTTTGACAATACCCCTTCTTCCAGTTAGAGTTTTCGTTCTCAAAACCAGCTACATCATTTACAAATACATTTGTTCCAGGTGCGTTAACAACGGTTAAGGGACCAAAATTCTCTAACGTTCTACTGTCTACAGAAACAATATTTCCATCTGTAAAAGAGAGTTCAATGGTATCTGTATTGTACACTGTCTCTGCCAATTCTAGCTGAATTATAGATGGGTCATCAGGACTAATTTGTACTGTAGATATGGGAATATTGGCATCAAAATTAGCAGCCACGTTGGTTACATGTACAGTAAATTTAGAGGCTTGAGCAATTGCAGATTCAACTTCTCCTGTAACTCCAAAACGAATGATATTGTTCTCTAATGTAACTGTACCACTCTGCACAAAAGGTTTGGTTGATGGGATAACTTGTATAACCAATGGAATTAATTTTTCTGTGGTATACGCTGGCACCTCCGAACCACTTCTTTTACTTTCTATAGAAGTTGTGTATGTTCCTGGTTTGTTGTAGCGTATACTAGCTTCTTCTTTTGATGAGGTTTCGGGTTTACCACCTTTGGCATACCAGGTTCTTGACGTTGGTCTTCCTGTGGTTGATGCATCTGTAAATACAAGTTCTTCTCCTGCTTCGATGGTGGTGGTTGCCCATGTGTCTTTTTCTTCTATTAATGAGGTTGTGTTTTCATCAAAAGTAAGGACGGTTTCTAAGATTGGATTGTCTGGGTCTGTGTAATTGTATTTAGACACACTTCCTTTGGGATTCAATCTATCAAAAACATCTACGGTAAAGTTTTGTTCGGCAATCCAAGCATTTTCTACAAGAGTAGCTCCTTCTGTTTGCTTACTGTAGGTATTTTTTAGGCTGATGGTTTGCAATCCTGGTTCTGTAAAAATTACATTAATTTTAGTTTGTGTACTAGTATTTTCATCAGTATCTACAAGGTATGGTGTGTAATCTGTAATCCCTCTGTTTAAGTCTCCTTCTATGAACTTTGCAGTTTTGGGTATGGAAAATAAATGGGTTTTGGTGTTTTTTGATAAATCTAAAAGTGTAATGTAATCCTCAATTCCTATGGTGTAATCTGCTTCTTCAAAACCATTGCTGGTGTACCATAAAAAGGAAGTGTGTTCAGTAGAGAAATCTGTGTCATCTTCACAGCTAATAAGCGAGAAAATGCATAGAAATAAAAGAAATATTTTTTTCATGATAGTGTGATTTTATTTTAATGAACCTTGGTTGTACAATGTTTCAGAAATAGGCAAAGGCAAATAATCATGTAAGTCGCTACTGTAATTTGCTGCTGCTTCATCAAACTCATTAATAGTGATGGTTGGGTCTGAAGGGTCTGGACTGGTTCCTTTTTGTATCAAAGATTTGTTTCTGTTGGTTCCGGCTTGTGTTGTATAGTTTGTTAAGTAATACTCTTGATTAGCCAAATCATCAAAACGATTTTTTATAATCCCCCAACGTCTTAAATCAATACAACGTTCAGCATATCCTTCATTACATAATTCCAAAGGTCTTTCTTTGTACATCAGATGTTCCATTAAGGATTGTTCGGTGTATGTAATTTCATCAAAATCGTGAGTGCTTCCGTCAGAGGGACCTAATAAAAGCAAGCCCCAACGTTTTCTAATTTTGTTTATATAGAATAGGGCATCTTCTATATTTCCAGTTTTAATTTGACATTCAGCATACATTAAATACACATCTGCAAGTCTGTAAAGAACTAGATTTTTTCCAGATTTCCATGCCGTTTCTAAGATGTCTTCTTCACTTGTTACGCGATCGTGGTTAGAAAGTTTTTTAAAATACGAAAAAGTAGTTCCTGCAAACGAAGTAAATGTATTGGCTGCACTAGCTCCGTAGTATGCTGTGTTTTCATCATTAACCAAAGCAATCATTTGTGAGGCTCTTAAAGAAACATTTCTAAGTTTGGTTCCTCCGTTTCCATCATTAACATAATTCCTTGGGTCGTTGGTGTCTAGTTGTTCGGCACTGTACTCGTAAGTTAACCATGCAGTGGGTACCATAAACGCACCTCCTTTGGCAGTGTTTGGAGCTGTGTATCTAGCAAATCGATTAAAAAAACTTTCTTCATCAAAAGTTCCGTCTTGTTGTTGATGATCTTCGGAGTAGTTAATTTCAAAAATAGATTCGTCATTAAAATCACCTGCACTGGTAAACAAAAGCTTTACTTCGTCTCCTTCTAGTAATCTGTATCCGTAATCACTATTTGTAATCACATCTAGCAAATAGGTTTTTGCGTTTTCGTATTCTTTGGTGTACAAATAACTTTTTCCTAAAATGGTAGCTGCTGTACCTGCGGTTACCCTTGCTTTCTCTTTAAATTTAGGAGGAAGATTTTGGTAAGCATATTCTAAATCTTCTCTGTAAAAGTTGATAACTTCTTGGGAACTAGAAACAGCTTTAGAAAACTCAGAGCTTTTTTCAGGACTTTTGTCTCTAATAATTATGTTACCTTTATTGTAATTAGCGTTTAGATAAAAATGCATTAAACCTCTAAAAAAACGAGCTTGTCCCATTTGATGTTTCCACGCATCCTGAGATTTAAATTCTTCTTCCATACCGTTTAATCCTTCAATAACTTGATTGGCTCTCCAGATTACTTGGTACATCGCATCCCAGCTTTTTTCGTAGTCTTTTACACTATTGTTATAGGTTTTTCTATACCAAGGCAATGCGTTTTGGTACGGATTGTCTCGGTCTTTAGGATAAGTAATATCACTTCTCCACGATTCAAAATCAACAGAAATTAGGTAGTTGTTTAGCATTGCTCCGTATACAGAAGTAAGATTGGCATTCGATTCTTCTAAATTACTCCAATACAATTCTGCGGATATGGTGTTGGGATTTGTTTCTTCTAAAAAATCATCAGAACAAGAAGTATTTGTAAGAACTGATAACGAGAAACCAATGTATATAAATATTTTTTTCATGATGTTCTAGCTTTTAAAATTTAAGGTTCAATCCTACAGTATACAAAGCAGGTAATGGATATCTGGCTCTGTCCAAACCTCGAGTTGCAACGTTTCCTCCAACCTCAGGATTGTAACCTGTGTATTGGGTTAGTGTTAGTGCATTTTGTGCAGAGATGTAAAAACGTGCATTGGTAATTCCTAAATTTTTGCTAGTGCTTTTAGGTAGGTTGTAGCCTATAGTTGCTAATTTTAACCTTAAGTAGTCTCCGCTTTCCAGCCAGTAATCAGTGTTTCCTCTGTAGTTGTAAGAACCACTTTTGTTGTCTCCGTTGTTTAGCGGAATGTTACTGTTAGAATTCTGTGGTGTCCACATGTCTATCAGTCCTTTATGATTTCCTACAGCATAGGCTGCTGCTTTGGTCCCGTTTAGTATTTCAGAACCCATAGTTCCGTACCAATTCATTCCTACATCAAAGTTTTTATAGGTCCATTTTAGGTTAATTCCGTATTCAAAGTCAGGTAAACCGCTCCCTGCATAATGTCTATCGGCATCGGTAATGTCTCCGTCTTTATTATAGTCTACATAAATTAAATCTCCCAACTGTGCATTAGATCTCGATGGAAATTTTCGATATTCATCCAATTGTTCTTGTGTTTTAATAACCCCGTTGGTTTCCAATAAAAAGAAAGCTCCGGCCTCATAACCTTCTGCAATGGCTGTAGTAATGGCTTGTGGATCTCCGCTTATCAACGATGAGTTTGCGTTGTAAATAATGGAGCTACCTCCAGACATTTTGGTAATTTTATTTTTGTTTGTTGTAAATGTTGCGTTTACATCCAATTTACTTTTTCCGATACGCTCTCTATATTTTGTAGACAATTCCAATCCTGAGTTGGTCATGTTTCCAACATTAAGTGTAATATTGGGGTCATAATATGCTCCTGAAGAGCCTGGTACCCTTACAGGAAAAAGCATATCTTTTTTCTGAGTTCTGTAGTAGTCCGCAGAAAAAATGATTTTATTTTTTAGAAAACCAACATCAATACCAACATTTTGCTGTACCGAGGTTTCCCATTTTACATTTTCATTAGCATACGACCTAATAGCAGTTCCGTAAGATGTGTTTAAATCTGTAGCATCAAAAATATAATCACTACCAAAAGCAATATTAGAAGTGTATTCGTAAGGATTAAAACTTTCATTACCTACGGTACCATGACTAATTCTAAATCTAAAGTTATTAATGGTGCTTTTTAGATCTTTCCAAAAAACTTCATCAGAAATATTCCAAGCAACAGATGCAGAAGGAAAAACACCCCAACGGTATTTTTTTGAAAATTTAGAAGAACCGTCTCTTCTTGCCAACACCGAAACCAAGTATTTTCCTTTGTAGTTGTACTGTAATCTTCCTAAAAAACCAATAATTTTAGAAGTGTAGTTAAAGCCAGAATATGCATCTGGGTTAATGGTAGCACCATTTAATACTTCAACATTATTGTTAATAACCCCTTGTTTATAAGCTGTAAATTCTTTTTGATCTGTTTGATTGATAGAAGCTGTGGCTAAAAAACGAAAACTATGATTATCAATTCTTTTTCTATAGTTTAGAATGGCTTCGGCTGTGTAATTGGTTCTACGTCTGTTAAAAGCGGTAACACTACTACGGGTAGGGTCTGTGTTAGAAACACCATCGTCAATATCAACTTCGGTATATTGCGGACGAAATTCATTTTGATTTTGATTTAGGATAGTTCCTCCAATACGTCCAGTAATGTCAAGTTCGGCTGTTAATTTTCGGGTAACGTTTAAGCTTGCATTAATCCTATCGGCATCGGTTACGTTGGTGCGTGCTAAAGCTTGAGCAAAGTTGTTTACGTTAGATCTACCCAAGGCATCTGTATATACAACATCTGCATTAGGATCTACTCTAGGGTAATAAGCAGGATAGCGAATAGCACTTACGACCAAACCACTGCTTACCCTATCATTAACTTCTGTTGATGCAGCCAAACTTCCATTAATTTGCCAATTATCTGATTTGTACCTAGTACTCACTCTAGCATTGTACCTTTTAAAACCAGAGTTGATTAGGGCACCTTCTTGATTAAAGTAACCTCCTACAAGATTGTAAGAAAAGTCTTTTGTGCCACCAGATACATTTAAAGTGTATTGTTGTGTTTGTGCTCCATTAACCAACACCAAATCGTCAAATTTATTGTCGTTGTTTAACCAATCAGGGTTTCTTAGTGGTCCAGGTATACCAATGTCTGGAGTACCTAAGTTGTATTTGGTTAGTTCGTAAGAAAGTCTTTCTTGAGCATTCATTAAAGGAACTACATTTCCCAAATATTGAAAACTGTTTGAAGCGTTTAGGCCAATGCTCATAGCCCCTTCTTTACCTTGTTTTGTGGTAATTAAAATGACACCAGCAGCTCCTCGGGTTCCATATACTGCAGTAGATGCTGCATCTTTTAAAATGTCAATGGTTTCAATTTCATTTGGACTTAATCTAGGATCTCCTTCTTGCGGAATTCCATCAACCACGTACAAAGGAGTGTTGGTTCCACTTAAGGAAGTAATTCCTCTAATCTGAATGTTAGCACTTTCGCCAGGTTCTCCGCTGGGTGATGTAACATTTACTCCCGATATTTGTCCTTGTAGGCTAGAAGCAACATCTTGATTTACAAAATCTTCAATGCTTTCAGCTTTAATTTGTGCAACAGCTCCTGTTATTTCTTTTTTCTTTACCGTTCCGTATCCGATAACCACCACTTCTTCTAAGTTTTCTACACTTTGGGTGAGTTCTACATTGATGTTTTTTTGATTGATTTTAACAGTCTTTTGTAGCATTCCTACATAATCAAAAATAAGAATGTCTCCTATGTTGGCTTTAATGTTGTAATTTCCGTCAAAGTCGGTATAGGTTCCTTTGTTGGTGTTTTTAACTAGAACACTTACTCCTAAAAGAGGTTGTTTGTCAGCTTCATTTGTAACTGTACCCCTTACAACAATCTTTTGCGAGAAACTAATCCCCCAGCAAAAGAAAAAGAAGGACCAGAATATCCATTGTCTATTTCTCATTTTTATATGGTTTATTTATTTTTTTATAGATTGGTTTTTTTGAAATGTTAATGATTTGATAATTAACAGTTAGGATTGTTGCAAATACAACTATACAAAGAGACGAGAAATAATAGAGTTTTCTTTTATAGTAATTGGCTTATATCAGTACTATTTTGATGTGCTGAACAGAAGTGATAGTAAAAAGAGTCTCTTTTTAATTTTAAAAAAAACAAAGTGATGTGTGTATGTAGTTCAAAAATAAATGTATGGAGCCCTATTGTTAAAAAGAACAAGTGCAGGGTTATAGTTGTTTTGAATTTGGAAATAAGATGAATAGGAAACAATCTATACTTAGATTGACCTATAAAATGATTAATTTTCTCAGTTGGATTAAAAGAGAAAAAAGGTTAAGAAAATTAAGAAGTTAATTGTGATTTCTTAAAAAAAAACTACTACAGGCTATGTTAGTAAAGTTTAAATAACATGATCAAACAATTCTGGTTTTTGGTTAAGGTATTCTCCAAAAAATCCACGCTCTTTCATTCTACGTAACAAAGGTTCAAAATCTTTTTTATGAGCTAATTCTATTCCCACCACGGCAGAACCTGTACTTCGACTATTCTTTTTGGTATATTCAAAATGTACAATATCGTCTGTTTCGGATAGCACTTTTCCTACAAATTCTTTTAAAGAGCCAGCTCTTTGTGGAAAACGAACAATAAAGTAATGCTTTAGCCCCTGATAAAGAAGTGCACGTTCTTTCATTTCTTCCATTCGGGTAATGTCGTTATTACCACCACTTAGTATACAAACTACATTCTTTCCTTTAATCTCATCCGTATACAAATCTAAAGCTGCTACAGATAAAGCTCCTGCAGGTTCTGCAACAATAGCATTTTCGTTGTACAATCTTAACAGAGTTTGACAAATATGACCTTCATCAATCAGGCAAACATCATGTAAGTAGTCTTTACAAATAGGAAAGGTACGGTCTCCCATTTTTTGAACAGCAGCACCATCTACAAACTTATCAATGTTTTCTATTTTGGTGTTTTTACCTTTTTCTATTGAGGTTTTAAGAGAAGGAGCACCTTTGGGTTCTAGTCCTATGATTTTGGTAGTAGGACTTAAATTTTTAAATACAGTAATAATTCCAGAAGCTAAACCACCTCCACCTACAGGTAAAAAAAGATAGTCTATAGGGTCAGAAGCACTTTCTAAAATTTCTAGACCAACAGTACCTTGGCCAGCAATAACATCCCAGTCGTTAAAAGGATGAACATAAATTGCATTGTTTTTTTGTTGATAGGCTTCTGCTGCTTGAGAACTTTCATCAAAAGTATCTCCAAAAAGTTGAATGTTGGTATACGAACCTCCAAACATTTTTACTTGAGAAATTTTTTGTTTTGGTGTAGTTACAGGCATAAAGATAGTTCCCTGAACTTGTAAAGCATTACAGGCAAACGCAACTCCTTGAGCATGGTTTCCAGCACTAGCGCAAACCACTCCGTTTTGTAGTTCTTGTTTGTTAAGATTTTTAATGCGGTTATAGGCACCACGTATTTTGTAAGATCTTACTTGTTGTAAATCTTCTCTTTTAAAAAAAATACGAGCATTGTAACTTTTAGAATAGTTATCAATATAGTTAAGAGGAGTGTGTTGTACTACTCCTTTGATGTTCATTTGTGCTTTGATGATGGATTCTACAGTAATCATGCTAGGGGGATTCTAAAAGGCCAAAAATAAAAAAAGCCATTGCAACTAGGCAATGGCTTTGTAAGTATTAAGTTTCGTTTATAAAAATTAAACGATTTTTTTCATTGCAGTCATTGCTTCACGTAATTCTTCACCAATAATTTCTACATCATGCTCACGGATTACTCTGTTTACAGCGATTAATTCGGCATTGTCTACACTGTTAGACTCTGCTCCAAAAGGTCTACCAATTAAGTTGCTTGGTGCGTTGTTAACGTACTCAGCAATTAATGGCTTACATGCGTGGTCAAACAAGTAACATCCGTACTCAGCAGTATCAGAAATTACACGGTTCATTTCAAATAACTTTTTACGTGCAATTGTGTTAGCGATTAACGGAGTTTCGTGTAAAGACTCGTAATAAGCAGACTCATCAATAATTCCAGAATCAACCATTGCTTCGAAAGCTAATTCAACACCAGCTTTAACCATAGCAACCATTAAAGTACCATTGTCAAAGTATTCTTGTTCAGAAATCTCAACATCACCAGCTGGAGTTTTCTCAAAGTTAGTTTCTCCTGTAGCAGCTCTCCAAGTTAATAAGTTCACATCGTCGTTAGCCCAGTCTTCCATCATGGTTTTAGAGAAGTGACCAGAGATGATATCATCCATGTGCTTTTGGAATAAAGGTCTCATGATTTCTTTTAATTCTTCAGAAACTTTGAAAGCAGCAATTTTAGCTGGGTTAGACAATCTGTCCATCATGTTTGTGATACCACCGTACTTTAAAGCTTCAGTAATTGTTTCCCATCCGTATTGGATTAATTTAGAAGCGTATCCAGCATCAACACCTTCTGCAACCATCTTATCAAAACATAAGATAGATCCAGTTTGTAACAATCCGCATAAGATAGTTTGCTCTCCCATTAAGTCAGACTTAACCTCTGCTACAAAAGAAGACTTTAATACACCAGCAGTGTGTCCTCCTGTACCTACAGCATAAGCTTTAGCGTAATCCCATCCTTTTCCTTCTGGGTCGTTTTCTGGGTGAACAGCAATTAAAGTAGGAACTCCAAATCCTCTTTTAAATTCTTCACGTACTTCAGATCCTGGAGACTTAGGAGCTACCATAATTACGGTAATATCTTCACGAATTTGCATTCCTTCCTCTACAATGTTAAAACCATGAGAGTAAGATAAACACGAACCTTTTTTCATTAAAGGCATTACAGCAGTAACTACATTAGTGTGTTGTTTGTCTGGAGTAAGGTTGATTAATAAATCAGCCGTAGGAATCATTTCTTCGTAAGTACCTACAGCAAAATTATTTTCTGTTGCGTTTAAGTAAGATTGTCTTTTTTCTTCAATTGCAGCGGATCTTAAGGTGTAAGAAACATCCAAACCAGAATCACGCATGTTCAATCCTTGGTTTAAACCTTGAGCACCACAACCAATGATTACAATCTTCTTTCCTTTCAAAGCTTCTACTCCATTGTTGAACTCACTTCTGTCCATAAATTCACACTGTCCTAATTGCTCTAATTGCTCTCTTAAAGAAAGTGTGTTAAAATAATTTGCCATTTTGCGTTTATTTTTATGCTAATATTTATACTTGATTAACAACTTAAACTGATTTTCTTAATGGGCTAAACCTCATAAACTCAGTTTAAATTCGTGCCAAATTTAGTGATTTCTATTTATTAAAATCGTTTAATATTTGACGAATGTTCATCGCCTCTTTAGAAACCGCTATTTTACCCGAGCGGACAAATTGTGCAATTCCAAAAGGTTTAAATTTTTCGTACAAGGCATCAATTTCGTTTTGACGGCCTGCTTTTTCTACCACAAAAAAGGTTTTGTTAACCGTAACAATATTCAAATTGTTTTCTTTGATGATATTCTGGATTTGTGGTTCGTCAAACAACAAATCTGAACGGAATTTAAACATTGCTGTTTGCGTAAAAATTAACTCATCATCAGTATGATAAAAAGCCTTGATAACTTCGATTTGCTTTTCTATTTGTCCGATAATTTTTTTTACAGCAACTTCTGTCATGTTTACAACAATCACAAATCTAGAAACGTTTTCGATTTCTGAATACGAAACAGTTAAGCTTTCTATATTAATGTGTCTTTTTACAAACAACGTAGAAATTCGGTTTAACAAACCTAGGTTGTTTTCTGTGTATATAGATATGGTATATGTTTTTGTTTCCATTTTCTTTTGAGTTTAAAAGTTTATAAAGTTCATCAAGTTTTAAATGTATAAGAACACTTTCTAACGTTCAACTTTTCAACCTTATAAATTGTCTATTCCAATCTTACATCAGAAACGCTAGCTCCTGTGGGTACCATCGGGAATACATTGTCTTCTTTTTCAACACAAACTTCTAAAAAATAAGCGTCTTTATGTGCAATCATTTCATCAATAGCTCCTTGTAAATCTGCTCTAGAGGTTACCTTTTTTGCTTTGATGTCGTAAGCCTCGGCCAATTTGATAAAATCAGGATTGATCATTTCTGTTGAGGCATAACGTTTGTCAAAAAACAACTGTTGCCACTGACGAACCATTCCTAAAAATTCGTTATTTAATACTACAATTTTTACAGGTACTTTGGTTTGTAAAATAGTTCCTAATTCCTGACAAGTCATCTGGTATCCACCATCACCAATTACGGCAACAACATGTCTGTCCATAGCTCCCATTTTTGCTCCAATGGCTGCAGGTAATGCAAATCCCATAGTTCCTAAACCGCCTGATGTTACATTGCTACGTGTGTGTGTAAAATTGGCGTAACGAACTGTCATCATTTGATGTTGTCCTACATCTGATACAATAACAGCATCATCTTTAGTAGCTCTATTAATTCCTTGCAAAACTTCTCCCATGGTTAAACCTTCTTTAGTTGGGTTTAGCTGAGCTTTGATTACTTTTTCGTATTCAATTTTATCGTAGTTTCTAAATTCTTGTAACCATTCATTATGAGATTTTTCGTCAATCAGTGGTAAGATTTTAGTCAAAATTTCTTTAGCATCCCCTAAGACTGCAGCATCAGTTTTTACATTTTTGTCAATCTCTGCAGGGTCTATTTCAAAATGAACTATTTTTGCTTGTTTTGCATAAGTGTTTAAGTTTCCTGTAACACGGTCGTCAAAACGCATACCAATGGCAATTAATACATCGCATTCGTTGGTTAGCTTGTTAGGGCCGTAGTGTCCGTGCATTCCTACCATACCAACATTTAAAGGATGATTGGTTGGCAACGCAGACAAACCTAAAACGGTCCATGCAGATGGAATTCCAGCTTTTTCAATAAAAGCTTTAAATTCTGCTTCAGCATTTCCTAAAATAACCCCTTGTCCAAAAACAATCATAGGTTTTTTAGCTTTGTTAATAAGTTCAGCAGCTTTTTCTACAGCCTCTATTTTGGTAGAAGGTGCAGGAATGTAGCTGCGTACCCCTGTACATTTTTCGTATCCTTTGTAATCAAAAACAGATTGCTGAGCATCTTTAGTGATATCGATAACTACAGGTCCTGGTCTTCCAGATTTGGCAATGTAAAAAGCTTTGGCAATGGCAGCAGGAATTTCTTCTGCTTTGGTTACCTGATAATTCCACTTGGTTACAGGTGATGAAATGCTAATAACATCGGTTTCTTGAAAAGCATCTGTTCCTAATAAATGAGAAGCAACTTGTCCTGTAATACATACAAGAGGGGTTGAGTCTATTTGTGCATCGGCAATTCCAGTGATTAAATTGGTTGCTCCAGGTCCAGAAGTAGCCATGGCGACTCCTACTTTACCCGAAGTTCTGGCAAAACCTTGGGCAGCATGTACAGCTCCTTGTTCATGACGAGTTAATACATGATGAAATTGGTCTTGGTACTTATACAACTCATCGTATATGGGCATAATGGCTCCTCCTGGGTAACCATAAGCCAACTCAGCACCTTCAGCAATTAGACATTTAACTACTGCTTCGGCACCTGTTATTTTTTCTGTTTGTAAGCTCATATTTATTCGCTTGCTTTTGGCTTTTAGCTTTTGTCTTTAGCAAACAACTAATGACTAACAGCTAATAGCTCTAATTAATATTTATCTGTGACACATCCTTCAGATGCAGGAGCTACAGATTTAGCATATTTAAATAAGATTCCTTTTGTGTGTTTTGGAGCAGGAGCTTGCCACTTTGCTCTACGTTCTGCCAATTCCTTCTCAGACACATTTACGGTAATCGAATTGTCTTCGGCACTAATTGTAATGATGTCTCCAGTTTCAACTAAGGCTATGTTACCTCCAGTTTGTGCCTCTGGCGTTATGTGCCCAACAACAAACCCGTGAGTTCCCCCAGAAAAACGACCGTCAGTAATCAAAGCAACCGATTTACCTAATCCAGCTCCCATGATTAGTGATGTTGGTTTTAGCATTTCTGGCATTCCAGGTCCACCTTTAGGTCCAACATAACGGATAACGACGACATTTCCTCTTTCTACTTCTCCATTAGAGATTCCATCATTAGCTTCTTGCTCACTGTTGTAAACAACTGCTTTTCCTTCGAACAACAATCCTTCTTTACCAGAGATTTTTGCAACCGCTCCTTCTTGAGCTAGGTTACCATATAAAATTTGTAGGTTTCCAGAAGATTTTAATGCTTTGTCTGTAGTGTATAATAAATCTTGTTTTTCAAACTCTATAGCTTCTACATTGGCTAAGTTTTCTGCTAAAGTTTTTCCTGTAACAGTCATACAGTCACCATGTAAAAAACCTTCGTTTAGCAAGTATTTCATAATTGCAGGTGTACCTCCAATGCCGTGTACATCTTCCATCAAATATTTTCCAGAAGGTTTTAAATCTCCAATTAAAGGAGTTCTATCGCTAATTCTTTGGAAATCTTCTAGTGTAAACTCAATATCTGCAGCATAAGCAATAGCTAAATAATGCAAAACAGCATTGGTAGATCCTCCTAAAGCATTGACCAAAGTAATGGCATTTTCAATAGATTTTTTAGTAACAATATCTTTGGGTTTTAAATCCAGTTCCAATAAATTTTTCATGGCTTGAGCAGTACGTTCTGCTTCTGATAATTTATTTGGATTTTCAGCAGGGATAGAAGAATTATACGGCAATGCCAACCCCATACATTCTATAGAAGAAGCCATGGTGTTTGCTGTATACATTCCTCCACAAGCACCCGCTCCTGGAATAGATCTTTTGATAATTTCTTTGTATTCTGCTTCGTCAATTTCTCCAGCAACCTTTTGTCCCAAAGCTTCAAAAGCAGATACGATATTTAATTTTTTTCCTTTGTATTTACCAGAAGCAACACTTCCTCCATAAACCATAATAGAAGGTCTGTTTAAACGAAGCATAGCAATAATAGCACCTGGCATGTTTTTGTCACACCCAACAACTCCAATCAATCCATCGTAAGACATTCCGTTTACTACAGTTTCCATAGAATCTGCAATGATATCTCTAGAGGCTAAAGAATAGTTCATTCCAGAAGTACCCATGGAAATTCCATCAGAAACTCCAATGGTTCCAAAAGTAAGACCAATCATTCCGTTAGGTCTAGAATGTTTTTTAATTTCCTGAGCCAATCCGTTCAAATGCATGTTACATGGGTTTCCATCGTACCCTGTACTACCAATAGCAATTTGAGGTAAATCCATGTCTTCTTCTGTAAACCCTGTTGCGTATAACATTGCCTGAGATGCAGGTTGAGATGGATTTTGTGTGATCTTTTTACTATACTTATTTAGTGCCATTTTAAAATCTTTTTTACAAATCTAGCTTATAGGCTAGCAAAAGTAGAATAGTTTAAGAATCCTAAAAAAAAGATTCAAAAAAAGTTACGTCGTTCAATAAGGGCGTGGTGTTTTTAAGTTGCTGATAGTCTTCTTTTTATGTTGTATATTTGATGGTATTTACCATCTTAAAAGTACTGTACTCTATATCTTAGTTAAAAATTTATGTTTTTTAGCAGAATGTGTTTAATAATTATTTTTACGTATATATACGTAGTGTAATTAAGTATTTAATAGTTTTGTGAAAACTTATTTATTTGTAGTTTTGTGAAACTCGAAAAATTAACAGGTAATATTACATATAAAGAACATGTCAAAAACAGCAGTATTAGAAATTGAAGGAAAAAAATATGAATTTCCTTTAGAGGTAGGTTCAGAAAAAGAATTAGCGATTGATATCAAACAGCTAAGAGGTGCTACAAATGGGGTGACAACAATTGACCCTGGATTTAAAAATACTGGGTCATGTAAAAGTGCTATTACTTTTTTAGACGGGGAGCAAGGAATATTAAGATATAGAGGATATGCTATTGAAGATTTAGCAGAAAAAGCTTCATTTTTAGAAGTGTCTTATTTGTTGATTTTTGGTGAATTGCCAACCAAAGTACAATTAGATAAATTTGAGCAAGACATTAAAGATCAATCTTTGGTAGATGAAGATGTACACAAAATTCTAGATGCATTTCCTAAAAATGCACATCCAATGGGAGTTTTATCTTCTTTAACAAGTGCATTAACTGCTTTTAACCCAAAATCAGTAGAGTATAGCTCTGCAGACGATATGTACAAAGCAATTGTAATGTTAATGGGTAAATTTCCAGTGTTAGTTTCTTGGTGTATGCGTAAAATGAAAGGATTGCCGTTAGATTTTGGTGATGTAGATTTAGGGTACGAAGAGAACTTTGCTATGATGATGTTTAAAAGACCAAACAAACAATACAAAGCAAGTAAAGTAGTCTTAGATGCATTGGATAAGTTGTTGATTTTACATGCAGATCACGAACAAAACTGTTCTACCTCTACGGTAAGAATCGTTGGTTCTTCACATGCTGGATTATTTGCTTCTATTTCTGCAGGAATTTCTGCATTATGGGGACCTTTGCATGGTGGAGCAAACCAAGCAGTAATTGAAATGTTAGAAGCTATTAAAAACGATGGTGGAGATTACGAAAAATACATCGCTAAGGCAAAAGATAAAAACGATCCATTCCGTTTAATGGGATTTGGGCATAGAGTGTATAAAAACTTTGATCCTAGAGCTAAAATTATCAAAGTTGCAGCAGAGCAAGTGTTGAATGATTTAGGAATTGAAGATCCTGTATTAGACGTAGCTAAAGGCTTGTCTGATGTAGCTTTGAATGACGAATACTTTAAATCTAGAAACTTATATCCTAATGTAGATTTTTATTCAGGTATTATTTACCGTGCTTTAGGAATTCCTGTAGAAATGTTTACTGTTTTATTTGCTATGGGACGTTTACCAGGGTGGATTGCTCAGTGGAAAGAAATGAGAGAAAATAAAGAGCCTATTGGTAGACCAAGACAATTGTATGTTGGTGAACCTTTAAGACCATATGTTTCAATCGAAAATAGATAAGAAGAACCTTATAAAAGAAAATAAAAAAGCTAGTTGTTTTAATTACAACTAGCTTTTTTTAATAAATATACAAATGTGTGTCTAGTTAATTAATGCCTTTAATTCTGCAACGGTTTTTGTTGGGTTTTCTGCTCCAAAAACATAACTACCAGCAACCAATACGTCGGCACCTACTTCTATCAGATTGTTGGCATTTTTATCGGTAACTCCTCCATCAATTTCAATTTTTGTGTCACAACCTTTAAAAGTAATTAGGTTCTTTAATTGCTGCACTTTAGTATAAGTGTTTTCTATGAAAGACTGTCCTCCAAACCCTGGGTTTACACTCATTATACATACCAAGTCTAGTTCCTGAATAATATCTTCTAGCACAGCAATAGGGGTGTGCGGGTTAATGGCAACACCAGCTTGCATTCCTTCAGCTTTTATGGCCTGAATAGTTCTGTGTAAATGTGTGCATGCTTCGTAGTGAACGGTTAAAATATCAGCACCGCAGTCTTTAAATGTTTTAATGTATTGGTCAGGATTTACAATCATTAAATGCACGTCCAAAGGTTTCGTTGCATGCTTTTTAATGGCTTTCATTACTGGCATACCAAAAGAAATATTAGGAACAAATACCCCGTCCATTATATCTATATGAAACCAATCGGCATCACTGTTGTTAATCATTTCAATATCGCGTTGAATATTGGCAAAATCGGCTGCTAATACCGATGGAGCTACTAATTTATTCATGTTTATTGGCTATGTAATTCATTAAAAAGAGTCAGTAAAACAAAATTTTACTGACTCCATATTTTTTTGTTTTTAAATTTATCCTAAGTAAGTCATTAAAATTTTACTTCTGGATGTATGTTTTAACCTTCGAATGGCTTTTTCTTTAATCTGGCGAACACGCTCACGAGTCAAATCAAAAGTTTCTCCAATTTCTTCCAATGTCATGGGTTGGTGTTCTCCCAATCCAAAGTACAAACGTACAACGTCAGCTTCTCTTGGCGTAAGTGTTTCCAAAGCTCTTTCTATTTCCACTTTTAAAGATTCGTGTAAAAGCGTTTTGTCTGGATTTGGAGATTCTCCAGAGTTTAACACATCGTATAAATTAGAGTCTTCTCCTTCAATTAATGGAGCATCCATAGATACGTGACGACCAGAGTTTTTCATAGATTCTTTAACGTCGTTCACGGTCATGTCTAACTTCTTAGCAATTTCTTCGGCAGATGGTGGGCGTTCGTTTTCTTGTTCTAAGAACGCGTACATTTTGTTTATTTTGTTGATAGAACCAATTTTGTTTAATGGCAAACGTACAATACGAGATTGTTCTGCTAAAGCCTGTAAAATAGATTGACGAATCCACCATACAGCATAAGAGATAAATTTAAAACCACGGGTTTCATCAAAACGTTTGGCAGCTTTTATCAAACCTAGGTTTCCTTCGTTAATCAAATCAGGAAGGGTAAGTCCTTGGTTTTGGTATTGTTTCGCTACCGATACCACAAAACGCAAATTTGCTTTGGTCAATCTTTCTAAAGCAGCTTGGTCCCCAGCTTTAATTCGCTGAGCTAATTCTACCTCCATGTCGGCTGTAATCAAGTCTACTTTACCAATTTCTTGCAAATATTTGTCTAAAGATGCGGTTTCACGATTGGTAACTTGCTTGGTAATTTTAAGTTGTCTCATCTACTATTTCTTGTTAAACTATAATTCTGTATATCTATATACGTAAAGTGCTGTAATTTTGTTACAAAAAAAGAGATGTTTTTTTTAGAAAATAATAAACGTGACAATATGTACCTGTTTAAAGGTTTGAAAACCCTTAAAGAAGTATTTTTTAGGGTTGAATATTGGCGAAGATTTACAATGTTTTTTTTCTAAAAATTGAAAAAACGGGAAAATGGTCACTAAATCCTCCACGGTAAAACTTACCGATATAAGTTCGCAAAGGTTCTCCTTTGTTTCTGCCAGTCCAATCGGTTAAAAATTCTTTATTAAAAATTTTGGCTTTTACAAACTGATTGCCTTTTTCTATAAAAGAATTGCTGTGCAAAATTTGATCAAACAAATGCCAGGTTCCGTTGTGTATTAAACTTCCTTTTTGGTTGGATAATAGGCTTTTCATAGGATTTTGTAGTTTGCTGGGTAGCAAATGTTTTTGTAGACTTTCGGAAAAAGGGTCGTCGTTAAAATCTCCCATAATCAAAAGCTTTGCATCGGGTTCTTGTTCTAAAATTTGAGAAATTTTATTGGAAAGCAATTGGGCCAAGGCAATCCTTTTAAGATGTGTTTTGTCTATTCCTTTTCTTCTAGAAGGCCAATGGTTTACAAATACATGTGTGGGTTCTCCATGAAGTTCTCCTTTTACGTACAAGATGTCTCGAGTATCGTCTTTTATACCTGTTGTTTCAAATACATTTACAGGAATGGGTTCGGAATGGTGTAGTTTAAAAAAATCTTTGTGATACAAAAGAGCAACGTCAATTCCTCTTTCGTCTGGAGATTCGTAATGAATACAATCGTAATCTAGATAACGTAAAGTTTCGCAATGTATGATATCAAGGGCAACTTGCTTGGTTTCAATTTCAGCCAAACCAATCAACGTAGGAGGGTACATGCAGCTGTCAGTTCCTATTTTTGAAATCACTTTGGCAATTTTATTTACCTTGTGTTGGTATCTGTAATGTCCCCATTTTTTTCTTCCTCCAGGAGTGTAATCGCTGTCTAAAGTATGTTTGTCGTTCTTATAATCAAATAAGTTTTCGGTGTTGTAAAAAGCAATTGAAAATAAGTCTTCCTCTACCACAAATCGTGTTTTTTGGTTGGTAAAGATATTCTTATTCTTTAGAATCATCAAAGAAAAATAAGTGATGTTTTTAAAATTATAACATCAAAAATGATTAAAAAATGAATGTTCTTGATAATAGGGGAATTATGTACCTTTGCGGCATGATAGAAGCAAAAAAGGTAACCTCTGAAAAAACGGTATTGGTGGGAGTAATTACTCAGTATCAAGACGAGGAAAAGTCTGCAGAATATTTAGACGAATTGGAGTTTTTAGTAAATACAGCTGGAGGTGAGGCTGTAAAACGGTTTGTTCAAAAATTAGACAAACCCAATCCAAAAACTTTTATTGGTGCAGGTAAATTAGAAGATGTAAAGGCGTATATAGATACGCACACAATAGGAACGGTAATTTTTGATGACGAATTGTCTCCGGCACAATTAAGGAATATTGAACGCGTGTTGGATACCAAAATTTTGGATAGAACCACGTTAATTCTAGATATTTTTGCACAAAGAGCAGAAACGAGTTATGCACGTACCCAAGTAGCTTTGGCTCAGTGTCAATATTTGCTGCCAAGATTAACCAAGCTATGGACTCACTTAGATAAGCAAAAAGGAGGGATAGGGATGCGTGGTCCTGGGGAAACAGAAATTGAAACAGATAGGCGTATTGTACGTGATCAAATAGCTTTGCTGAAAAAGAAATTAGCTACTATTGATAAGCAAATGGCTGTGCAAAGAAAAAATCGCGGACAAATGGTGCGTGTTGCCTTGGTGGGCTATACCAATGTGGGGAAATCTACATTGATGAACTTGATTAGTAAAAGTGAGGTTTTTGCAGAAAATAAGTTGTTTGCAACTTTAGATACCACGGTGAGAAAAGTTGTTATCAAAAACATTCCTTTTTTAATGACGGATACCGTTGGGTTTATTAGAAAATTGCCAACGCAACTGGTAGAGTCTTTTAAATCTACTTTAGATGAGGTAAGAGAGGCAGATTTGTTGTTGCATGTGGTTGATATTTCGCATCCTACTTTTGAAGATCATATAACTTCGGTAAACGGTATTCTAAAAGAGATTGAAAGTGCAAACAAGCCCACTTTAATGGTGTTTAATAAAATAGACAACTATAAGCACCAAACCATTGATGAAGATGATCTAATTACCGAAAGAACTGAAAAGCATTATACTTTAGATGAGTTAAAGCGTACTTGGATGTCTAGAATGGACGAAGATTGTGTTTTTATTTCAGCAATTGATAAAGATAACATCGAGGAGTTTAAAGAGAAAACATTCGAGAAAGTAAGAGAAATACATGCCAAACGTTTTCCTTATAACAACTATTTGTATACAGAGTATGATCAAGAAGGAAACAAAATAAATTAAGAATGATATTAGATACAATTCAAAATGCTTATTTGTATAAAGCACTAGGAGAGCGTTTGTCTATCGGTCTGGAGTATATAAGTAATACCGACTTTTCTAAATTAGAAATGGGAGTACATAAAGTAAAGGAAGATGAAGTCTTTGCAATTTTACAAACCTACGATACAAAAATAGAAGAAGAGGTAAGATTAGAGTCGCATCAAAAATATATAGATATACAATATCTACTACAAGGAGAAGAGTTGATAGGGGTTGAGCCCTTGACAAATCAAGAGGTATTGTTGGATGAACTGGAAGAGAAAGATGTTATTTTTTACAAAGGGAGTGCTTCTAAAATCAAATTATCAAAAAATAGTTTTATGATTTTCTTTCCAACGGATGTACATGCTCCTGGAATAAAAATTCAATCTTCTAAAAAAGTAATCAAAGTAGTGGTAAAGGTTGCTGTCTAGATTTTTCAAGTTGCCTTAAACAAAAAAACAGCCCAATTGGGCTGTTTTTTTTGTATGTGCTCTAAGAATTAAAACTTATAATTAAATCCTAAACCAAAAACTTCTCTTATTTGTATTTCTGCTATAGCATTATCGTCATAAATGGCTTGTGCAGTAATGTTTGCAGATAAGAACTTGTTGATTTTCATGGCTACATTCAAAGTGTAGTCAATATCAATATTTCCTGGATTTTCTAGATAATTTGCGTATAGATTTAAGATGTTTTCTATGCTAACATTGGTAACTACGTCTGTTTTGTAGTATGCAGAAATGTTTGCTCCTAGTTCAAATCTGCTAGTTTCTCCCTGTTTTACACCAAAAGCACTACCGTCTTCTGTAAACTCATCACTAACAAAAATAGCTCTTGCAGATGCAGGAGTGATGTTTACTTTAAAATTATTTGATTTTTTCCAAAGCATACCAGGACCTGCTTGCAAATAGGCAGGAGAGAAAAAGTCCGAAATTCGTTCTTTATCTTTATTAAGACCTTCGGCAAATTGTGTTTTTAAGTTGGCGTATGCAGAAAAATACCAGTATTTACCTGTTTTTTTACCGTATAAAGAAGAAATTTCTAGGCGGTCGTCTGTTTTTTGAATGTCTTCGGTACCATCAATTTTAGTAAGACCATAGGCAAAAATAAATTTGTTGTCCCAAACAACATCATCTTTTTTGTAGTTGGCATCGTAATTAATGCTTGCATTGGTTGCAATGTTGCTTACACCACCTCCTTGCCAGTTGTTGTTAAAAGCAGATTGGTTGAAAAGTAAAGTGAAAACTCCGTTTTTTTTCCAGCCATTTTCTTCTTCTTTTTGTTGTGCAAAAGAGAATGCTGTACATAGTGCAATTGCTGCAAAGCTAATTTTTTTGATCATAATTCTATTGTTTAGGTTTTTTATACAGAGGTACGGTAGAGCATGCTTCTCCATACATAATATTCTTTGCTACAGGAAGTAACTTTTGAGTTAACAGTGTATAAGCTGATTCTGGAATGGGCTTGCTGGCACATCCTTTAATAATTACAGGTTTGTCTGTATAGCGTGTGGTGTCTAAATGCTGAATAATCTCAGAAAACAAAATGGTTTCTAAAGTAGCTAAGTCTCCAACAATACATTTTTTGGCAAAAGGACTTGCTTTGGTGGTTAGTAAAAGATATGCCCAAGATGGAATAATTGCATCGGCCGAACAAGTAAAAGCTATGTAAGAGTCTTGTAGTTGAGACCAGTCATAGGTTTCAGCGTGTTGTCTAAAGTCTTTTTCTCTTAAAATAAGTCCTTCAAACAACCAGTCTTTTATGTCAAACACCACTCTTTTTCCTTTGGGGTAAAAATCTTCTAAATCAATATTTTGTAGGTTGCTATTGGCAACACGATTGATAATTTCGTCCATAGGATATGGTTTTAAAATAGGTTCTTATAAAAAACCCAATTCTAGTTTGGCTTCTTCACTCATCATGTCTTGTGTCCAAGTAGGATCAAAAGTCAATTCTACCTCAGTGCTGTCTATTTCTTCTAAAGCAGATACTTTTTCTTCTACTTCTTTTGGTAAGGTTTCGGCAACAGGGCAATTAGGAGATGTTAAAGTCATTAAAATCTTAGCTTGTTTTTGGTCGTTTACCAAAACGTCATAAATTAATCCTAATTCGTAAATGTCTACAGGAATTTCTGGATCGTAAATTGTTTTTAAAACATTTACAATTTTATCGCCTATTTCTATAGTTTCTTTTGGATTCATGGTAGGTTATTTTTTGGAGTTAAGCATTAAGTTTGCTTTGCATTCCTAATGCGTATAGTTTAATTTGTTTAATCATAGACACCAATCCGTTAGCTCTTGTAGCAGACAAGTGTTCTTTTAGGCCTATTTGGTCGATAAAACTTAAATCGGCTTCCAAAATATCTTTTGGTTTTTGATTGTTAAAAACACGTAGCAAAACAGCAATGATTCCCTTGGTAATAATTGCATCGCTATCTGCTGTAAACAATACCTTATCTTGATCTAGTTCAGAGTGTAGCCATACTTTAGACTGGCAACCTTTGATTAGATTGTTGTCAGTTTTGTAGGTTTCTTGTATTACAGGAATAGATTTTCCTAGTTCTATCATGTATTCGTAGCGTTGCATCCAATCTTCAAACATCATAAACTCATCTACAATTTCCTCCTGTATTTCTTTGATAGTCATATTTTAAACTTATTTTTGCACTCGCAAAGATACTGAGTATAAAACTAGCAAACAAGGTTGTTTAAGGCCTACTTGCAAATGACCCCTTTTGAAATAAAAAAACATGAGTAAATTATTGATTATTGGTACAGTAGCGTTTGATGCTATTGAAACTCCTTTTGGAAAAACTGACAAGATATTAGGAGGAGCAGGAACTTATATTGGTTTGTCTGCTAGTAATTTTAAAAATGTAGACACGGGTTTGGTGTCTATTGTTGGAAACGATTTTCCGCAAGAGCATTTTGATTTATTAGAAAAAAAAGGAATCAATACCGAAGGAATAGAGGTGGTAAAAGATGGGAAAACTTTTTTCTGGAGTGGAAAATACCATACCAATATGAACAAAAGAGACACGTTGGTGACCGAGCTAAACGTGCTAGAGCATTTTAATCCTGTAGTTCCAGAAAAATACAAAAATGCAGAAATTGTGATGTTAGGAAACTTACATCCGCTTGTGCAAAATGAAGGTTTAGAACAATTGCATCAAAAACCTAAGATGGTGGTTTTGGACACGATGAACTTTTGGATGGATATTGCTTTAGAAGATTTAAAAATGTTACTAAAAAAAGTGGATGTCATTACAATTAACGATGAAGAAGCACAACAACTTAGTGGAGAGCATTCTTTGGTTAAAGCTGCTAAAATTATTCATCAAATGGGGCCTAAATATGTAGTGATAAAAAAAGGAGAGCATGGTGCTTTGTTGTTTCATGAAGGGAAAATATTTTCGGCACCCGCTTTGCCTTTAGAAGAAGTTTTTGATCCTACAGGAGCTGGAGACACTTTTGCAGGTGGTTTTACAGGATATTTGGCTCAGCAAAATGACCTTTCTTTTGATACAGTTAAAAATGCTGTGATTTGGGGGTCTAACTTGGCTTCTTTTACCGTTGAAAAGTTTGGAGTAGAGCGTATTGCAGAAGTTACTGAAGCAGAGGTTTTGGAGCGATTAGAGAATTTTAAAGACTTAACGAAATTTTCTTTGTAATTTTGCAAAAAATTAACACTTCTACGACAAATGTAGGAGACAACTAATATTTTAAAGATACAACTATGTGTGGTATTGCAATGGTAAGGTTGCTTAAGCCTTTAGAGTACTATAAAGAAAAGTACGGTTCTGCTTTTTACGGAGTAAACAAAATGTACTTGTTAATGGAAAAGCAACACAACCGTGGACAAGACGGTGCCGGGTTTGCAAGCATTAAATTTAACGTAAACCCAGGAAGCCGATACATAAGCAGAATACGTTCTAACAAAGCACAGCCTATTCAGCATATATTTAAAAAAATCAACACTAGAATTAGCGATGTTATCGAAGCTAACCCAGATAAGAAGGACGACATTCCTTGGCTGGAAGAAAATGCACCTTACATAGGAAACTTGTTTTTGGGGCATGCTCGTTATGGTACTTATGGGGGAAATTCTGTAGAAAACGTACATCCTTTTTTACGTCAAAGCAATTGGAGGCATAAAAACCTAATAGTGGCTGGAAACTTTAATATGACCAATGCAAAACAATTGCTAGATGAGTTGATTGAGTTAGGACAACATCCCAAAGAAAATACGGACACTGTAACCGTAATGGAGAAAATAGGACATTTTTTAGATGATCAAGTAGAGTCTATTTATCAAGATATCAAAAAAGATTATACCAAAAAAGAAGCGTCACCTGTTATTGCTGAGAAAGTGGATCTAGTACGCATTTTAAAACGTGCTACCAAAAGTTTTGATGGAGGCTATACTATGGCTGGATTGCTAGGGCATGGTGATGCATTTGTGATGCGTGACCCAAATGGAATTCGTCCTGCTTTTTATTACAAAGATGATGAGGTGTTGGTGGTAGCTTCTGAAAGACCTGCTATTCAAACCGCTTTTAATTTGGATATGAATCAGGTAAAAGAATTGGAGCCTGGACATGCAATTATAGCTAAAAAGAACGGTAAAGTTTCTGTGAATAAAATTTTAGAGCCTAAAGAAAAGAAAGCTTGTTCTTTTGAGCGTATTTACTTTTCTAGAGGAAGCGATGCGGAGATTTATCAAGAAAGAAAAGATTTAGGGGTAAGAGTGTTTCCTAAGGTAGTAGAAAGCATTAAGGGAGATATTGCCAATACCGTTTTCTCTTACATTCCTAATACTGCAGAGACTTCATATTTTGGAGTTTGTCAAGCCGCAGAAAATTACTTGAATGAGCAAAAGATCAAAGCAATCCTAACAGGAGGAAAACAGCTAACAGCGCAACAAGTGGATGAAATTTTAGCTGTGCATCCAAGATTCGAGAAGTTAGCTATTAAAGATGCGAAACTTAGAACTTTTATCACGGCAGATGATAGTAGGGATGATTTAGTAGCTCACGTATACGATGTGACGTATGGAGTGGTAAAAAAGAATGATAATATTGTAATTATTGATGATAGTATTGTAAGAGGTACTACCTTAAAGAAAAGTATTATTAAAATTTTAGATAGAACCAGTCCTAGAAAAATTGTAGTGGTTTCTTCAGCTCCACAAATTCGTTACCCAGATTGTTACGGAATTGACATGGCTAAGTTAGGAGATTTTATTGCTTTTAGAGCGGCTATAGAGTTGTTAAAAGAGTCAGGACAGTATCAAATTGTTACAGATGTTTATAATAAGTGTATCAAACAACGTAGCAAAGAAGATGCAGGAATAGAGAATTATGTAAAAGAAATCTACAAGCCTTTTACTCCAGAGCAAATTTCTGCTAAAATATCCGAAATGTTAAAAACATCAGAAATTAATGCAGAGGTAGAAATTATTTTCCAAAGTATAGAAGGTCTACATGCAGCATGTCCAAACCATGAGGGGGATTGGTATTTTACAGGAGATTACCCAACAAATGGAGGTAAGCGTGTAGTAAATGAGGCTTTTATTAATTTTTATGAAGGGAACAACAAAAGGGCTTATTAATAAGTAGCTTGTAGGTATTGAATATAAAAGAAGGGATTATACAACTATAATCCCTTCTTTTATGCCAAATTTTATCAGTTGTATATTGTTCTTTGTACTGGTTTTGGTAAATAAATTTTGTTTGTGGGTTTTTAAGGTATTGATGCTTATACCTAAAGAGTCGGCAATTTCTTTTTCAGTAGAAAAAATAAAACATGCTTTTATAATGTCAATCTGTCTAGCTGTTAGCTCGCAGCTACTTAGCTGGGGTTGTATGGCGTTGTGTATTTTAATATCGCTTGTTAGGATGGTTTTTATTAAAGCTGGGAAGTTTTCAATAGAATCATCTTTTCCTAAAAAGTGATCGACACCATTTTTAATTGCTTCGTTTTTTATGATTTTGTTGTTGTAGCTGGTTAGGCAGACGATTTTAAATTTACTTTTTTCAGGACGGATCTGTTTAATAAAGTCTAATGATCTTACACCTCTAAAGCTTAGGTCTAAAATCAGTAAGTCAAAATTAGTGCTATTTGTTTGTTTTATAGTATCATCAATAGTGTTGCAAGTGGCTAAAACATCAAAACTTTTCTTTTTGTTTAGAAAGTCTCTTAAGGCATCGGCAAAAAAACGATTGTCGTCTGCAATTATTATTTTAAATATTCTTTTGTCCATAACGCGGTAAATATAACAAAAATCATGTTGATTTGGCTCATACTAAAGTTGTAATGTTTGATAAAAAATGTGTAATATCATGCTATAGTATGAGTTTTATTTTTTAGAAATATCTTTTCTTTAAACCATCAATAAAAAAACACACTTATTTCAGTTATAAATAAAATAGTATTGTCTTTTTGGACTGTGTTCAAGTTCCGTTTTTAAGTAAGTTTTGCGGGATAGTTCGCGTTTGTAGCATCGACTACTCTCTTTAGTTAACATTAAATTAACATTAAAAAGGGTTTTTTAGACTTCCTGTTTTATGGCAGTTTGTGATATTGCTAAAAAAGCAATAACTAATTTTATAATATGTCAAAAACTAAAACAAGATGTTTTTTTAATAACGTACACTAATGTGTTGTTTTGCTAAGTTGATGAAAATAACCTTTTCATTTTTAAAGGATTATATTTCATGTTCTCTTAAACTAGGTCTTTTACAACCGCTGTATCTTTGAAATAACAAAACCATACAAGTTATGAGAAAATTTATTTTAATTGCAGTATTAGTGTTGGTAGGAGTTACAACCTACGGGCAAAACTATAACTATCCTGTAGGATTGTATAGTTACGAATCTTTAACGGGAATTGAAACTTCGGTAAGAGATTCAATTTCATCAACTACTTATTCTAAATCTCAGAATACAGCTAGCACGTCACGCAGAAGCCAAAATTACAATTACCCAGTAGGATTGTATAACTACAACTCTATAAGTTCAGTAAAATTAAAAAACTTTGATGCTGATTATGTAAAAGGAGCAAAAAGCAAAAAAGAATTGTTGGCAGAAGATGTAAAAAGGAAAAATGAGAAATCTAGAAAAAATATTGTTATCAGAAAGGCAAAAGATGAAGTGCTTGTTAGGTACAATGGAGATTACTCAAGTATTAAATTGTTAGATTTTTCGGGAAAAGAGGTAAAAGCAAACTTTAGTAAAAAATATAGAGGTTTGATAGTTCCTAGAGACAAACAAGAAAAGAAATGTTTCTTGGAGGTTGTGAAAAACGAAGCAAACGTATATTATCATCTAGTAAGTTTATAGTTCATCAGAGTTAAATCATAGTCTGTCTTAAGACTTGTAAAAGACTTCCAAAACTCCACAGCTTTTGCTGAGGAGTTTTTTTTATTCTGTATATTGTTGTTATTTAGGTTTTTAAGAAATATTTCAAAAAAACTTACAAAAACAGCTTGTTTAATTGAGATTCTTGTGTATCTTTGCACCCGCAAACGCAGTAAGGCATACTTACTGAGAGAGCAAAAGTTCATTGTAAGGGTAAGAGTTTAAGTGACGGATAGTCAGGGAGAAGAGTAGCAAAGCTGTTTTTTAAAAACGAGTATTTCGAGCTTAAAATTTCTAAAAAAACTTTCAAAAAAGTTTGTTAGAAA
>NZ_AFPK01000025.1 GCF_000220525.1 Ochrovirga pacifica | reverse complement strand
AGATCAGGCTGACCTAGACAACGACGGACAAGGAGATGTTTGTGATGAGGACGATGACAACGATGGTATCAACGATGACGTAGATAACTGTCCTACAGTAGCTAATGCAGATCAAGCTGACTTAGACAACGACGGACAAGGAGATGCATGTGATGAGGACGATGACAATGATGGTGTAAATGACGACGTAGATAACTGCCCTACAGTAGCTAACGCAGATCAAGCTGACTTAGACAACGATGGTCAAGGAGATGCATGTGATAATGATAGTGATAACGACGGAATAAATGACGATGTAGATAATTGTCCTACGGTAGCAAACCCAGATCAAGCTGATAAAGATAATGATGGGATTGGAGATGTTTGTGATTCTACTGTAGATTTAGAAAGCGATCCAGATTGTTTGAACGATGAGGATTGTAAAGCAACAACTTTTGAACATTATTTAGTTATTAAAGGCCTAGATTTAGATGGTGAAGTTAACGGATCAATTGTTCCTCATGATACTTTGGCAAGTATTAAATTCTTAGATATTTCAGGAAAGAAAATAAAAGATTTAGAAGGGATTGAAAACTTTACAGCTCTAGAAACGTTAATTTCAAATGACAACGATCTTACTGTTGTTGACCTTACCAAGAATATAAACTTAAAGCATGTTAGTTTAAAGTATAACAATCTTGTAGGGATAAATGTAAGAGATAATATTGTTTTAGAGGAGCTTTATCTAGAAGGGAATGAATTGACTGAGATAGATTTAGCACATAGTGCAACGTTAAAACAATTGGAACTACGTTACAATAAAATCAAACATTTAGATGTTAGAAACAATCCTAACTTAGAAAGGTTAGGGGTTAGTTACAATGAATTAACAGAGTTATTGTTAGCGACAAACTGTAATCTTACTTATTTAAATGCATCTTACAATTTCTTGAGTGAGGTAGAATTATCAAGAGTAGAATGTTTATTAGAGTTGTTTTTAAATGATAATGAATTAGCTGGTAATCTAGACCTAAGCAACCATACTAAATTACAGGTTATCAATCTATGTAATAATAATTTAGACAATTATCCTCCAGGATCTTGTGATACATTACCTTCAGAGTTTGATTGTTTTGATAGCTTAGAGTCTTACATGGTTTACAAAGGATGGGATTTAGATGCCTCTGTTAATGGAAGTATTTCAGCTAGTCCAGAAGTTGCCACAATGACATACCTAAACATAACTAATAAGTGTATTCAGGACATGTCTGGAATAGAGTTATTCGTTTCTTTGGAAGAATTACACATGGCAGGAAACAATGTTGCAACAATAGATTTGTCTAACAATACATTGTTGTCAACCATAAATGTGTCTGCCAATAAGTTAACAGGTTTGGATGTATCAAATCAAGTAATGCTTAAAGAGCTTTATGCAGCCTCAAACTTATTAACAAGTATAGATTTAGTTTCAAATGTGTTGCTAGAAAAACTAAGTTTAAAAGGAAATCAGTTACAAGTATTAGATTTAACTGTGAATGAAGCATTAAAGCATATAGAGCTCCAAGCGAATGAATTAGTCCGACTAGAATTAGGTGAAAAAATGTCTTTAACGCACTTGTATGCTGGAATGAATAGCTTGACAACAATAGATGTAAGTGCAGCTCTTAATTTAGCAGTATTAAGCTTAGAGCACAACAAATTAGAAGGTGTTTTAGACTTAGATAGGAACAAATGTATTTTAGAGCTAAATCTAAGTAATAACTCACTTAGTCAAATTCTGTTTAAAAACACAATTAATGAGAAAATAGCTGACAAACGTTTCAATGTTTTAAACAACCCTAACCTAACTTGTATTAAAGTTGATGATGTTTCTTATAGTGTTTTAAATTGGGTAACTTATGTAGAAGACCCTAGTGTATTTAGTGAGGATGATTGTAATGCAGAACCAGAATTAGATGATGAAGAAATAGAAGATATAAAAGACAATAATTCACTAGAAATCGTAGACGGGAAAATAGTTGTTGATTCAGATGTAGTAAAGTTGAAAATATACAAACGATCTGGAAGAGTAGTGGAAAATGAAAACTTACAAGGTCTGTATTTTGTAATGATAATTGATGAAAACGGTAAATTAAAAGTGCATAAGATTTTGATTCCTTAAGTAGTCTGTTAAACAAAACGATACAAAAAAGCTGTTACCAAAAAAAGTAACAGCTTTTTTGTTTTTTATAACATTTGTTGACTTAATTTTATAATCAATTACCCTATCTTTGTACAGCTACCCTGTATACAATTCTAAACTATTTTTATTATGAAAAAAACTACTCAAATGTTTTTGAGTATGTTACTAGTGATGATGTGTACACTAGTAACAAACGCGCAAACACTTTACAATGTTGTGCTTGGAACAGACAATGTTCCCATTACAGAAGTGCAAATTGAGTTTAATGGTACTACCATTACACAGACAAGCGGAGGTATAGATCCTACCATACCTGCAAACCAAACGGCATTACCTGTTTGGATGAACTACGTTAAAGTAAATGACGGAGGAGCTATAAAAACCCTTAATTTTTTAAATGCAAAAGGAGCTTATTTAGCAAGTAACAATTTTACCAATGCTACCACTGGTGTAGGAATTTATAACGAAGGAACAGAAACTTTAATCTCTAACGGTGTTGCTACTTGGGAAGATGCTATGCAAGAGATGGTAACCAGCAGAAACGCTTTGAGTTACATGTTTTATGATGCCTCTACCAATACACCAGCAGGTGCAGACTTCGATATTTATTGGTCCAAAGCTTTAACCAACGATGATTATTTAGTAGTTAGCGAGCGAGACGGTAATACCTTTTTTAGAATTGTTCCTTTAGATATTAATGGTAACCCAATTGCATCAGCAAGAGAATTAAGATTCGGGCATCAAGCTGCAGCTGTTGCTTCACCCAATGGAAATAAAAAATACGATTGGAACATAGGGTACGGTTCCGCAGGAAGATTTGACAACCAACCACAATATTTTTCTGTTGTTGATGTAGAACTTTTTAATATCAATCAACCTATTTACGGTTTTCGAATTGATAATAACGGAAATGCAGATGTTAAATTCTATGGAATATCTGATGATACTTTTGAAAATAATCCTACAAATCCAATAGTACCAGGAATTACAGGAAACATTTTTAATGATGTAGATAAATTAGATGATAACACAGTTGATGGTCTAGGGATTTCAACACCAAGTGGCACACAGTTATATGTTAGTTTAGTTGATAGTAGTAATAGCATTTTATCAACCATTCCTGTTAATAGCGACGGTACTTATGAATTTTTGGATGATGTTGAAAAAAATAGCACTTACACCATTGTTTTACATACAAACTCTAATGGAACTACAAGTCCTAATTTACCATCTACGTGGAACAATACCGGAGAAAATCAAGGTGTTGCTGCGGGTAACGACGGTTCTGTAAACGGAATTATTTCAGTATCTGTTGCTACAACAGTAGAAACAGAAGTGAATTTTGGAATTGTACAGCAACTAGGATCTATCGGAGATACGGTATGGTACGATGCGGATGGAAATGGATCTCAGGATGGAACAGAAGTAGGTTTAGAAGGAGCAACCGTTACTTTAGACCCCGGAACTCCAGGAAATACAGCAGATGATGTAACGACTGCTACCGATGCTAACGGAAATTACCTATTTAGCAATTTACCAGCAGGAAACTATAGCGTTTCAGTAAACGTAAGCACTGTAACAGTAGGTTTACCAGCAGGAGTAACTGTTGGAGAATTATCTCAGACATATGATAATGATGGAACGGTAAGTGCCAACACAAGTGATGTTAGTTTATCCGCAGGAGAAAACAACGATGCACAAGATTTTGGATACCAAGGATTGGGATCTATCGGAGATAGAGTTTGGTATGATTATAATGGAGATGGTGTTCAAGATGGAACAGAAGTAGGTTTAGAAGGAGCAACCGTTACTTTAGACCCCGGAACTCCAGGAAATACAGCAGATGATGTAACGACTACTACCGATGTTAACGGAAATTACCTATTTAGCAATTTACCAGCAGGAAACTATAGCGTTTCAGTAAACGTAAGCACTGTAACAGGAGGTTTACCAGCAGGAGTAACAACCAACGAACTAAGTGTTACTTACGATAATGACGGAATTGCAACAGCTAGTACTAGCAATACTGTTTTAGGTGTAGGAGAGGATGAAATCAATCAAGATTTTGGTTTTGTATCTCCAGAATGTCTATCCGATGAATGTAAAGTAACCACGTTTGAGGCTTATTTAGTAAATAAAGGATGGGATTTAGATGGAGTAATTAACGGTGTAATAGTTCCAGCACCAGAGGTAGCAAATGTCAAATATCTAAACTTAGCGAATAAGAATTTAAGAGATTTAAACGGTATCGAATATTTTACAGCGTTAGAAACTTTAATTGCAGATAATAACAATATTAAAGTTGTTGATTTAACAAACAATACCAATTTAAAGCATATTAGTTTAAAGTACAATCAGTTGGTTGGAGTTAACGTTAGAGATAATATTATTTTAGAAGAGCTTTATTTAGATGGTAATAAATTAACAGAAATTGATTTGGCTCACAGTCCTACATTAAAGAAGTTGACTTTAAAGTATAACGAAATCAAGCATCTGGATGTTACCAATCTACCAATTTTAGATCTTTTGGAAGTTAGTTACAACGGATTAGAAGACTTGCTTTTAGGTAGCAACTGTAACTTAGAGTATTTAAATGCACAACATAATAATTTAGATGTTGTTGACTTGGATGGAATAAAATGTATTGTGACATTATTGTTAAATGATAACAATTTATCGGGAGTTTTAGACTTAAGTCAACACACAAGTATTGAAACGCTAAACTTGTGTAATAATGATTTAGATAATTATCCAGCAGGAAGTTGTGACACTGTTCAACCAGCACCTTTGTGTTTTGATACTTTAGAACAGTACATGGTATACAAAGGATGGGATTTAGATGGAGTAGCAAATGGGACTATTACGCCAAGTGCTAATGTAGCAACAATGACTTATTTAGATATAACTCAATTGTGTATTAAAGATATGAGTGGTATTGAATTATTTACTTCGTTAGAAGAGCTACACATGGCAGGGAATTTAGTAACTACAATCGATTTGTCTAACAATACACTTTTAAAAGTAGTAGATGTATCAGGAAATAAACTAGCAAGCCTAGATTTGTCTAACCAAACAGTGTTAAAACAGTTATATGCTGCTTCAAATCAAATAACTTCTATAGACTTAACCAATAATTTATTATTAGAGGTAGTAAGTTTAAAAGGAAATAAGTTAGTAATTCTTGATCTTACGGACAATGAAGTATTAAAGCGAATTGAAGTGCAAGGAAACTTATTAGAGCAATTAATTTTAGGTCAAAAAATATCGTTAACGCATTTATATGCTGGCACCAACAAATTAAAAGATATAGATGTAAAAGGAGCTATAAATTTAACTGTCTTAAGTTTGGAGTTTAATAAGTTGAAAGGGACACTAGATTTAGATAATAACAAGTGTATTTTGGAACTAAACTTAAACAATAACGATTTACAACAATTATTGTTCAACAACGAATTTAACAATAGGGTTGCAGATGCTAATTTTAAAATCTTAAACAATCCAAATTTAACTTGTGTAAAAGTAGATGACGTAACTTACAGTACATTAAACTGGATCACATATGTAGAGGATGCTAGTGTTTTTACAACAGAAGATGATTGTTCAGCACCTGCTGTACCAGTTGTTGTTAATGAATTACAGGTTGTTGGAGGTAGTATTGTAATGCCAGCAGATGCAATTGAAATGAAGTTGTATACACAAGGTGGACGAGTAGTGGCAAACACTAATTTAACAGGAGTATATTTTGTAATGACAATTAGTGCAAATGGAGAGGTGAGAGTACAGAAAATAATTGTAAACTAAACAAGCCATAATACAATTGAAAAGCCAAACAATTATGTTTGGCTTTTTTGTAGTATAAAAATAAGGCTTTTTTAACAGCTAAATTCGTGATTAAGTATTCGGTATTAGGAAAAGCATTAAAAGGGCTTATTCGTTGTTATAGGTGGTTCTAGGTTAAAATAAACAAACCAAACTCAGACAGGAGTTTGGCTTGTTTTATAAAACTATAGCTAACTTTTATAAAATCAACATGGCATCACCATAAGTACTAAATTTATATCCTTCTTTAATCGCTTCTTTGTAAGCTTTCATTAAAAAATCATATCCAGCAAAAGCTGCAACTTGCATCATTAAAGTAGATTTAGAAGGATGAAAGTTTGTAATCATAGAATTGGCTATGCTAAAGTCGTATGGAGGAAATATAAATTTATTTGTCCAGCCATCGTAAGGGTTTAATCTTCCGTTAGATGAAACTGTAGATTCTATAGCTCTCATTACGGTAGTTCCTACTGCACAAACTCTTTTTTTGTTATCAATGGCATGATTAACGGTTTCACAGGTGTCTTCAGTGACCAACATTTGCTCAGAATCCATCTTGTGTTTAGAAAGATCCTCTACCTCTACAGGGTTAAAAGTTCCCAAACCAATATGCAATGTTAATTCAGCAAAATCAATCCCTTTAATTTCTAAACGTTTCATCAAATGCTTAGAAAAGTGCAATCCAGCAGTAGGGGCAGCCACAGCACCTTCTTCTTTAGCGTAAATGGTTTGGTAACGCTCTTCATCTTCTGGCTCCACATCTCTTTTGATGTGTTTAGGAATAGGAGTTTCTCCTAAATCTTCTAATTTTTGTCTAAATTCTTCATACGAACCATCGTACAAGAAACGCAAAGTACGTCCTCTAGAAGTAGTGTTGTCTATAACTTCAGCAACTAGTGAGTCATCATCACCAAAAAATAACTTGTTACCAATACGTATTTTTCTTGCAGGATCTACCAATACGTCCCAAAGTCTGTTTTCTGCATTCAATTCTCGCAACAAGAAAACCTCAATTCTAGCACCCGTTTTTTCTTTATTTCCATACATCCTAGCAGGAAATACTTTGGTGTTATTTAAAATCATTAGATCTCCATCATCAAAATAATTGATAAGATCTTTAAATTCTTTATGCTCTATTGTTTGATCTTTACGATTTAAAACCATCAAACGAGACTCGTCTCTGTATTCAGCAGGGTGTTGTGCTATTAATTCATCGGGAAGATCAAAATGAAAAGCAGATAACTTCATGTGTATGATATTTTTAGATAGATTGCAAATATACAATCTGGAGATAGGGGTTGTCAAGCAATTGGCTGTTTTTTTACAGAGATGTTAACTTGATGTTATTTGTGTTGCTATTTATAAACAAAAAATGCAGGGTGAATTCCCTACATTTTAGATTTTAAAATAGCTGTTGTTTTAGTCTTGAAAAGTTTCAAAATCATTCCAAAAACTAGGGTATGATTTGGAAACTACTCCTGCATCGTCTATGTTAATGTTTGTTTTTAACAGCAAAGGAGCAAATGCCATAGCCATTCTATGATCATTGTATGTAGCAATGTGTACATGGTCTTTAATAATGCCATTAAAAGCTTTTACTGTAAGTGTTTCATCGGTATATGTAACAGTAGCTCCTAGTTTGGTTAGTTCGTTGTACAGTGCTATAATACGGTCTGTTTCTTTTATTTTTAAGGTATGTAAACCTGTCATGTGGCATTCAATACCCAATCCAAAAGCGGTTACTGCTATAGTTTGAGCGATGTCTGGTGCTTTTACCAAATTGAAAACTACTTGTTTGGGCATGGTAAAATTAGCTTGTTTTTGTAGCAATAAAGTATGTCCGTTAAACGTGGTTGTGACTCCAAATTGTTGGTAAATGTCTTGTAAAACAGAGTCTCCTTGTAGACTGTTTTGTTTGTAAGATGAAATTTCTAATTGCCCGTTTTTGGTTAAAGCAACCAAACCATAAGAATACGAAGCCGAACTCCAATCAGACTCAACAGTAAATTCGTTGTTTTTTATTTCTGTTGTTGGTTTTACCTCAATAAACTGTCCTTTAAACAATGTTTCTACTCCTAAATCATTTAACAGGCTAAGTGTCATTTCTATGTATGGAATTGAAGTTATTGTACCTTCAAATTCTATAGTTAATCCGTTTGGTAATGTTGGGGCAATTAATAATAATGAAGAAATATATTGGCTACTTACACTTCCGTCTATCACTACTTTGTTGGCTACTAAAGAAGTCCCCGTAATTTTTAAAGGAGGATATCCTTCGTTTTTTACGTAATCTATATTTGCTCCTAAAGAACGCAAAGCATCTACCAATATTTTTATAGGGCGTTCTTGCATACGTTCAGATCCTGTTAAAATTATTTCAGACCCTTCTTTAACGGCAAAATAACTGGTTAAAAAACGCATGGTAGTTCCTGCGTGTCCTATGTGTATTTCTTTTTCTGTAGATTGTAATGCTTTTTGCATTAGTTGTGTATCATCAGAATTAGAAAGGTTGTCTATTTTTATACTTGGGTACAGTGCTTGTAGAATTAACAAACGGTTGCTTTCGCTTTTAGATCCTGTAATCTGGAAAGAACCAGATACCGCTCCGTTATATTTTTTTAGATACTTTGTTCCTATATCTTTATGTGCCATTTTTATAAGGTGTTTTTTGCTTTACTTTTGGTTAAAAAAGCCATGACAAATCCATAGCCTACAATTACTGCAATTCGGGTAGCTACAAAAGGTAGCCATGTACCATTGCTAAAGCTTTCAGAAATTGCATTTAGGTTTCCGCTTTTAAACAATTCTGCTGCGGTAAAAACAATAATTAAGATAAACCCAAAAGAAAACATAAATCGGATGGCTAGTTTCCAAATAGGGGTTTCTGAAACGGTTTTCTTTTTGTCGGATGCCGTCATTTTAGTGTAGTTTGTTGTTGTTGTGATGGCGGTCGTGATCTCTTTTGGTTTTTAGATCCATTTTGGCATCAAAAGAAGCTTGTAAATCTACTCCTGTTTGATTGGCCAAGCACAGTAAAACGAACAACACATCGGACAATTCTTCGCCAAGATCTTTGTTTTTGTCACTTTCTTTTTCCGATTGTTCACCATACCTACGTGCAATAATTCTTGCTACTTCTCCTACTTCTTCGGTTAGTTGAGCCATGTTGGTTAGCTCGTTAAAGTAACGAACACCGTGTTCTTTAATCCATTTATCAACTTCTAATTGAGCATTTTTTATATCCATAAGATGTAACTGCTTTTAAATCGGTTCAAAGATAGAGTTTTGGAATTAAAATATTAATTTATATCGTAGTTTAAGGTTTTGTTTTGCATGGCAATTAAGGTTTGCTTTTTTGCAAAAATGAGTTGAAAAAGTCTCTGTGCTAATTTTGTTCGTTTGGCATATTGGTTAAAGGTTTCTTTTTTCCAATCGAACTTGGCATCCCAAAAGCTGGTAGGCGAAATGTAACAATAGGTAAAAGGCTGAATAACACTGTTAATAGATTGTTGGTGTTGAAACCTAATTGATTTAGGTGCAATTAAAATGGTTTGTTTTTTTTGTGCAGTTTCTTTTAGTTTTTGATATGTTTTCTCGTAAATAGGTTGAATTTTTTCGAGAGAAAAATTTTGATACGCTGTATTTCCAATACGATCAATCGGTCTAATTTGTAAATAATCAATAGAAATAGCATCAAAGACTTCCCAAAAGTCATTAAGCTCAGCAAAATTGTCTTCGTTAAAAGTGTAATTAATTCGGATTTTGAAATCAGGATATTTTTTTTTCAACTCACTAGCATGAGTCAATGCAGTTACAAAACGATGGTAGTCTCCTTTTCCCATAAAATTTTCATAAGTTGCTTTGTGTACTCCGTGCAACGATACCGTAATCTCGTTTAGTCCCAAGACAATCCATTGTTCTAAGGTGTCTTTTTCTAATAAATTGGCATTGGTTGTCATAGACACATAAGGGATGTTGGCCTCTTGTGCTTGTTTAAAAATTAAATCTAAGTTTTTGTATAATGTAGGCTCGGTTCCGCAACCCACTTGAAGTTTTGCTGCTCTGCGGAACAAAGCTTTACCTAAAAGAGGCAAATCTTCTTTAGGGAAAACTCCTTTTAGTTTTTTTATATAATCTTTGTCTGTAAAATAGCACATTTTGCATCTAAGATTGCAAGCGTTAACGGGGTCAAATTGTAAGGATAGGTATCTTTTTCCTGTAATATGATACATCCAAAGTCCCAAAAACTTAAGCCTGGGATTTTTAACAAAATTGTTAAGCTTTAAAAGTGCGTAATAATTCATTCAAATAGTCTAATTCTTTTTCTTATGCAAGATATGTAAAAATTCTTCTCTAGGAATTTCATATGCTCCAAGACTTTCAAGATGAGAATTGTGAACTTGACAATCTAGCAAATCGTATTTTTTTGTTATTAAATAGTTGTTTAACCAGTTAAATGCTATTTTAGAAGCATTGCTAACATGACTAAACATGCTTTCTCCGCAAAAAATATGACCCAAATCTACTCCGTACAAACCTCCTACCAATTTGTTTTCTTGCCATACTTCTACCGATTTGGCATGTCCTAGTTGGTGTAATTTTAGGTAAGATTGTAACATGTCATCCGTAATCCAAGTTCCTAAACCATCATTTCTAGAAATGGTTTTGCATTGAGTAATAACTTCTTTAAAATGTTGATTGTAAGTGATGTGAAAATGATTTTTTTTAATCAACTGTTGCAAGCTTTTAGAAGGCTTGTAATGTCTAGGGTCTAATACCATTCTCCATGCTGGGCTGTACCAAATTATGGGATCTCCTTCGTTAAACCAAGGGAAAATTCCATGCTGATAAGCATGGATCAATCGTTTTGGACTTAAGTCTCCTCCAATGGCAAGAATGTCATCAGCATTGGCCAATCTTGGATCGGGAAATTGATAAGAGTTTGGATCTAAAAAATACATGAATCAAAACTAAAAAACGCTTTTGACATAAGGTAATGTCAAAAGCGTTTGTAATATGTAATAAGTAACGATTAAAATGGTAAATCGTCTGGCTCTTCGTTTTGTGCAATTGAAGTTGTTTCAAAACTTTTGGGTGCTTGCCCTTGTTGAGGAACTGCTGCAGCACTTGCTTCTATTCTCCATCCTGTTATAGAGTTAAAGTATTTAGCCACACCTTCTGGGTTAATCCACTCTCTACCTCTTAAGTTAATAGAAATAGTTACATCTTGTCCTACTTGGTAATTGTCTAAAATATCTACTTTGTCTTGTACAAACTCTATCAATAACATTTGCGGATATTGCTCATCCGTGGTTAAAACCAACTCTCTTTTTCTAAATCCACTAGCTCCAAATGTCTGTGTCTCGTTGATCAATTTAATTTTTCCTGATACTTGCATACTCTTCATTTATTTGTTGAGTTCAAAAATAAAGATTTGAAAAAGAATGAATACCAAAAAACAGTAAAGTTTATTAACAAATTTGTTTATAAATCAATCTACCACACTTTTTACTTTTTCTATAATTTGTTTAGGGTGAATGGTTTGCATTGCGTTTTGATATCCGTCTGGTACTTTATTTCCGTAAATAGAAGTGGGAATTAAAGGAAATTTTTCTCTGTCTGAACAAAGGCAAAGTTCCTGTTGTAAAAAAGGAGCAAATCCTGCAAACGGATGGGTAACTCCCCACAGTGTAATGGTGGGAATACCAAACATGGCAGCAAAATGTCCATTTCCACTATCCATGCTAATCATTGCAGATAGGTTGCTTATATAACTCAATTCTTCTTCTAACGTTACAGCTCCTGCAATGCAATAGGTATGGGAGTGTTTTTTGGCCAAAGCAGATAGAATGGTTACTTCTTCTTGTCCTCCTCCAAACAAAAGAATTTTGTAAGAATAGCTTAATTCTGCAATAACTTTTTCCATTAAATGAATGGGGTATTTTTTACCCTCGTGTGCAGCAAATGGAGCTATTCCAATTAGCTTATCATCAGATAAGTATTCAATTCGATCTTTAGAAGACGATGTTAATTTTTTTGGAGTTAAAAATACAGGTTTCTTTAAGTCTATAAAGAAACCTAGTTTTTGAAACACATCTGCATAACGTTGGTGTGTAGTTTTTAAAGGCTTAAAAAAGTTGTTGTTTGGCTGGGTTAGTTTTTTTTTCTCAGCTCTTCCTTTGTTGATAAACGCAACAGGAATCATGTTGGTTTTAAAATAAAAGCGTAATATTTTAGAACGTAATACGTCGTGCAAATCTGCCACAGCTGCTATCTCTTTGGTTTTTAATTGGCGGTATAATTTGTACAAGCCAGCCATTCCTTTGTGTTCTTTTTTAACATCGGCTTCTATAAAGTCTACACGTTCTATTTCTGCAAAAATAGGTTTAAAAAAAGGTTTGGATACCAAGGTGATTTTTAAGTGTGGATGTTGCTCTAATAATGTAAGAATTATGGGGACAGTCATAGCCACATCACCCATGGCAGACAAGCGAATTACTAGTATATTTTTTAAGCTTTGCATGCGTGCAAGATAGTTATTTTTGAAAGGTTACCAATCCACATTTAAAATCTGTACTTTTGTCCTCTCAATTTTTTGATACATGATACAGTCTATGACAGGGTATGGTAAAAGCATTGTGCAGTTGCCTACAAAAAAAATTACGATAGAGGTTAAATCTTTAAATAGCAAAAATCTAGATTTAAGTGTTCGAATTCCCCCATACTATAAAGAAAAAGAAATAGAGGTTAGAAAAAAAATCGCAGAAAAGGTGGTGAGAGGAAAGGTAGATTTTTCGTTGTTTGTAGAAATGACAGCCGATGTCTCTCAGACTACTATTAATACAGGAGTGGTGGCAGATTATATGAAGCAACTAAAAGAAATTGCCAATGGGTCTGATGTAGTTTTGTTAGATATGGCATTAAAGTTACCCGACACATTAAAAACTGAAAGAGAAGAATTGGATCCTGCAGAATGGGCAGAAATTGAAGTGGGAATTCAACATGCCATTCAAGAATTAATTCAGTTTAGAAAAGACGAAGCAAAATCTTTAGAAGTTGATTTTAGGGAACGAATTTTAAACATCCAAAACCTATCTAAAGAGGTTGATTTGCACGATCAGGATCGAATGGATGCGGTAAAAATAAAATTAAGAAAAGCTATTGATGATTTGTCTGTAAATGTAGATGAAAACAGGTTTGAGCAAGAACTAATTTATTACTTAGAAAAATTAGACATCAACGAAGAAAAAGTACGTTTGGCAAATCACTTAGAATATTTTTTAAAAGAATTAAATCATCCTATTTCCGATGGAAAAAAACTTGGGTTTATCATTCAAGAAATAGGAAGGGAAATCAATACAACAGGATCTAAGTCTAACTATGCACCCATGCAACAAATTGTAGTGCAAATGAAAAACGAGTTGGAAAAAATTAAAGAGCAAATATTAAACGTATTGTAATGGCAACAGGTAAACTAATTGTGTTTTCGGCACCTTCTGGATCAGGAAAAACAACCATCGCAAAATATTTATTAAACGAAACTGATTTGCCTTTAGACTTTTCTGTATCAGCAGCTTCTAGAAGTCCACGTGTAGGTGAAATTGATGGCAAAGACTATTACTTTATTTCAGCTGATGAGTTTAGAGAAAAAGTAAATCAAGAAGCTTTTTTAGAGTGGGAAGAAGTATATAAAGATAATTTTTACGGAACGCTAAAGTCAGAAATTGATAGAATTTGGTCTGAAGGAAAACACGTAATTTTTGATATTGATGTGGTTGGGGGGTTAAACATAAAAAAACAATTTCCAGAAGAAACATTGGCAATTTTTGTGAAACCACCGTCACTGCAAGAAATGGAACGAAGATTGAGGTCAAGAGCTACAGAAACAGAAGAAAAGATTCAAATGAGAGTAGCCAAAGCAGCACAAGAATTTGGGTATGCAGAAAAGTTTGACACCATATTGGTAAATAACGATTTAGAACAAGCCAAACAAGATGCCTACCAACTGGTGCAAAAGTTTATAAATTAGAAATTACCCCTACGTATGATTGATGAAGTAAAAAAAGAAATTCGTTTAGCAATAGACGAGCTGAACTCTCATAGTCTTTATAAAGACTTAAATAATATAGACGATGTAAGACAGTTTATGGAAAGCCATGTGTTTGCTGTATGGGATTTTATGTCGTTATTAAAAGCTTTGCAAATACAATTAACTTGTGTGTCTAACGTTTGGATTCCGGTAAAAGATACAGTGTCCGCAAGATTTATCAACGAAATTGTACACGGAGAGGAAACCGATATTAATGAAGAAGGGATTGCTAAAAGTCATTTTGAAATGTATCTAGATGCAATGAATGAAGTAGGGGCAGACACCACAAAAATTAAAGCTTTTATCCGTTTTTTAGAACAAGGAGTGTCAGTACAGCAAGCGTTGAATTTGATAGAGGTAGCCCCAGCAGTAAAAGAATTTGTAAATTATACATTTGCCTTAATAGAAGAAGGAAGTTTGCACAAGCTAGCAGCAGCCTTTACCTTTGGAAGAGAAGATGTAATACCCGAAATGTTTTTAGAGATTGTAAAAGAAACCAAAAAACAAGATCAAAAAGTATATCGTAAATTGATTTACTATTTAGAACGACACATAGAATTAGATGGTGATGAGCACGGGCCATTGGCACTACAAATGATTCAGAATTTATGTGGGTCTGATAGTCAAAAATGGAACGAAGTATTGGAGGTTTCCAAACAAGCGATAGACAAGCGAATAAACTTGTGGTCTGGAATTCAAACAGTATTGGTGTAATGAAAAATATAGGATTGTATTTTGGAACGTTTAACCCCGTACACACGGGGCATATAATCTTGGCAAATCACTTGTTGCACTATTCCGATTTGGATGAAATTTGGATGGTTGTTACTCCGCACAATCCGCATAAAAAAAAGCAGAGCTTATTAGACAATCATCATCGTTTAGAGTTGGTGTATAGAGCTACAGAGTCGTTTCAGAACATTTCTCCTTCAGATATAGAATTTCAGTTAAAGCAACCCAATTACACGGTAGATACTTTAGCACATATTTCTGAAAAACATCCAAATTATCAGTTTTCCATTATCATGGGAGAAGACAATTTAAACTCATTTCATAAATGGAAAAATTACGAAGTGATTTTAGAAAATTATCAAGTATATGTATATCCTAGAGTGGCAGATGGTAAGGCAGAAAACGACTTAGTACAACATCCAAAAATAACTTTGGTAAAAGCTCCTAGAATAGAGATTTCTTCTACTTTTATAAGAAAAGCAATCAACGAAAAAAAATACGTAAAACACTTGTTGCCTGCTCCTGTTTGGGAGTATATAGACTTGATGAATTTTTATAGGTAAAAAGTAGAATAATACTACCTTTGTTATTTAAGAAGATTGGCAAGGTAAAAGAGCGTTAATCAAACAGAAAACAGCATCCATGGCGAAAAAGAAACGCAAGGAAAAACGAGAAGAATTAAAACAAAAATGGGTAAAGAAATACCGCTTGGTAGTTTTTACCGAAGATTCTTTTGAAGAAAAGTTTTCGTTTAAATTAAATCGTCTTAATGTTTTTGTGTTTGGAGGGGTGTTTAGCATTTTGTTAATTGTTTTTACCTCCTGTCTTATTGTTTACACTTCACTAAAAGAATACATTCCAGGTTTTGAATCTCCAGACTTAAAAAAGAAAGCTATTTTAATGAATGCAGAGTTGGATACTTTGCAGCAAAAAATCAATGCATTAAACAACTATACCGAGTCTATGAAACCTGTTTTATTAGGAGATGTAGCAGTAGAAATGGGAGAGTTGCCTTATGTAACCAAAACAGGAGAGTCTGTTTATCAGGTAGGTATAGCAAACGGAGATTCTGTAACAGTAAAACTAAAGAACTTGTATGCGTTGTTAGAAGAGCGAAACAAAACTATAGAAAAACTGAAAAAGAATTACTCATTTCATGTAGATACCCTAAAATCTCTTGCTGATGTGGACACAGAACCTTCTAATGATGTGATTGAGGATTCAGAATTAGAGCTTTTAGAAAGTTCTGAAATAGATTCTGTTTTTAGAGAAAGTGTAGAGCGAGAAGAGCGATTTAGTATCTTTGGCCACGAAAATGAAAAAATAGAACAAGTATTTGTTACTCCAGTAAATGGAAGTATCAGTCAGGGGTTTAGTACAGAATCTCAACACTATGCCGTAGATATTGTAACCAAAGAAAATACCCCTGTAAAAGCCACAGCAGACGGAATGGTTATTTTTTCGGAATGGACGATGGAAACAGGTTTTGTAATTGTTGTTTTACATAACAAAAATTATGTTTCTATATACAAGCATAACAGTAAAACTAGTGTGTCTCAGGGAGAATTGGTAAAAGCGGGGCAGGTAATTGCCAATGTAGGTTCAACAGGAGAGCTAAGCACGGGACCACATTTGCATTTTGAGATTTGGAAAGATGGATATCCATTAGACCCTACAAATTTTATGAAGTTTTAAAAGCATGAGTATAAAATCAAAATTAGCCATACCTTTTGCAAACGCAATAAGAAAACAAGTATACAAATGGGCCAACAACCCAGTAGAAACTCAAGAAAAAGTGTTTCAATACTTGATTAAGAATGCTAAAAATACAGCTTTTGGTAAAGATCATCAGTTTGATGAAATACAAAATTATAAAGATTTTAAAGAACGAGTTCCTGTTAATGATTATGAAGGAATTCGAGCTTACGTAGATAGAATGGTAAAGGGAGAGTCTGATGTTCTTTGGAAAGGAAGACCTTTGTATTATGCAAAAACTTCGGGAACAACTTCTGGAGCAAAATACATTCCTATCACCAAAGAATCAATGCCTACACACATTAAGGCCGCAAGAAATGCATTGCTGTTTTACATAACCGAAACCGGAGATGCTAGTTTTGTAGATGGCAAAATGATTTTTTTACAAGGAAGCCCTGTTTTAACAGATTTAAACGGAGTACAGCTGGGAAGATTAAGCGGAATTGTAGCACATTACGTACCTAGCTATTTGCAAAAAAATAGATTGCCTAGTTGGGAAACCAATTGTATTGAAGACTGGGAAACCAAGGTAGATGCCATTGTTGATGAAACCATAGATCAAGACATGTCTGTGATTAGTGGAATACCATCTTGGGTGCAAATGTATTTTGAGCGTTTGCATGCCAAAACGGGAAAAACCATAGCAGAACTATTTCCAAAATTCAACTTCTTTATTTACGGAGGTGTAAATTTTGCACCTTACAAACATAAGTTTGAAAGTTTGATAGGAAAAAAAATTGATTACATAGAGCTTTATCCTGCTTCCGAAGGGTTTATAGCTTATCAAGATTCTCAATCAGAACCAGGGATGTTGTTACAGTTAAATAGTGGTATTTTTTATGAATTTATTCCTGCTGATCAGTTTTTTGATGAAAATCCGCCAAGACTTTCTATAGGTGAAGTAGCCTTGGGAGTAAACTATGTAATTATTCTAAACACTACAGCTGGTTTGTGGGGTTACAACATAGGAGATACTGTAGAGTTTACAAGCGTATCGCCTTATAGAATTAAAGTTACAGGAAGAATAAAACACTTTATTTCAGCCTTTGGAGAGCATGTAATTGGTAAAGAGGTAGAAAAAGCTTTAAACGATGCTTTGGCTAAACATGGAGGCTCTGTAAGCGAGTTTACTGTTGCACCTCAGGTTACCCCTAAAGAAGGATTGCCATATCACGAGTGGTTTCTCGAGTTTGATGAAGAACCCGAAGATATGGATGCTTTTGCAGCTTCTATTGATGCTGCTATGCAAAAACAAAATATCTACTATTTTGATTTGATTGAAGGTGCTGTTCTAAGACCGTTGGTAATCACCAAGGTGCAAAAAGGAGGATTTCACGAGTATATGAAATCGATAGGTAAATTTGGAGGTCAAAACAAAATCCCACAATTATCAGACAATCGTAAAATAGCAGATGTATTAGAAAATTTTACGTTGTAGCAGGTATAATTGGTTATTAGCAGTTAGCTAAAAGCCAATAGATAACAAGTATCCTAAGCTAATAATTATGAAACTATATTTAGTACCAACACCCATTGGAAATTTAGAAGATATGACCTTTAGAGCTATTAAAGTTTTAAAGGAAGTAGATTTGGTGTTGGCTGAAGATACACGAACCAGCGGAAAGTTGATGAAGCATTATGAAATAACCACTCAAATGCAAAGTCACCATATGCATAACGAACACAGAACGGTAGATACTATTGTTCAAAAAATAAAGTCAGGAAGTACAATAGCATTAATTTCTGATGCTGGAACGCCTGCAATTTCCGATCCTGGATTTTTACTAACAAGAGCTTGCATACAAGAAGGGATTGAAGTAGAATGTTTGCCTGGAGCAACTGCTTTTGTGCCTGCTTTGGTTAATAGTGGTTTGCCAAATGATAAGTTTGTTTTTGAGGGATTTTTACCTGTAAAAAAGGGAAGGCAAACTCGCTTGTTGGCTTTGGCTGAAGAAACTAGAACAATTATTTTGTACGAGTCACCGCATAAATTGGTAAAAACCTTAACCCATTTGTCTGAGTACCTGGGTATAGAAAGGCAAGCCTCTGTTTCTAGAGAATTGACCAAGTTATTTGAAGAAACACAAAGAGGAACGTTACAAGAGTTAATTGCATACTACTCAGAAAAACAACCTAAAGGGGAAATTGTGATTGTAGTATCGGGAAGTTAGTTTTTTTAAATATTTGTTCTTCGTAATTCACTTTCATTGCTATATTTGTGATTTAAATGTAAAGTTATGGAGAATAAGAAATTTTATCACAATGTTTATTTTTGGCTAAACAACCCTGATAGTGAAGAAGAAAAAGAACTGTTTTTAGCTTCTCTAAAAAAGTTTTTAGACTTAAGTACCTACGCAGGTAATACCATAGTATCACAACCTGCACAAACCTCTAGAGCAGTTGTAGATAACAGTTATACATTTAGTTTAATGGTAGCTTTTAACAATAAGGAACAACATGACTTGTATCAAACAGAACAGCCTCATCAAGATTTTGTAAACGAAGCGGGACATTTGTGGAAAAGAGTACAAGTGTTTGATTCTTTTGAAATCTGGAACCTTAACGAAGTTCAACAGAATCAATAATTCGGTCGGTTAGCAATTCATAATCTTCATTTTTTCCAATCCAAGAATTTATCAAACATACCATTTGATTGTCGTTTAACACGCTAACAAACATCTTAAAGTAAATTGCATTCCCCTCACTAACAAAAGTTCCTTTTCTGATTAGTGCGGGGTAGTGATCTATTGCTTTTTTATCATCATTATATACCAATTCTTGTCCGTTTAACTTTTGCATCATTTGCAAAATACCACCATCAGCCGCACCTTTTAGATTGATTTCGGGTACAACGGATTTATATTTTATCGTCATTAGCATAATGGCATATCGATCCCCTTCAAGATGACTGTAGGTCTCAAATTGATCAATTAATTTTTTGGTGTTTTCATCTAATTCCGAAGAAACAGAGGCGGTTAAATCACTTTTTAATAAATAAGGAGATTCAAAAGAGATCTCTTTATTTAAAAAATATTGACGATCCCAATCTTTTTGCAACAACTCAGAAGCAGGGTATGCCAGGTCGTAAAAAAAGGTGTACAATTTTGGAGCCACTTGTTTTCCATAAATAGAACCAATAATAAAAAACACAATTACAAAACTTATTTGCAAAATATTTTTTACCGATAATTTTTTCTTTTTGGGTTTAGTAGCTCTTTGCGTTGTTCCAATTTCATTTTGAAAATCTTCAAAAGTCTTATTTGGGAATTTTTTTTGCCAGTTTTTAAAGTTGTTTTCTAATTTTTTACCGCAATTGTTGCAAAAAATTTGGTACTCAGACTGTAAAGGGTTTTGGTGTTTACAATGCGAACAATTTAGGTATTTCATGGCAAATAAGTTTTGTGGCTAAAATACAAATTTAAGCCCTTGATCATAGTAAAATACTATGTGTTTTTTAAGAAAATAGGCGTTGGGCATCGTAATAAAAATTAAGATTCTTATGTGGGTTAAGGTACTTTTTTTATAATTTTGCGAACCTGTAATTTATTGAGTTACAATCAAAACAAAAACAAATTTTTTATTAAGTCGGAAACAATATGGCAACAACATTATTTGACAAAGTATGGGATTCGCACGTGGTACGTAAAATTGAAGATGGACCCGATGTATTCTATATTGACCGTCATTTTATTCATGAAGTAACTAGTCCAGTAGCTTTTGTAGGTTTAAAACAAAGAGGAATTGGAGTGATGTATCCAGAGCGTACGTTTGCTACTGCAGATCACAACACACCTACTTGGAATCAACATTTACCTGTAGCAGATCCTTTATCGGCAAATCAGTTAGAGGCTTTGGCCAACAACGCAGCAAAATATGGAATTTCTCACTGGGGATTAGGACATAGAAACAATGGTATTGTACATATTGTAGGGCCAGAAAACGGAATTACATTACCAGGATCTACTATCGTATGTGGAGATTCTCATACTTCTACACACGGTGCTTTTGGTGCTATAGCCTTTGGTATTGGTACTTCGGAAGTAGAGATGGTGCTGTCTTCTCAATGTATTATGCAGCCTAAGCCTAAAAAAATGCGTATCAACGTAAATGGTAAATTAGGTTTTGGTGTTACACCAAAAGATGTGGCTTTGTATATTATTTCTAAACAAACCACTTCGGGAGCTACAGGATATTTTGTAGAGTATGCAGGAAATGTGTTTGAAGAAATGACTATGGAAGGACGTATGACTGTATGTAACTTGTCTATTGAAATGGGGGCACGTGGTGGTATGATTGCTCCAGATGAAAAAACATTTGAGTACATTCAAGGTCGTAAACATACACCAAAAGGAGCCGATTGGGATAAGGCAATGGAATATTGGAAAACGTTAAAAACAGATGAAGGAGCTGAGTTTGACGTGGAGTTTAATTACGATGCAGCAGATATAGAACCAATGATTACTTATGGTACCAACCCTGGAATGGGAATGGGGGTAACCAAATCTATTCCAAAAGCCGAAGAGGTAGAAGGTGGAGTTGAAACCTACAAAAAATCTTTGGGGTACATGAAGTTTAATGAAGGAGAAGACATGATTGGTAAGCCAGTAGATTACGTATTCTTAGGGTCTTGTACCAACGGACGTATTGAAGATTTTAGAGCTTTTTGTTCAATTATCGAAGGGCGTAAAAAAGCAGAAAATATTACTGCTTGGTTAGTGCCTGGTTCACACAAAGTTGTAGACCAAATTAAAGAAGAAGGATTGGATAAAATTATAGAAGATGCTGGGTTTGTGTTAAGAGAACCAGGATGTTCTGCTTGTTTGGCAATGAATGATGATAAAATTCCTGCGGGGAAATTAGCAGTTTCTACATCAAACCGTAATTTCGAAGGACGTCAAGGACCAGGTTCAAGAACGTTGTTAGCTTCTCCGTTAGTAGCTGCTGCTACTGCTGTAGAAGGTGTAGTGACAGATCCAAGAACATTATTAGTTTAATAAAATACAATAGCACAGATATTAGATATTAAAAATTTTGATGTCTAATATCTTAAAATTTAATATTGACAACATTATGGCTTACGATAAATTTGAAGTATTAACAAGTACAGCATATCCGTTACCAATAGAAAATGTAGATACGGATCAAATTATTCCTGCTCGTTTTTTAAAAGCTACTGAACGTAAAGATTTTGACATTAACTTTTTTCGTGACTGGAGATTCGATTCTGAAGGAAATCCTATTGCAGATTTTCCTTTAAATGATCCAAAATATGCAGGGTCTAAAATTTTAGTAGGAGGACGTAACTTTGGTTCGGGATCTTCTAGAGAGCACGCAGCTTGGTCTGTGTACGATTTTGGGTTAAGATGTGTTATCTCATCAGCTTTTGCAGATATTTTTAAAAACAACTGTTTAAACGTTGGTGTATTGCCAGTTCAGGTTTCTGCTGAGTTTGCAGACAAGTTGTTTAAAGCGATTGAGGCCGATCCTAAAACTGAAATCAAAGTTGATTTGCCAAATCAAACGGTAACTTTAGTATCAACAGGAGAGTCTGAAACTTTTGATATCAACGGGTACAAAAAAGGAAATATGTTAAATGGTTTTGATGATATAGACTATTTACAAAACATAAAAGAAGAGATTGTTGAGTTTACAGAAACAAGACCTTTCTAAATATAGAGTCCTTATAAAAAAA
>NZ_AFPK01000026.1 GCF_000220525.1 Ochrovirga pacifica | reverse complement strand
TNTTTGGTTTATATGATAAAGATTATTTTTTATTGAATTCCTACCAAATCACCCTCAGCATTTTTGGTTGGTAAATCAGATTTACCCATTAAGAAAGTATCTACTTGTCTAGCACATTCTCTACCTTCAGAAATTGCCCAGACAATTAAAGACTGTCCTCTACGCATATCTCCAGCTGCAAAAATATTAGGTACATTGGTTTGGTACTTACCATATTCAGCCTTGTAGTTAGAACGAGCATCTTTTTCTATTCCTAACTGGTCTGCTAAATAATTTTCTGGACCTGTAAACCCTAAAGCCAACAAGGCTAAATCACAAGGCCAAGTTTTTTCGGTTCCTTCAACTTCAATTAGTTTAGGACGTTGTCCAGGAACCATTTCCCATTCTACATTTACCGTTTTTAAGGCTATTAATTTTCCGTTTTCATCTTTTACAAATTCCTTCGTATTAATCAACCAATTACGCTCACATCCTTCTTTATGAGAAGTAGATGTTTTTAGTTGTAGTGGCCAGTATGGCCACGGGGTAGATGGCGAACGATGACCAGGAGGTTTTGGCATAATTTCAAAGTTGGTAACCGATTTAGCTCCCTGACGGTTAGAAGTACCTACACAGTCAGAACCTGTATCACCACCACCAATTACAATTACGTGTTTGTCTGTGGCTAATACTTGATCTTTTACTTCTTTACCTAAAACAACTTTGGTTTGCTGTGTTAAGAAGTGCATTGCTTGTACCACTCCATCGGCATCAATTCCAGGAGTTGGTAAAGAACGTCTTTCGGTAGCTCCTCCTGCCAAAACTACTGCATCAAAAGCTTTCAGCTCTTCTACAGATACATTTTTACCTACATTGGCATTTACTCTAAAAGTAATTCCTTCAGCCTCTAAGATGGCAACACGTCTATCAATAATGTGTTTTTCCATTTTAAAGTTTGGAATACCATAACGTAACAATCCTCCGATTTCATCATCTCTTTCAAAAACAGTAACCAAATGTCCAGCTCTGTTCAATTGCTGAGCTGCAGCCAAACCAGCTGGTCCAGAACCTACTACAGCAACCGTTTTTCCAGTTCTATTTTTAGGTACTTGTGGTTTGATCCATCCTTCTTTAAAAGCACGTTCAACAATGTTCTTTTCGATGTTTTCTATTGAAATAGGATCTTCAATAATTCCTAATACACATGATTTTTCACAAGGTGCTGGACACAATCTTCCTGTAAACTCTGGGAAGTTGTTGGTAGAATGTAAAATCAATGAAGCTTTTTGCCATTCTCCTTGATGCACCATGTGGTTAAAATCTGGAATTAAGTTTCCTAAAGGACAACCACTGTGGCAAAAAGGAATTCCACAATCCATACAACGAGATCCTTGTTCTGTTATTTCAGCTTCACTTAACGAAACTGTAAATTCTTTATAATGTTGTACACGCTCTTCTACGGCTTTGTACGATTCGTCTTTTCTTTCGAATTCTTTAAATCCTGTAACTTTTCCCATATTATTATCTTTATGAGTTTTTAACTAGTACTAAGTACAAAGTAAATAGTACAAAGTATTAATAACTGTGTACTATTTACGATATACCAATTAAACTAATTCTTCAACCATTGGTTCTTCGTTTGCAATTCTTTCTAAAGCCACTTTGTATTCTTTAGGCATTACTTTTACAAACGTTTTTAAATTATTATCCCAGTCAGCAAGTAATTGCTTTCCTTTGTTACTTCCTGTATAAGCTACGTGTTTTTGGATCAATCCTTTTAATTCTGCAGCATCTTCTTCTGTAATTGGATCAAAATCAATGGTTTCTTCATTACACAATCCGTTGGTAAATTGTCCAGATTCATTTAATACATACGCGTAACCACCACTCATACCTGCAGCAAAGTTTCTTCCTGTTTTTCCTAAAACCACAATTCTACCTCCTGTCATGTATTCACATCCATGGTCTCCAACTCCTTCTACAACGGCAGTAGCTCCAGAATTACGTACCGCAAAACGTTCTCCTGCGATACCGTTTATGAAAGCTTCACCTTTTACAGCTCCAAACAAACAAACGTTTCCTACAATAATGTTTTCCTCGGCTATAAAGTCTGCTTGTGCAGGTTTTTTAACAATAATTTTTCCTCCTGAAAGTCCTTTACCTAAATAATCGTTTGTGTTTCCTTCTACAGTGTAGGTAATTCCATGAGCACCAAAAGCTCCTAAACTTTGCCCTGCAGAACCTGTAAAGTTTAAGTTTAGAGTGTCTTCTGGCAATCCTAGGTGACCGTAAATTTTAGAAATTTCGTTTGATACAATAGCTCCTACAGATCGGTCTGTATTTTTAATATTGTAAGTTAAGGTAGTTTCTTCTTTTCTGTAGATTGCAGGGTGAGCATCTTTTAATATTTCGAAGTCTAATACATTGTCTAGGTTGTGATCTTGTTGTTCTGTATTTTTTACAGGTAAGTCACTATACCCTGCTGGTTGATGTAAAATAGCAGACAAGTCCAATCCTTTAGCTTTGTAATGCTCAATAGCCTTGTTCGCATTTATTTTTTGAGTTTGACCAATCATTTCATCCATAGTACGGAATCCTAATTGAGCCATGATTTCTCTTAACTCATTGGCAACATAATAGAAGAAGTTGATGACGTGTTCTGGGGTACCCTTAAAGTTTTTACGTAATTCTTTATCTTGAGTAGCAATCCCTACTGGACAAGTGTTTAAGTGACACTTACGCATCATAATACATCCAGAAGCTACCAACGGAGCAGTTGCAAATCCAAATTCTTCAGCACCTAATAAAGCGGCAATAGCAACATCACGTCCTGTTTTTAACTGACCATCACATTCTACAACAATACGAGAACGTAAGTTGTTCAAAACTAATGTTTGTTGTGCTTCAGCCAATCCAAGTTCCCATGGTAAACCAGCGTGTTTTAATGAAGTTAATGGAGAAGCTCCAGTACCTCCGTCATAACCAGAAATCAATACTACATCAGCTTTTGCTTTAGAAACTCCGGCAGCAATCGTTCCTACTCCAACTTCTGACACCAATTTTACATTGATTCTAGCTTCTCTATTGGCATTCTTTAAGTCATAAATTAGCTGTGCTAAATCTTCAATAGAGTAAATATCGTGGTGAGGTGGTGGTGAAATCAATCCTACAAAAGGAGTCGAGTTACGAGCATCGGCAATCCAAGGCAATACTTTTTGTCCTGGTAATTGTCCTCCTTCTCCAGGTTTTGCTCCTTGAGCCATTTTTATCTGAATCTCTTTGGCAGAACTTAAATAGTGAGAAGTAACTCCAAAACGACCAGAAGCAACTTGTTTAATTGCTGAGTTTTTATTGTCTCCGTTTGCATCTGGTTGGAAACGTCTTCTGTCTTCTCCTCCTTCTCCAGAGTTAGACTTTCCTCCCAAACGGTTCATAGCTATTGCTAAGTTTTCGTGGGCTTCACGAGAAATAGATCCATAAGACATTGCTCCCGTTTTAAAACGTTTAACAATTTCTGTCCATGGTTCTACTTCATCTAATGGAATAGGGTCTAAGTTGTTAAACTCAAACAATCCACGAATGGTCAACAAGTTTTTAGATTGTTTGTTGATTGCATTTTTATAAACATCATAAGATTTTTGATCACTTAACCTTACTGCTTGTTGCAATTTAGCAACTGTAGTAGGATTAAAAATATGACGTTCACCATTACGTCTCCATCTGTAATCACCTCCAATGTTTAGTCCTAAACGTTTGTCGATGTAAGTATCAGGATATGCGTATTTGTATCTTTCGTTGATTTCTTTTTCAATTTCATACAATCCAATACCTTCAATTCTAGATGCAGTGTACGGGAAGTATTTATTAACAAATTCTGAATTGAAACCAACAATCTCAAAAATTTGAGAACCTCTGTACGAATGTAGTGTAGAGATTCCTATTTTGTTCATAATCTTTAAGATTCCTTTACCAATTGCTTTGTTAAAGTTATCAACAGCTTTTTGTTCATCTAGCTTAATAAATCCTTCTTTTACTTGTTGACGAATAATTTCGTTTACCATGTAAGGGTTAATAGCCGATGCACCGTATCCAAATAAAGTGGCAAAATGATGTGGTTCACGAGGTTCTGCAGATTCAATAACAATATCAAAGTAAGAACGCTTACGCAAACGGTTCATTTGGTGATGAACATAAGAACAAGCTAACAATGCAGGAATAGGAGCCATTCCTTTTTTAGCACCTCTATCAGATAAGATAATGATGTTTACTCCATTATCTACTTTTTTAGATATTTGAGTAATAATGGTTTCTAAGGCATCCTCTAAACCATTCATTCCTTTTTCTTTATCGTATAAAATCTGAATGGTTGCTGCTTTAAATCCTTCTACTTCTATGTGACGTATTTTTTCTAAATCGTTGTTAGAAATAACAGGATTCTGAATTCTTAATTTATGACATTGTTCTGGTGTGATGTCAAAAATATTTTTATCGTGACCTAAAGCCAAACTGATATCAGTTACCACTTCCTCTCTAATTCCATCCAAAGGTGGATTGGTAACCTGAGCAAACAATTGCTTAAAGTAATTAGAGATCAATTGAGGTTTGTCCGATAATACAGCCATAGGAGTGTCAATACCCATAGAACCTAAGGCTTCTTTTCCATCCTGAGCCATTGGTACAATTACCTCCTGAATATCTTCAATAGTGTAGTTGTACAAACGTTGTCTAGTTTTTAAGTCTAGGGTTTCAATAGGGCAAGCCTCGTTGTTGTTTGGTACGTTTCTTAACTGTAAACTGTTTTCTTTTAACCATTTTTTATAGGGTCTTTCAGAAACAATTTTATTTTTTATTTCTTCATCATCAATAATTCTACCTTCGTTCATGTCTACCAAGAACATTTTTCCAGGCTCTAAACGTCCGTGAGATTGAATATCAGAGGGGGCAATGTCTACTACTCCTACTTCCGATGACATGATTAATTTTCCGCTCTTTGTAACCGTGTAACGAGAAGGTCTTAATCCGTTACGGTCTAATAAGGCACCTACATAGTCACCATCTGTAAAAGGAACCGATGCAGGCCCATCCCAAGGCTCCATAATACAAGAATTGTATTCGTAGAATGCTTTTCTATCTTCAGACATGGTTGCATGTTTTTCCCATGCTTCAGGAATGGTCATCATCATAACTTCTGGTAATGAACGCCCTGTTAAGGTCAACAATTCAACAGACATATCCATCGAAGCTGAATCTGATTTTCCTGGTAAAATAATTGGGAATAATTTTTCAATTTGATCACCAAAAACTCCAGACTTCATAATTTCTTCGCGAACACGCATTCTAGATACATTACCTCTTAGGGTATTGATTTCACCATTTTGACACAAGAATCTAAAAGGTTGAGCCAATTCCCAAGCAGGCATAGTGTTGGTAGAGAAACGTTGGTGTACCAAAGCCAATCTTGTTACCAAATCGGGTTGTTGTAAGTCCGTGTAGTAAGGACCAATATCCTCAGGCATAATAATACCTTTGTAGATAAGTGTAGTGTTTGATAAACTTGGTAGATAGAAATAGTCAGCTTCAGACATTTTAGAGTTTCTGATAGTATGCTCTGTAATTTTACGAGCAGCATATAATTTAGCTCTAAAAATATTTTCTTCTAAACCTCCTTGTGCAATAAAAATTTGCTCGATATTTGGTTCAGAAGCCAAAGCTATTTCTCCTAATTGAGTAGAATCTACAGGAACTGTTCTCCATCCTAAAATTTCTAAACCTTGTGCTTTAATTTCTTTTTCGAATTCTGATTTACAGAACTGATATTGATTTTGTTTTTTTGGCAAAAAAACCATCCCTACAGCATATTGTCTTGCTTCAGGTAGGTTAAAGTCACATACTCTTTTAAAGTAGTCGTGAGGAATGTCAATAAGCAGCCCAGCACCATCTCCTGTTCTTCCATCTGCACTAACACCACCACGGTGTTCCAATTTCACTAAGATTTCTAAGGCATCGTGGATAATTTGGTTGGTTTTTTCACCTTTAAGGTTACAGATAAAACCAGCACCACAGTTCTCATGCTCAAATTCTGGTAAATAAAGTCCTTGTTTTTGTATCATATTCTAAAAATATAGGGTTACAAAATTACGCATTTATATATGAATTACAAACAAAGTATCATTATGTATGACTTTGTTTTTGAATAATCTTTTGATTGTTGTGAAATTCTTAAAAAACAAGTTTTGATATTGATAATGTGATAATTTTTGATACTTGTTTTTTTTGAGTTCTAAATCATGCTTAAAAGCTATTTTTCAGCACTTTGGCATAAATGCTTGTTTTGTAGTTGATTAGGTTATTTAGAATCAGTATGTATTATAAGTGTTGAAAAAAAATAGGTTTTGCTGTTAAAAACCATAAGAAAGTGTATTAAAAAACTGCTAGTCTCCATGGAAACTAGCAGTTTTATAAGTCTTAGTTCAAAAAAAATGCGTAAAAATTGTGTGTTATTTTACAAATTTTAAGGAACCCTTGTCTGTTGTTAAGATGTAAACTCCATTTGCTAAGTCAGCAATGTTTACTTGGCTCTCTACTTTTCCTGCTTTGATAGATTGCCCAATAATGTTGTAAATTGTGTAACTATCGTTTGCATGTTCTGTATTAAAAGAAATTGAGTTAGCGTTTACAGTAACTCCTTCTAAAACAAGTTTACTAGTAGATAAAGTAGTAGCATCTATATCAAAAAGTTCTGGACTAACATAACTAAATATTGTAGCATCTTCACTTCCGTTGTAGCCATAAGCAACTACTTGTATTCTTGCTCCGATAATGCTTTCAGAAATATCTGGAATAGTTAAACTAACTGTAGTAGATTGTTCTGTAGCACTATTTGTTACTGTAGTTGTTCCCTCTGGAATTTCAGGAATAGTAGCGTATCCGTTTGTAAGAAATCTCACTCTTAGGTCAAGATTATCTCTAGCAGGATCTTTTTTTAATGCTGTAAAGTTTACGCCAAAGCTAAGTGTAGTTCCTTCTGTGATTACACCATTAGTGCTTGCTCCTGAACCACCTATGCTAGTATGGTAATTTGAAGGAGAAACGCTGTTTATAGTAGAGATTGTAGCTTCAGCACTAACCTCTACGCTTTCGTCTGCGTTGATAGCAAAGGTAGCTGGTGCGTGATTTTGAAATCCACCTCCTATTTTAGAAGCACGAACTTGAATTCTTGCAGGGTCAATTCCAGGATTAATAGAAGGTATTGTAATGGAAAAAGTTGTAGTAGCAGCTGTAGTGCTGCTTGCAACAGTTTGTGTTTGTTTGGTGCCTGCTATTTCAGCCCAGTTATTTAATAATCTAATAACAAGATTGTCGGTTCCAGCTACTACATCCTTGTATTCAACGGTTATGTTTAGTACTGTACCACTGTCTAAGTTAGGGTTTGCAGTAAAATAATCTGCAACTGTAGAACCATTAATGTCGGTAATGCTAATAGTAGTTTGTGCGTTTACAAACAATGTTGTTAGTAAAAACGCAATAAATAAAGTAATTTTTTTCATGTGTTAAAAGTTTTATAGTTAATGAATTAAATGTACGACATATTGGGGTTTAGTGAACGGAACAAATATCTAAACAAACAGAACAAATGTCATATCTAGTTATTGTTGAGGGCATAAAAAAAGACACAACGTAGAGTTGTGTCTTAGTTTGTTGTTGTTTTATGTTATTTTATCCATTCATAGAAATTAAAAACTCTTCGTTGTTAATGGATGTTTTAATACGGTCTCTTATAAACTCCATGGCTTCTACAGGATTCATGTCTGCCAAGTATTTTCGCAATACCCACATGCGTTGTACAGTCTTGTCGTCTAATAATAAATCGTCTCTACGAGTACTAGATTTTATCAAGTCGATAGCAGGGTAAATTCTTCGGTTAGCAATGTTTCTTTCTAGTTGAAGTTCCATATTTCCAGTACCTTTAAATTCTTCAAAAATAACTTCATCCATTTTTGAACCTGTTTCTGTTAAGGCTGTGGCAATAATACTTAAAGAACCACCTCCTTCAATATTTCTGGCAGCACCAAAAAAACGTTTAGGTTTGTGTAATGCGTTGGCATCAATACCTCCTGATAAAATTTTACCTGATGCAGGGGCAACAGTGTTGTAAGCTCTAGCCAAACGGGTGATGGAGTCTAAGAGGATTACAACATCATGTCCGCATTCTACCAAACGCTTGGCTTTTTCTAAAACAATGTTGGCAACTTTTACGTGTTTTTCGGCAGGTTCGTCAAAGGTAGATGCTACTACTTCGCCTCTTACGCTACGTTGCATATCGGTTACTTCTTCAGGTCTTTCGTCAATTAACAATACCAACTGGTAAACTTCAGGATGATTTTTGGCAATTGCATTGGCAATGTCTTTTAGGAGCATTGTTTTACCTGTTTTGGGCTGTGCTACAATCATACCACGTTGTCCTTTACCTATAGGAGCAAATAAATCAATGATTCTTGTAGATAAAGAGCTTTTTCCATTAGAAAGTTTAAATTTTTCATCAGGAAACAAAGGGGTTAGGTGCTCAAAAGAAACACGGTCTCTAACTTCTTTAGGCGATAGCCCGTTGATTTTAGAAACACGAATCAATGGAAAATACTTTTCTCCTTCTTTGGGAGGTCTAACATTTCCTTTTACAGTGTCTCCTGTTTTTAATCCAAACAATTTAATTTGAGATTGAGAAACATAAATATCATCAGGAGAAGAAAGGTAGTTGTAGTCCGAAGATCTTAGAAAACCATAACCGTCTGGCATCATTTCTAAAACTCCTTCACTTTCTATAATTCCATCAAACTCGTAATTAGGGTCTTTTAAACTTTTACCTTTGTTATTTTTGTTGTTTCTAGCAGTGTTTTTACGGTGATTGTTGTTTTGGTTGTTCTTGTGGTTTGAACTTTTAGAATCGTTAGTGGTTTTTGCTTCCTCTTTTTCTACATTACTAGGGCTTTCTGCTTGTGGAGGATTCGGTTTGCTAACTCTCCTTTTAGGTTTGTTAGCAGGTGTGTTTACTGTATCGTTTTTGTTTTCTTCAGTTGCAGTAGCTTCCTTTTTTGCAACTCTAGCGCGTGTTCTTTTGGTTGCAGGTTTTTCAGGTTCTTTTTTTTCTTCTTTAGCAGGAGGAGTGTCGTTAGAAGTCGTTGCTTTTTCCTGGTTTGATGCTGTATGGGCAGCTTGTTCGTCTAAGATTCGGTATATTAAATCTTGTTTTTTTAATTGACTGACTTTTTTTAATCCAATAGTTTTTGCAATCTCGTGCAAATCTGCAAGCGTTTTAGCTTTTAACTGAGAAATTTCTAACATGTAAAATGTATAAAGTGAATTAAATTATAAAATTCTCTTAAAATTGAATTTATATTTTGATGAATTTAAAAGAGATAAATTATGTGTTTGTTTCTTTGTTGAAAAAAAGGTAGCATGTAAGTGTTTGTGCTATAAAAGCTTAATTAAGCCGAGACAAATATAGCTTTTTTTTTATCTGACAAAGTCTTTAATAATAAAAAGAAAGTGTAAATTTGTGATCGTTATTAGAAAAAAATGATTCAAAGAATTCAAACATTGTATTTATTCATAGCTTTCTTGTTTGTAGGAGTGCTTCCTTTTTTTGTGCCGTTTTTTGAATTAAATTTAGGAGAACCATTAAACTTGCCCCATACATTTTCTAATACATCAACAATTATAAAATCTCTAGGATTTGTTCACGTAGCCTCTGCAATTTTGTGTTTAATAGCTGTTTTTAGCTACAAAAACAGACAAAACCAGTTTGTAATAAACCGTGTAAATATCCTTTTTAACTTCTATATATTAGGCGTATTGATTTATTTATCTATGAACTTACCTGGAGAAACAGCCATTTCTGAGAAGGGTATTGGGATGTATTTTTCTATTCCTGCCATTGTGTTGCTAGTCATGGCAAACAAAGCAATAAAGAAAGACGAAGATCTTGTAAAATCTGTAGATAGATTACGATAAGCTTAACATCTTAGTTTATTTAGTGCGACTAAATCCCAAAGCAATTTGTTTTGGGATTTTTTTATGGAATTGATTTTTTGTTGGCAAATAGAATAATATATAACATGTCAATTTTTAATTGTAATTTTGCACACTACAAAAAACAGAATATGTTAGATAAGATAAAGATCGTAAAGCAACGTTTTGATGAAGTATCAGATTTAATAATCCAGCCAGATGTTATTATGGATCAAAAACGTTATGCCAAACTAAATAAAGAATTTAAAGATCTTAATAAAGTTGTAAAAAAAGGAACAGAGTACGAAAGCTTACTAGCCAATATAGAAGAAGCCAAAGAAATTATTGCCGATGGTTCTGATGCAGAAATGGTAGAGATGGCAAAAATGGAAATGGAAGAAGCCAACGAGAAATTACCTCAGTTAGAAGAGGAAATTAAATTTATGCTAATACCCAAAGATCCAGAAGATGCTAAAAACGTTATTGTAGAGATTCGTGCAGGTACAGGAGGGGATGAGGCAAGTATTTTTGCAGGAGATTTGTACAGAATGTATACCAAGTATGCTTCTACAAGAGGCTGGAAAACCGAAGTAGAAGACATAGCAGAAGGAACCTCTGGAGGATTTAAAGAAGTAATTTTTAGTGTAACAGGAGAAGATGTGTACGGAGATTTAAAATTTGAATCAGGAGTGCACCGTGTGCAAAGAGTACCGCAAACAGAAACCCAAGGTCGTGTACATACGTCTGCAGCAACGGTAATGGTATTGCCAGAAGCTGAAGAATTTGATGTAGAAATTAACAATGCAGATGTGCGTGTGGATTACTTTTGTTCTTCAGGGCCTGGAGGTCAGTCGGTAAACACTACGTATTCTGCAGTTCGTTTAACACACATTCCTACAGGAATTGTGGCTCAATGTCAGGATCAAAAATCTCAACATAAAAACAAAGACAAAGCCATGAAAGTATTGCGTTCTCGTATTTACGAAATGGAGTTGGCAAAAAAATTAGAGGCCGATGCTGCTCAGCGTAAAACAATGGTAAGTTCAGGAGATCGATCGGCAAAAATTAGAACCTACAATTACCCACAAGGTCGAGTTACCGAACACAGAATTGGTTTAACATTGTACGATTTAAGTAATATTGTTAATGGAGATATTCAAAAAATTATTGATGAGTTGAAGTTGACTGAAAATACAGAGAAATTAAAAGAATTAGGAGAAGCAAATATATAATTCTCACTTTTTGCTAAAAGACCAAAAGCTCTTAGGATTTTCTAAGAGCTTTTTTATACTCCTAAATAAACCCAAGCTTCTTTTCCTGATTCTAAGACGGTTTTTACCCTTCTATAAGCAGGTCCTTCGTAAAAATCACAAGCCTTTAACTCTTGGTCGGTAACTGTGTAGCAAATTCCATCTATCGGTTTGGTTGTTTTGTCAGAAGAGTCAACTAAAACAGGATATGTGGTTCCCTCCAATACAATTGTCTGTTTTTCATAACCTTGCAATCGATCTGGACTTCCAAATAATAATTTTCCAAATAAAGTGATTTGAATTTTAGGATCTTGTAAAGTACCGTAACTAAATAGTTGATGCATGGTTGATAACTTACTTTGCAATGACAACCATAAAGTTAATGATTTATTTAAATTTACCATGCATATAGAATACAATCAAAATGAATTTACAATTAACAAAGCCTTTGGTTTTTTTTGACCTAGAAACCACAGGAGTGAATATAGCTGTAGACAGAATCGTAGAAATTTCAATTTTAAAGGTATATCCAAACGGAAATAAAGAAAGCAAAACTTGGCTGGTAAATCCTACGGTTAAAATACCTAAAGAGTCTTCTGATATTCATGGTATTACAGATGAAAAAGTGAAAAATGAACCTACTTTTAAACAATTGTCCAAAGAAGTATATCAACTAATTAAAGGGTGCGATTTGGCAGGATTCAATTCCAATCGTTTTGATATTCCTCTTTTGGCTGAAGAAATGTTAAGAGCCGAGGTGGATTTTGATTTGGATGCAATTAAGTTTATCGATGTACAAACAATTTATCATAAAAAAGAACAACGTACGCTAAGTGCAGGATATCAGTTTTATTGTGGAAAAGGTTTAGAAGGAGCACATTCTGCCGAAGCAGATACGTTAGCAACGTACGAAATTTTGTTAGCTCAGATTGATAAGTACGACGATATTGGTACAAATGTTGCGGATTTAAGTGAGTTCTCTTCTCATAAAAAACGAGCAGATTTTGCTGGATTTATTCAGTTTAATGATAAAGAAGAAGAGATTTTTACGTTTGGAAAATATAAAAATAGAAAAGTCTTAGATGTATTGTCAGAAAATCCAGGATATTACAACTGGATTATCAATGCTGATTTTCCTTTGTATACCAAAAAAGTTTTGACCAACATTAGGTTAAAATCACTGAACAACAAATTGAAATAACATGTACGTACCCTATAATCAATTACCAGACAATGCTAGAGTCTGGATTTACCAATCCAATAGAAAGTTTACCCCAGAAGAAGAGCTGCAAATTTCTGAATTAACCACGTCTTTTGTAGAACAATGGACAAGGCATGGAGAAAATGTCAAAGGTAGTTTTGTAATTAAATACCATCAATTTTTAATTATAGCTGTAGACCAAGATTTTGTAGAAGTTTCAGGGTGTTCTATTGATGCATCTGTAAAGTTGGTACAACAAATTCAGAATTTATTTAAGTTAGATATGTTAAATAAATTGACCATTGCATACAAAACCAAAGACGATTTGCAAATTGTATCTATGGCTGACTTTACTCAAATGGCCAAAAATCAAACTATAGACAAACAAACTGTTGTGTTTAACAATATGGTCAACACCAAAAAAGGGATAGAAGAACAATGGGAGGTAGCTGCAAAAGACAGTTGGCACGCTCGTTTTTTTAATGCTTAAAATTCCTTTTTTATGAAGTACCTAATGGCTATATTTTTTTGGATGAGCGTTTGCGTTAACGCTTTTTCTCAACAATTTTTTTCTATCAACAATCCGCTAATAGCTAAAGATCGATTTGCACAAAAAATATGGGTAGATAGTATTATGGATGCTATGACTTTGGATGAGAAAATTGGGCAGTTGTTTATGGTGCAAGCATACTCTAATAAAGATGAAAAGCACGAGCAAGAAATTGTAGATTTGATAAAAAAGCATCACATAGGTGGTCTGATTTTTATGCAAGGAACCCCTACTAATCAAGTAAAACTTTACAATAAGTATCAAAATACAAGTAAGGTTCCGTTACTTGTAGGATTTGATGGAGAGTGGGGATTGTCTATGCGTATCAAGCCCGCTTTTGCTTATCCTTGGAATATGACTTTGGGGGCAGTGCAAGATAATAGTTTAATTTATCAGGTAGGAAAACAAATAGGATTGCACTGCAAGCAGGTGGGGATTCATGTCAATTTTGCTCCTGTAGTAGATATAAATACCAATCCGTTAAATCCCATTATAGGCAATCGTTCTTTTGGAGAAGACAGATACAATGTTACCCAAAAAGCAAAAGCTTTTGTAGAAGGTATGCAGAGTGTTGGAGTTTTGGCCAATGCAAAACACTTTCCAGGTCATGGAGACACTGCTATAGATTCGCACAAAACATTACCAGTTCTCAATTTTTCCAAACAAAGGTTAGATTCGCTTGAATTGTATCCGTATAAACAATTGGTGAATTCTGATCTTGCAAGTGTTATGGTTGGGCATTTGTTAGTGCCTAGTCTAAAGGTAAAAGAAAACAGACCTTCTTCTATTTCTAAAGAAGTAATTACAGATTTGTTGCAAAAAGAAATTGGTTTTGGTGGTCTGGTTTTTACAGATGCTTTAAACATGCACGGAGTAGCTGCTTATGCTGCTGCAGATTTAATTTCCTTAGAAGCTTTTAAAGCAGGTAATGATGTGCTTTTGTTTCCTATGGATGTGAAAAATGGTATTGCAAACATTAAAAAAGCTATTGAGCAAGGTGAAATAACAGAGCAAAGATTAAATCATTCTGTAAAAAAAATAGTACAAGCAAAATATTTAGCCAAGCTTCACCAAACCAAAATAATTGCAACCAAAGGGATTGAAAAGAATATCCATACCGTTCAAGATGATTTATTATACAAAAAAGTAGCTGAAAACGCGATTACCTTGGTAAAAAACCAACAAGATTTTTTGCCTATACAAAGATTAGATACAGTAAAAATTGCTTCTGTCAGTTTGGGGGATGCTAGTTCTGATACATTTGTAAAAACTTTACATAAATATAAGGATGTACAACAGATAAAAGAGTTGGACAGTTCTAATTATAAGGAAAAGCTGGCTGCTTTTAACACCGTTGTTATCGGATTTCATAAATCTGATGAGCATCCGTGGAAGTCGTATAAAATGACACCACAAGAAATAGAATTGATTAAAACAATAGCGGCGTACAAAAAAGTAATCCTTGCGGTGTTTGCAAGTCCGTATGCCCTGTTACAATTGCAAAAAATAGAGGGAATTGATCATGTTATTGTGGGTTATCAAAACCATGCTGTTTTTCAGTCTGTGGCAGCACAACAAATTTTTGGAGCTTTGCCATTTTTAGGAAAATTACCTGTTTCAGTTTTTAAAAAATACAAAGCAGGTCATGGGATTGTTAGGGGCAAGTTAAAAAGATTAAAATATGGTATTCCAGAAGAAGTGGGTATGGATCGTCAAAAGTTATCTAAAATAGACTCTGTAGCAGAGCTGGTCATAAAAAAAAAGATGGCACCTGGCTTACAGGTTTTAGTGGCAAGAAAAGGAACCGTAATTTTTGAAAAAGCTTACGGTTTTTTTACCTATAAAAAGCAACAAAAAGTAAGTCTTAATTCTTTGTACGATTTGGCTTCCTTGACAAAGATTTTAGGAGCTATGCCCTTATTTTTAAAAGGATTTGATGAAGGAGTATATACCTTAGATCAACGATTAGGAACATTGTTACCAGAGGTGGAAAATTCTAACATAGACAGTTTATTGGTTATAGATATGCTAGCACATCAATCAGGGTTACAGGCTTGGATTCCTTTTTACTTAAAAACTTTAGATAGCATTACACACAAGCCAAATAAGCAATGGTATGCACAAAAAAAAAGTAAAGATTACAGTGTTCAAGTGGCAGAAGATTTATTTTTAAAAAAAGCCTATGTAGATAGTGTTTACACGCAAATAAAAAATGCTTCTTTACGAGAAGAAAGAGATTATAAGTACACAGATTTGACTTTTATTCTTGCTAAAAAAGTATTTGAAAACCACTACAAAGCTCCAATGGAAAGTTTGTTGAAAGAGTTTTTTACTCAACATTTGGGGACAAATAGATTAACCTACAATCCTTTGAATTACTTTCTAAAAGACAGTATTGTCCCTTCTGAGGAAGATGATTACTATCGAAATCAGACTCTTCAAGGGCATGTGCACGATATGGCAGCGGCTATGTTAGGTGGGGTTAGTGGAAACGCTGGCTTATTTGGAAATGCAAATGATGTTGCCAAAATGATGCAACTGTACTTAAACAATGGATTTTACGGAGGCAAACAGTTTTTTAGATCTAATACTTTTAAGGTGTTTAATCAAGTTTACTTTAAGACAAAAGACAATAGACGAGCATTGATTTTAGACAAGCCTTCTTTAGATGGGGTTGTAGAGAATACATGCAATTGTACTTCGAAAAAAAGTTTTGGACATAGTGGTTTTACAGGAACTTTTACCTGGGCAGATCCAGAATCTGAATTGATTTACGTGTTTTTGTCTAACAGAACGTATCCTACTATGAAAAATAACGATTTGGGAAAATATAATATCAGAACCAACATACAACAACTGATACAAGAGGCTATAGTAGAGTAGATTAAAATAAAGAACCCCAAGTAAAAAAACTTGAGGTTCTGTATTATTTAGTATTGGTAAGATTGTTGTTACACTCCCAGACCATCGTATTTTAAGCGTTTTTCAATGGCTTGAATAATGCTTCCTGCAATATCTTTTCCGGTAGCTGTTTCAATCCCTTCTAAGCCAGGAGAAGAGTTTACTTCTAGTAAAAGAGGACCTTTGTTAGATCGAATAAGATCAACTCCGGCTACTGGCAGATTTAATATTTTGGCAGATTTTAAAGCTAATTTCTTTTCTTCGGGCGTAATTTTTACAATTGATGCACTTCCTCCTTGGTGTATGTTAGCTCTAAATTCTCCTTTGGCAGCTGTTCTTTCTATGGCGGCTACCACCTTTCCATCAACTACAAAACAACGCAAGTCTTTACCGTTGGCCTCTTTTATAAATTCTTGAACTAAAATATTGGCATTTAGACTTTTAAAAGCATTGATTACCGATTCTGCAGCTTTGCTAGTTTCAGCCAAAACAACCCCTTTTCCTTGGGTACTTTCTAAAAGTTTAATGATTAAAGGAGCTCCGCCTACCATATTGATCAAATCCTTAGTGTCTAAGGGTGATTTTGCAAAACCAGTAGTTGGAATGTGAATGTCATTTTTTGAAAACAACTGAGAAGAATACAGTTTGTCTCTAGAAGAACTAATAGATTCTGCATCGTTTAAACAAAAAACATTCAACGATTTAAACATTCTAAGTAAAGCACAACCATAAAAGGTCATGCTAGTTTTAATTCTAGGTATTACAGCATCAAAATCATTAATTACGTTTCCTCCTCTGTATCTTATTTCGGGGGTTACAGTGTCTAATTTCATGTAACATTGCTGTACATTTAAAAACACCATTTCGTGGCCTCTTGCACGTCCAGCTTCCATCAAACGTTTGTTAGAGTACAGTTCTGGGTTGCTGGCTAAGACAGCTATTTTTAACCCTGATTTTTTCATCACAAAAGTTTCGTACTGTTTGTCAATTTCTTCTTCAGAAATGTCGCCTAACAAATACTCTTCGGTAGGGTTTACCAGTATTCTGTTTTCCATGGCTTGCCTTCCTAGTAGCATTTTAAACTCCATGGTATCTCTATCGGCAAGAGTCAATTCAATTTCCCAAGTCTCTCCATTCATGGTTACAGGAGAGGAAATAACATATCTTTTTTCTGGAATGCCAGATGAGCTTTTTACAATTCTTGTTCCTATAATTTTAGATTCACATTCTATAGAAATACTTCTGTTTTCTGTTAACGGTTGTACGTGAAAACGTACCCAACTTTCTTTATTTTTTTTAAAGGTAGTGATGTCTGTTGCTTGTATAGATGAGGTTTTTGCACCCGAGTCTACTCTAGCTCTAATAGAAGGAATTCCCAAGTCTTCAAAATGGCACCATTCTTTATTTCCTACGATTTTTAAATCAGTCATTATTGTAATCTTTTTATCTAAGTAAGGATATTTTTTTTGAACCGCAATGTTATAAAAATATTAATTTTAAAAAGGATGAATTTTCTTTGTTTTAAATGCTTTTTTAATTGTATGTAATTCTTATATTTGCCCATGTAAAAACAATGTATGAATACTATCAAATTACATCATCATCACATCCAGTACTGCGCTTAAGCGAGTTGGAAGGATTATGTTGTAATGCAAAACATATATTTCAAACCCGTTTGAGCTGTCTCGAACGGGTTTTTTATTTTAAAATTTCATCAAACTAAACAAAATGAGCACACTTAAAATTGCCATTCAAAAATCTGGAAGATTGAACGAAGATTCTTTAAAATTATTAAAAGAATGTGGAATTGCCATCGATCATCGTAATGCACAATTGAAAGCTACGGCAAGAAATTTTCCTTTAGAAGTTTTTTACTTAAGAAATGGAGACATTCCTCAATATTTAGAAGATGGAGTGGTAGATATTGCAATCTTAGGAGAAAACACGTTGATTGAAAAAGGAGAAAATTTACCTATAGTAGAGCGTTTGGGTTTTTCTAAATGTAAAGTTTCATTAGCAGTGCCTAAAAATGTAGAATATACAGGAATCGCATATTTTGAAGGAAAACGTATAGCTACTTCTTACACCAATACATTAGCTAAATACTTAAACGATAAAGGAATTAATGCTTCTTTTCATAAAATTGCAGGTTCGGTTGAGATTGCTCCAAATATTGGCTTGGCTGATGGAATTTGTGATATCGTGAGTTCCGGAGGAACGTTGTTTGCTAATGGTTTAAAAGAAGCAGAAGTCATGTTTTGGTCAGAAGCTGTTTTAACATCATCGCCTAAATTATCAGAAGACAAACAGGCTTTGTTAGCCAAATTACAGTTCAGAATTCAATCTATCTTAAAAGGACGTGCCAACCGATACGTATTGTTAAACGCTCCAAATGATAAGGTTGATGACATTATCAAAGTAATTCCAGGAATGAAATCACCAACGGTATTACCTTTGGCTCAAGAAGGATGGAGTTCTATCCATACGGTGATTCCTAAAGATAAATTCTGGGACATTTTGGATGAATTGAAAGCGTTAGGAGCAGAGGGAATCCTAACAACAGAAATAGAAAAGATGGTTTTATAATTTAGTATCAAGTAGCAGGTAACAAGTATCAAGACATAATGAATGATACCTGATACCCGATACTAGATACCCGATACTAAAAACAAATGAAAACATATATAAATCCTGAAAAAAACACTTGGGAAACCATAACTCAACGCCCAGCAAAAGAAGCCAATTCTTTAGTAGCTACGGTAAAAAGTGTTTTTGATGAAGTAAAAGAAAATGGAGATGTTGCGTTAAAACAATACACTCAAAAATTTGATGGCGTTTCTTTGTCTGATTTCAAGGTTTCGGAGCAAGAAATTCAACAAGCCGTTTCTTTAGTAGATGAAGATTTGAAGCAAGCCATTGTACTGGCTAAAAAAAATGTAGAGAAATTTCACGCTTCTCAAAAAATAGAAAAAAAGGTCATTAACACCATGCAAGGGGTTGCTTGTTGGCAAGAAATGAAACCTATAGAAAGAGTTGGTTTGTATATTCCTGGTGGATCGGCACCTTTATTTTCTACCATTTTAATGTTAGGTGTACCCGCTAAAATTGCGGGTTGTTCCAAAATTGTACTGTGTACACCTCCTGCTAAAGATGGAAGTGTACATCCTGCCATCCTGTTTGCTGCACAATTGGTAGGGGTTACAGAAATTTACAAGCTTGGCGGAATTCAAGCCATTGCTGCTATGACTCATGGAACAGAAACGGTACCTAATGTATACAAATTATTCGGGCCAGGGAATCAGTATGTAACAGCAGCCAAGCAATACGCACTTAGCCAAGGATTGGCCATTGACATGCCAGCAGGACCTAGCGAGGTGATGGTGGTTGCAGATAAACATGCAACAGCCAGTTTTGTGGTAGCAGATTTGTTATCGCAGGCAGAACACGGAGCTGATAGCCAAGTAATTTTGGTGACAGAGTCTCAGCAACTGATAGATGGGGTCCAAGTTGAGTTAAAAAAACAATTGGATGAGCTGCCAAGAAAAGAAATCGCTTTAGGAGCAATAGAAAATTCAAGTGCCATTTTATTGAACACTATAGAAGCTCAAATCCAACTCATCAACCAATATGCACCAGAACATTTAATTTTGAATGTATTGGATGAAGAAATTTATTTGCAACAAATCATCAATGCGGGTTCTGTGTTTATTGGGCCGTTAACTCCAGAAAGTGCAGGAGATTATGCTTCAGGAACCAATCATACGCTGCCAACCAACGGATATGCTCGTATGTACAGTGGGGTGAATTTGGATGCATTTACTAAAAAAATTACGTATCAAAAGATAACAGAAGAAGGGATTATTAAAATAGGACCCGCAATTGAATTGATGGCAGCAGCAGAAGGTTTAGATGCACATAAAAATGCAGTTACCTTACGATTGGAAAGTTTAAAAAATAGTCTTTAGCGAATTCCTAATAGCTTAAAGAAAAAACATAAATAATGGCAAGCAAACTACAAGTTTATCTAGAAAAGCATCAAAAAAGTTTTGGCTTTGTCGGTGCTCTAATGGGAATTGTTATGTTTGTGTCGCTTGTAGAGGTGATGATTGCCAATTTTAAAGGAGAAAGTGCAATCGTTATACAGCCAACAGCAACAGCTATCAATGGTTTGGTTTGGACATTGTACTCCTATGGTCGAAAAGACTATTTTTTATTAATTCCCAATGTGTTGGCTTTTGTGCTAGGAATCATGACCACTATAGCTGCATTTGTTAATTAGTATCTAGCAATAAGTAGCGAGCATCTAAACGTAAAAATATAGATGCGTGATACCAAAGACTTGATACATGATACTCGAAAAAAAAATGAGTTTTGATTTAAATAAATTGATTAGAGAAAATGTTGCTCAAATGAAGGCTTACTCATCTGCTAGAGATGAGTTTACAGGAGCTACTGATGATATGGTTTTCTTGGATGCGAATGAAAACCCGTTTGAAAATGGGGTGAATCGTTATCCAGACCCGATGCAAAAAACGGTAAAGTCTGAGTTGTCAAAAATCAAAAGTATTGCCCAAGAAAACATTTTGTTAGGGAATGGTTCTGATGAAGTGATTGATTTGGTTTTTAGAGCTTTTTGCGAACCTAAACAAGACAATGTTATTACGTTGCCTCCTTCATACGGAATGTATGATGTATCGGCAAATTTGAACAATATCAGTATTAAAGAAGTACCTTTAAAAGAGAATTTTCAACCTAATGTTGCTAAAATATTAGAAACGGTTGATGCCAATACGAAAGTAATCTTCTTGTGTTCACCAAACAACCCATCAGGAAACTTGTTTGATTATGCCAACGTCAAAGCCATTGTAGAGGGTTTTAATGGTTTGGTGGTGGTAGATGAAGCGTATATAGATTTTGCATCGGAACCTAGTTGGATTCGTAGATTGGAAAAATATCCGAATTTGATGGTGAGCCAGACCTTGTCCAAAGCATATGGAATGGCAGGAATCCGTTTGGGAGTGTGTTATGCATCCAAAGAAATTATAGCGGTACTTAATAAAATAAAACCTCCGTACAACGTAAACGAATTAACGCAACAAAAAGCTTTAGAACGCTTGTTGGCTTATGAGGATGTGCAAGAAGAAATTGAAGCTATTTTGGTAGAACGAGACAATTTAGAAATTGCATTAAAAGAGGTTGCTTTTGTAGAAAAAATTTATCCTAGTGATGCCAATTTTTTATTGGTAAAAGTAGATGATGCTACCAAAAGATACAACCAACTGATAGAAAAAGGAATTGTGGTGCGTAACAGAACTACGCAGTTACATTGTGAAAACACCTTGCGTTTTACGGTAGGAACCATTAAAGAAAATGTGGCCTTAATGAAGGCGTTAAAAGAACTAGAAAAATAAAATAGAAGTTAAGAAGTCAGGAGTTAAGAAGTCTAGATACTAACTACCTGATACTAGATACCAAGGAAATGAAAAAAGTTTTATTTATAGACAGAGACGGTACGCTATGTATTGAACCGCCTGTGGATTATCAATTAGATAGTTTAGAAAAATTAGAGTTTTACCCAAAAGTTTTCCGTTACCTAGCAAGAATTGCCGAGGAATTGGATTACGAATTGGTGATGGTGACCAATCAAGATGGATTGGGAACAGATTCTTTTCCAGAAGATACATTTTGGCCTGCTCAAAACAAAGTAATTCAGGCTTTTAAGAATGAAGGAGTAGAGTTTGCTGCTGTACATATTGATAAAACTTTTCCGCATGAAAATGCCGATACTCGTAAACCAAGAACAGGTTTGTTAACGCAGTATTTTGATAAAGAAAAATACGATTTGGCAAATTCTTTTGTGTTAGGAGATAGAATTACCGACATGGAATTGGCTAAAAACTTGGGAGCAAAAGGAATTTTTTTATCAGAAGATCCAAAATTGGGGGCTGATGAAATAGAAACTGATGTAAAAGCCATTCACGAATGTATTGCCTTAACTTCTACAGATTGGAAAGAAATTTATGAGTTTTTAAAACTGGAAGATAGAGTTTCTGAAATCACAAGAAATACCAACGAAACTAAAATTTACATCAAACTAAATTTAGACGGTTCTGGTAAAAATGATATTGATACTGGCGTAAAATTTTTTGACCATATGTTAGACCAAATAGGTCGTCATGGTGCTATGGATTTAACCGTAAAAGTAGATGGAGATTTGGAGGTAGATGAACATCATACCATAGAAGATACCATGATTGCTTTGGGAGAGTTGTTTCACAAAGCCTTAGGAAATAAATTAGGAATAGAACGTTACGGATTCTGTTTGCCAATGGACGATTGTTTGGCTCAAGCAGCTGTTGATTTTGGGGGAAGACCATGGATTGAGTGGGATGCAGAATTTAACAGAGAAATGATTGGAGACATGCCTACCGAAATGTTTTTCCACTTATTTAAATCATTTACCGATGGAGCTAAGTGTAATTTAAATATTAAAGCAGAAGGAAAAAATGAGCATCACAAAATAGAAGGAATTTTTAAAGCTTTTGCTAAAGCAATGAAAATGGCAGTAAAACGTGATGCTAATAAAATGTTTTTACCAAGTACAAAAGGGGTGTTATAAAACAGTAGTTAAGAATTTAAGAAGTTAAGAAATACCTTAACTCCTCATTTCCTTAACTCCTTAACTACTAAAATAAATATGAAAATAGTAATTATAAACTACGGAGCAGGAAACATACAATCTATCCGATTTGCCATTGAGCGATTGGGATACGAGGCTGTTTTAAGCAACGATGTTGAAGAAATAAAAAGTGCAGACAAAGTTATTTTTCCCGGAGTAGGAGAAGCAAGTTCTGCCATGAAAATGTTAAAAGCTACCGGATTAGATGCTGTAATTCCGACCTTAACACAACCCGTTTTAGGAATTTGTTTGGGAATGCAATTAATGTGTAACTATTCTGAAGAAGGAGATACCAAAGGTTTAGGTATTTTTAATGTAGATGTAAAACGTTTTGAAAACATTGTAAAAGTTCCTCAAATAGGATGGAATCAAATTAAAGGATTGGGTTCTAAAGTTTTTAACGATGTAAAAGAAGGTGCTTATATGTATTTGGTACACAGTTACTATGCACCTATTACTAAAGAAACCATTGCAACTACGGAATATGGAGTACAATATTCCACAGCATTACAAAAGGACAATTTTTACGGATTACAATTTCATCCAGAAAAAAGTAGTACAGACGGAGCGAAGATTTTGAACAACTTCTTAAATATGTAATAGCGGATATTAGATATAAGATATTAGAAGTTTTAATTTTTAACTTCGTATATCTTATATTCGAATGCTATGAAAAAAGAATTGAAATCAAGAACAAAGAAGTTTGCTATTGATTGTTGGAAATTATGTAAAGAAGTTCCAAAAACAAGAGAATTTAATGCTTTTGTAAATCAATTGATAAGAAGCTCTAGTTCTGTAGGAGCAAATTATAGAGCAGCACAAAGAGCTAAATCTACTGCAGATTTTATAAATAAACTTAAGATTGTAGAAGAGGAGGTAGATGAAAGTATTTATTGGTTAGAAATCTTAGAGGAGGTTTCTGATGTTAATGAATCAGAATTAAAAAGATTGATAAAAGAAGGAAAGGAGTTATTGGCCATTACTGTTGCATCAATAAATACAGCAAAGAGAAACAGAAATTCATAACTTCAAATATTTAACTTTTAAAATTTAATATTAGCGAATGCGTATTATACCAGCCATAGATATTATTAACGGACAATGTGTTCGTTTGTCTAAAGGAGATTACAATACTAAAAAAGTATATAATGAAAATCCTTTAGAAATTGCCAAGCAGTTTGAAGCTCACGGAATAGAACATTTACATTTGGTAGATTTAGATGGAGCCAAAGCAAGCCATATTGTAAATCATAAAGTGTTAGAAGCAATTGCTACTAAAACAACGTTAAAAATTGATTTTGGAGGTGGTTTAAAAACCGATGAAGATTTAAAAATTGCTTTTGAATCTGGTGCTAATCAAATTACAGGAGGAAGTATTGCTGTTAAAAATTCGGATGTTTTTAAAAGTTGGATTGAAAAATTTGGAGCAGATAAAATTATTTTAGGAGCCGATGCAAATAACGAAAAAATTGCAGTAAGCGGTTGGTTAGAAGAATCTGATGAAGATTTAATTCCTTTTATTCAAGGATATCAAAAAGAAGGAATTGAATATGTAATTTGTACAGACATTGCCAAAGACGGAATGTTACAAGGTCCTTCTTTTGATTTGTATGAGAAAATTTTAAAAGAATGTCCTAAGGTAAAACTCATTGCAAGTGGAGGAATTTCTACTTTTGATGAATTACCAAGATTAAAAGAATTAGGATGCGAAGGAACCATTGTTGGAAAAGCAATTTATGAGAATAAAATTAGCTTGAAGCAGTTGGAGAATTATATAGTAAATTTTAAATAGTAGATATTAGAACTTCAAACTTTTAATATTTAATATTTTATATCTAAAATTTAAAATCGTGTTAGCAAAAAGAATAGTTCCTTGTTTGGATATTAAAAACGGAAGAACCGTAAAAGGTGTTAATTTTGTGGATTTACGTGATGCAGGTGATCCTGTAGAATTGGCAAAAAAATACGCAGAAACGGGAGCAGATGAATTGGTGTTTTTAGATATTTCTGCAACCGAAGAACGCAGAAGAACTTTGGTGAATTTAGTGCGCGATGTTGCAGCACAAGTAAACATTCCGTTTACGGTAGGAGGTGGAATATCATCTGTAGAAGATGTAGATATTCTTTTGCAAAACGGAGCCGATAAAGTTTCTATCAATTCATCGGCAGTAAAAAGACCAGAATTGGTAAATGAGTTGGCTCAAAAGTTTGGGAGTCAATGTGTGGTCGTAGCTATTGATGCCAAACAAATAGACGGAGATTGGGTGGTTCACTTAGTAGGTGGTAAAGTTCCCACGGACTTAAACTTATTTGATTGGGCAAAAGAAGTAGAACAACGAGGTGCAGGAGAAATTTTGTTTACGTCTATGAATAACGACGGAACTAAAGACGGATTTGCAAATGAAGCTTTGGCTCGTTTGTCAGAAGAGTTAAATATTCCAATCATTGCAAGTGGAGGAGCAGGAAATGTGCAACATTTTATAGATACGTTTAAATACGGAAAGTCTGATGCAGCTTTGGCAGCAAGTGTTTTTCATTTTCAAGAAATTGAAATTCCAGATTTGAAGCAAGAATTAAAAAAGGAAGGAATTCCTGTTAGAGTATAGATATATACAATAGTAGAAGTTAGATATAAGAGAGTAAAAGGTTCTAATATTTAATATTCTAAAATCTAATATTAGAGAATGGAAAATAGAATTACCGTTTTTGTGCCCACCTATAATAGAGCACATTTATTGGATGCTTTGTTTACATCTTTTGCCAAACAAGAATATAAAAATTTTACTGTTTTGATAATTGATGATGGCTCTTTAGATAACACTAAAGAAGTTGTGAAACAGTGGCGAGATAAAAAAATATTTGATATCCAGTACGTTTATCAAGAAAATGGTGGGAAACATGCTGCATATAACAGAGCTATAGAAGAAGCAAAAACAGAATTGTTTGTAGAAATGGATTCTGATGATTTAATGCTTCCTCATGCTTTGCAAACAATTATACATTATTGGGATACAAAAGCTAATAAAGATGAAATTGGAAATCTTCAATTTTTATGTCAGTATAAAGATGGTAGGCTGATAGGGACAAAGTTTGTAAAAGAAGTCTCTAATAATTATCAAATTCGTAAAGTAGATAGGGTTAAAGGAGATAAAATAACGGTATATCATACTCCGAAATTAAAAGAATTTTCATTTCCAACTGATATTAAGGGTGAGTTTGTAATTATGTCAATTTTACATAATAGGGTTTCATCAAAATACAAAGTTCTGTGTGTAAATGAAATAATTGCAATTAAAGATTATTTAGAAGGTGGAATTACAAGTACTTTAAAAAAGAAGATAAAACCAAGACACCAATCCTTTGCAGTGTTAAATAATGAGTATAATTATTTTAACCTGACTTTGGACAAACGCTTTTTTTACAATAGCAAATATGTTAAAAACGCTTTGTTAGCTAAAAAGAGTGTTTCTGAAATATGGAAGAATGCCATCAATAGAAAACCTATATTTGTGCTTTCTTTTTTACATGGCTACATTACCTATTGGATTAAGAAAATAAAAAATAAAAACATGTAATAGTAGAATTTAAGTATTGATACAATTGATATTATAATTCTTAAATCGAATATCGAAAGATGGAAATTAAATTTGATGAAAACGGATTGGCACCCGCCATTATACAAGATGCAGAAACTAAAAATGTATTGATGTTAGGATACATGAATCAAGAAGCATTTGATAAAACATTGGAAATTAATAAAGTAACTTTTTTTAGCAGGTCTAAACAACGTTTGTGGACAAAAGGCGAAGAAAGTGGAAATTTTTTAGAGTTGGTGTCTATTAAAAACGACTGTGACAAAGATACGTTGTTAATTCAAGTAAAGCCTAAAGGACCTACTTGCCACAAAGGGGACGATACTTGTTGGGCTGGGGTAAACCATGAGAGTTTTGGTTTTCTTACCACTTTAGAAAATACCATTGCAGAGCGTGTGGCAAACAAAGATGTAGCCAACTCATACGTAGCCAAATTGTTTGCCAAAGGAATCAACAAGGTGGCACAAAAAGTAGGAGAAGAGGCAGTAGAAACTGTCATTGAAGCTATGGACAATAACGATGAGTTGTTTTTGTACGAAGCGGGAGATTTGTTGTTTCACTATTTAATGCTGCTACAAGCCAAAGGTTTTACACTAAAAGATATTACTGCCGAATTAAGAAAACGTCAGAAATAGGATCAAGTAATTAGTACAAAGTAGTTTATATTGAGTACAGAGTATTCATAAAGTGTAACTTTAAAAACTTTATACCAGTTACTGTGTACTTAATACTAGTTACCAAAAATGAAAGATACATTCAAACATCAAGGACTTAGAAACCAATTGGCCGTAGTTCTAAAAAACAAAGGTGTTACAGATCAACAGGTTTTGGAGGCTATTAAAGAAATCCCTAGGCATTTGTATATGGATGCTAGTTTTCAAGATTTTGCTTATCAAGATGTTGCCTTTCCTATTGCTGCAGAGCAAACCATTTCGCAACCCTATACTGTTGGTTTTCAATCGCAATTGCTAGAAGTTAAAAAAGGAGAGAAAGTATTAGAAATAGGAACTGGTTCGGGCTATCAAACCAGTGTATTGGTACATTTAGGAGCACTTGTCTATACTGTAGAACGTCAACAAGAATTGTACAAAAAAACAAGTAAGTTATTGCCTGTTTTGGGTTACAAACCTAAATACGCATGTTTTGGGGATGGATACAAAGGCTTGCCAGATTTTGCACCTTTTGATAAAATTATTGTTACTTGTGGAGCTCCTGAAATTCCAAGGGCTTTACTTGCACAGTTAAAAGTAGGTGGACGAATGGTAATTCCTGTAGGAAATGCACAACAAATGATGACTTTGGTTACTCGAAAATCATTGAAAGAGTTTGATAAGCAAACCATAGAAGAATGTGCTTTTGTTCCAATGCTAAAGGATAAGAATCTAAAAAAATATTAAAAGAAAACCCCAGAGAAACAAAATAGGTTGTCTGGGGTTTTATCAATACGCTGAGATGTATTTTTCTTCTTAATTATATACTTCTTCCTCTAAAATTACAATGCCCGAGTGAGTTATTGCTGCATTTACACCATCATTAATAACTAAAGTTCCAGAACCTGTAGTTTTATCTCCATCCAAATCATAAGAGATTTCTTGGTCAATAATGGATCCATCTTCTTGTTCTTGTGAAACTAATTTTACAAAAGTAACATCAAATGTTGTTTCGGTAGAATTGTCTACATAGTCTTTGGTGGCGTATTTGTTAAGTGTGGTATTGGTTTGGTATTCTATCACAAAGGCTTCTTGTTGATAGATGTTTAATTTGATAGGACGATTGTTGTTAAACCCAGAAACGCTGTAAATAGGGCTTGTGTTTAAATTGGGATCTCCATCAAAAAGAGAGTTTTCTTCGCAAGCAAATAAAAGCATTGCTGCAAATAGCAAACTAAGGGTTTTGTATATTTTTTTCATGACTGGTCTTGTTATAACCTCCTTTGTTTTGTGTTTCAAAAGGAGGTTGTTGATTTTACAATTATCTAGGTTCTAGTTTGATGAATGATATTTCATCAATAAACATTTTTTTAGCACCTGGAGAAATTCCTGCATTGGCACCTGTTTGTATTCTAATTTGCATATTTTGGTTGCTTGGCATGGCTTCGGTAATGTTTAAAGGGATTGCTACTTCGTGGAACTTTCCATCCATAGGCACATTTTCTATATTAATGGTAATTAAGCCCAAACTATGTCTGTTAAAGTTTACAACAAAGGCTTTTATATCGCTATCTCTACGAATTTGCATAGCGTATTTGTACAATCCTACAGGGATTCCGCTAGGAGCTGCAAAAGAACTGGTGTACAAGAATGGAGTTCCGTTAGGCAAACCTGAAGCATCGGTTTCAAATTTTAAACTTGCTGTACCTACAGCAGCAGCTTCGGTAGAACGCTCGTAGTAATACCCTGTGCTATGGTCGTTATTATTGTTCCAAATATTATATCCTATAGAAAAAGCATGATTAGGGTTGCTATTACCATCTTCAAAACTGTAGTTTCCAGAAAGTATATTAGAGTCAAAATGATTTTTAACCAATTTAGGTGCATCAAAATCAGCGAGTTTTCTATCGTCTGAAGAGTAGATTTCTCCACCTTGATAATTCACTGTAATTTTATCAGAATTGTAAATTGGCTCAGACAAACTCAGTTCTATAAATGTTTCGTTGGTATCGCTTACTTTGGCTAAAGAAACAGGAATATTTTGATCGTATCCATCATTGGTTACATGCACCGTAAAGAAACTTTCCTGACCTGTAAATGGTTTTACAACACCCGTAACTTGAAAACGTAAGGTTTCATTTCTATCTTCGTTAATGGTTCCGTTAATAACAAAAGGTTGAGTAGATTGAATGACCTCTACTTTTAAAGGAATGGTGGCAGTAGCTTCGGCTGTAGGCAACACACGATCTATGTTTACTCTATTTGCAGTTATGGTTCCAGCATGATACGTTCCTAGTTTAAAATATTTCATGGTTACCGATTTTACATTAGAAGTTGTAGGACTAGCATCGGCAGAAGCCCATCTTCTAGAATTGGGTCTTCCTTCTTCAGATACATCTTCGTAAATTAAACCGTCTGCGGCTTCTATAGTTACCGTAGGCCAAGTGCTTTCGTCTGTAAGAGAAATTTCTTCGCTAGGAATACTAAAATCAGCTCCTGCAGCAGCACTGTTTGCAGTAACAGTTCCATCAGCATTATAGTTAATCAATGTAACCACACCAGTACCATTATTTTTTTTAATTGCAAAAGCAGGCTTTATATGTCCGTATACATCAAACACAAAAGTGGTGTCTACAACCCATACATCGTCTACTTGTTTGGCTTTGTAAGTACCCAAACTTGTTTTTAATGAAACAGGTTTTTTGTACGTGTTGAATAAACGAACTTTGTTTAGACCGCTATTCCTAAAAAATACATGCGCTTTGATGTCATCCGTAATGGTGTCATTGTTTTTTATAAAAAGGGGCAAAGAATCTTTGCTAGTAAATTTTTCTCTTAAAAAGTGATTCCCTTTTTCTATAATCCAGCGATGTTCTTGATATCCTTGTGATAAATCAATAAAAGAAATGTGGGTGTCTATATTGATAGAAAAAGCATCACTAACAGGCTTGTTTTCATCTGTATTGGTTGTTTTGGCTTGATCGTATCCTATAATCCAAGAGGTATCAGCAATATCTCCTGGAGCTTCGTAATCTATATAATCTTTACCACAACTTGCCAAAAGGAACAAGTTGCATAAAAGAATTTTGATGAGTTTATTTTTCATACTATTTAGTTTTTTGACAATACTGGTTTAGTCAATATTGTTATTGTTATTCTTTTCTGTTGATGGAATTGGGTAATATCCGTGCAATTCTTCATTGTAATTTTGGAAAGGCAAATCGTATTCGTAATTAAAATTGGCAACAATTCCCGAAGCATCTGCTTGAGTTTTGGCCATAGAAGCTGCGTTGGTTTTGGTGATGTTTTGTCCGTTTTCGTTGACATAAGTAAAGTCACCCGCAAAATATTCTGCATTAGACAATTCCTCTAAACGGTCTTTAAATCCGTAGTTTTCCGAAACTTTCCAACGTTGAAAATCAATCCAACGAATTGCATGCCCTTCAGCCCCTAATTCTAAAGGTTTTTCGGTACGCATTAAATGCGACATCAAACTTGTTTGATCGTACACAATACCGTCGTAAGTACTTCCGTTAAAAATGTTAGAAGGATCTCCGTTAGGAGCAACTCCCAGTAGAATCAATCCCCAACGGTCTCTTATTTGGTTAATCAATTCCAAGCCACCTGCTACATCTCCTGTTTTTATCTTACATTCAGCTAAGTTTAAGATTACCTCGGCCAAACGGATTACAGTTACGTTTTTGGTTGAATACTGTGCTCCAAACTCTAAGTCGGATTCGTTTTTGAGAATATCGTGATTGGTATATTTTTTCCACCAAGCCAAGCCTCCCCACTTAGCTCCTTGAAACACAGGAGCACTGGCAAAGTGTGTAGAATCTTGATAATAAATGGTTTCAATATCGTCAATAATAGCCATCATTTGAGAACATCGAAGTGGGACGGCTCTTAATCTTGTTTTTTCTTCACCGTTTCGATTTGTATAAGTGTGGTAATTTCTGGCATCTAAAGGGTCTTTGTCTTCAAATTTGTAGGCATGTGCAATCCAAGCAGGACTTTGTGCTGTCATGTCGTTATTACCACGCGTTAAAAAGTTAAGGTTGTTGGTTCCTGTTTGTCCCGACCACACATTAAAATTTAAATCGATATTATCTTTGGTAAAATTGATTTCTAAAATAGATTCGCTATTAAACTCTCCTTCTAGCGTAAACATTTTTTTAACAGCATCTCCTTTTAACAATTCGTAACCATGATTGTCTATAACATCTTGATAATAAGTTGCTGCTTTGGTATAATCAAACTCGTTTAAGTAAATATTTCCTAAAATGGCACCCGCTGCTCCCGAAGTTACTTTAGAACCATCACCATCTGGATAAGCTCCTTTTTTATATAAGTTTGTATATGCGTACTCTAGATCTTTTTTAATAAAAGCGATTACATCTTCGGCAGAAGACAAAGGCCATTCGTATTCTTCTGGATTTGAAGGAATAAAATCGCGAATAATGATACTTCCTTTGTTAAAAGTGGTGTATAAGTAATAATGAAATAAACCTCTAAAAAAGCGTGCCTGAGCCATTTGAGAAGTCCAGTTTTCTTTATTACTTTCTGTAACAGTTCCTTCAATTCTATTTAAAGCCTCAATTACTTGATTGGCTCTAAAAATTCCCAAATAATTATCTTGCCACTTTTCGTTAATGTTGTCTGTAGTTTCAGTGTACGTATGGATGTAAAAAGTGCTAGGTGAAGCCTGTAGCGGTCTTGTTAAAGAAGGAAATCCCATGTCTGAACGCAACATTTCTTCGTTAATATTTAAAATATCTGGATCGTACCATGTTTTGTACACAGAGTGTAGTCCTGTTTGTGTTTCGGATAGATTTCTCCAGAAAATATCGGTAGAGATTTCATTAGGATTGGTTTGTTCTAAGAAATCGTGTTTAAAGTCGTCGCTACACGAGGTTATGAACCCTAATGATAGAGAGATGACTGCAAATTTTATAATGCTATTTTTCATAATGTTCTCGTATTAAAAATTAAAGTTAACCCCTGCTAAATATTGTACAGTAATGGGGCCTGTTCCTTTATCTAACCCTCTTGCTGCAATTCCTCCTCCAATTTCTGGATTGTAACCAGAGTATTTGGTAAAGGTTAGTGGGTTTTGAGAGGTTAAGTAAAAGCGTAGTTTATCAATTCCTAACTTTTTTGTAACTTCTTTAGGCAAGCTGTACCCTAAAGTAATTTGTCTTAATCGTAAATAAGACCCGTCTTCTAGCCACAAATCGCTATAACCTATATAATTTCTATGATTGCTAATATCATCTCTGTATGCAGGAACTTTGGTTACAGGATTGGCATCTGACCATTGATAAATTAAATCCTTGTGCCTACCGTAACCATAAGCCCAAGCATTAAAACCATTCATAATTTCTTGACCAATAGCTGCGTACCAGTTCATAGAAAAATCGAAGTTTTTATAGGTGGCATTTACGTTGTAACCAATTTCGTATTTTGGCAAACCGCTACCGCTATACACACGATCGTTATCGTCTAATTGTCCATCATTATTCTGATCAATAAAACGGACGTCTCCCATTTTTGCATTGGAATCTATTTGTTGGTATTCGGCTAATTTTTCTTCGGTATCTATAATTCCGTTGGTTCTCCATAAAAAGAAAGAACTAGCTTCTCTACCTACTTGATGTGCTGTAACTCTAGATTGATTTTGAGCTCTACTTACCAAGCCATTATCGTTGGTAAACAAAAAGTCATTTTCTCCGTTAATCTTGGTGATTTCATTTTGGTTGGTTGCAAAAGTTCCTGTCATTTGAAACCATAATTTTCCAATTCTATGTCTAAACTTACCAGCTAGTTCAAACCCTTTATTGGTCATGTTACCTACATTGTAAAAGATGGTTGCATTATTTCCCCCTCCGGTAGAGGTAGGTAAAAAGATTGGGAAAATCATGTCTCTTTTATCCGTATTGTAGTATTCAGCGCTTAACGTGAATTTATTTCTTAGAAAAGCCAAATCAACTCCTAAGTTGGTTTGTACAGTTGTTTCCCATTTTAAATTGGGGTTTACATAAGAAGTCTGAATTGCACCCTGACGTAATACTTCGCTACCACTAGCATCCAAACCAACATAATTGATGTTTTGTGTAATGGTAGATGCGGTAGAGTATGCTCTTACACGATCGTTACCCACAGTACCATGCGAAATTCTGAATTTAAAATTGTTGATTTTATCTTTAAAATTGCTCCAAAAGTTTTCATCAGAAATGTTCCAAGCAAATGCAACAGATGGAAATACTCCAAAGTTGTTTTCATATAAAAACTTAGAAGTTCTATCAAAACGAATACTAGAGCTTAGGTTGTACTTTCCTTTGTAATTGTATTGCAAACGCCCAATCTGGCTTAAACGAGTGTCTACATAATCAAAACCAGATCCTACGGTTGCTTCACCGTTGGCACCGCTTAGCACATCTAAATCAGGATTGATGTTTTCTGTTCTTCTTGCAAAAAACTGTTCAAAAGAAGACTGTTCAGCAGTAAAAAACAACCCCAAATCAATTTTATGATTGTTAAATTCTTTTTTAAAGTTTCCTCCAAATTCTCCGTAATAGCTTACACGGTTATTGCTTTGGTCTTCTATGTAACTGTTGTTAGGTTGGGTTAACACATTTCCTGTACTAGAGTTGATTACCTCTTGGTAAGGAACATTAATTTTTCTTCTACCTGCAACGTAAACCACACCTCCATTAGCTCTAAGGCTGATGTTTTTATGCAAATCATAATTGATGGATACCGATGCATTGGTTCTTAAACTTTTTGTATAATCTTTGGTGTTTAAGCTTTCAATAATCCAAGTCAAACGGTTGGCTTGATCACCATCATCTAACAATGCATCTGTTTCTTCAACATTAAGACCGTTTTGGTTAGGGCTATACACAATGGCTTGTGAAAGCAAAAAAGATCGTGGAATTTCTCTTTTGTCATAAGACAACCCTAAACTGGTTTGTACGTTTAACTTTCCTTTGGTATAGGTAGTGTTAGATCTGGTATTAAACCTTTGGTAGCTTGAGTTTAACTGCATCCCTTCTTGATCGAACAACCCTAAAGTAACGTTGTATTTAATTTCTTTTTTTCCTCCAGATACACTAGCATTGTAATTGTGAACAAGAGCTTCATCATTAAAAATAATATCGTTTAAGTCTGTGTTGTTTTGTAACAAGTAAGGATTACGCAGGGTAGGAGAGTTGTAGTCTTCATCTAATGCACCTGTGTTGTTTCTAGAAGTTACAATTTCCCTGTACAATTGCTCTGAAGAGTTTAACAAAGGTATTGCAGGTCTTCTTACTTGTACAGCTGTACTACCGTTTACTCGTACTTTTACAGTTCCTTCTTCTCCTTGTTTGGTAGTAATAATAATTACCCCAGCAGCACCTCTAGCTCCGTAGACTGCTGTAGATGCAGCATCTTTTAAAATGTCTAAAGAAGCAATTTCACTTGGTGGAATTCTTGGATCACCATCTTGTATAATTCCGTCTACCACATACAAAGGAGTGTTGTCTCCGTTAAGTGAGGTAATACCACGAATCAAAATTTCAGATTCACCTCCTGGAGTAGAAGAAGAAATAACGTTTACTCCAGAAACCTGCCCTTGTATAGCGGTTCCTAAATCAGAGGTGTTAATTTTTTCAATGGCTTCTGCTTCAACTCTAGCAACAGCTCCTGTTAACTCTTTCTTTTTTACAGAACCATATCCTATCAAGACCACATCATCTAAGGCTTCTACATCACTTTTTAATACAATGTTTATGGTTTTGTTATCTTTAACAGTTATGGATTGATCTTGAAAACCTAGGTACGTAAATTTTAAGATGTCTCCCTTTTTTGCGTTGATGGAATATTGTCCATCAAAGTCAGTAGTAGTAACTACTTTAGTTCCTAATTTGTAAACAGTGGCTCCAATAAGCGGTTCGCCATTTTCGTCTTTAATACTTCCTACTACCATATTGCTTTTTTGTGCGTAGGATGAAAAACTGACTAATGAGAAAATCATTACAAGCATCATGTACCTGTTAATGAGTTTTAGTTTAGAAAATAAATAATTTATCATATTTAGTTAGTTGTAAATTAATGGATCTTACTCAGTAGAGAATAAGTCTTAGTTTGATTTTTATACTTTTAATAACAATGATTTTTGGCTTCTATACACTTCTTTTGTTTCATTCATTTGGTTTTTGATGGTTTTATGTTTTGGTTTTTTTGTTAACAAAATCTCATATTTAAGGTTTAGATTTTGTTGTTTTTACAAAATAAGTTGTTTTTAATTGTTGTTTTGTTACGCCTTTTGCCTAGTTGTAGCACTTTTTTGATTTTTTGAACCTTTTTCTTGAAAGTTTAAAAATAGGTTTGACAGCTATAAACTGTTAGTAGTACTATTTTGATGTTAATTGAACCAAGTGTTAAAATTATGGTCATAAAAATGTAGTTTTAGTTTTCTAAAGAGCTAAAACACATCAATTCTATTAAAAAACACTTTAAGTGTTAGCAATACACTAAAGCCATTAAAAAATATAACAGGTATGAAAAAAATGATCTTCAGAGTTTCTGTTGCCTTAATAGTAAGCTCTTTATCTGCTCAGCAAAAAGGAATTATTAACAACACTAAAAGTCCAAACGTAAAGTTTAAAAGCATTGATATTGGCGATTGTCAATGGACCCAAGGATTTTGGGCAGAAAAATTTAAAATAGCACAAGAAACCATGGTACCACATATGGGCCATTTGTTAACTGGGGATATTGGTCATGCGTTGAACAATTTTAAAATAGCAGCTGGTTTAAAAGAAGGGAAACATCAAGGAATGAAATGGCATGATGGAGATTTTTACAAATGGATGGAGGCTGCGATGTATATTTATGCCAATAATAAAGATCCTAAAATAGTAAAAGAACTGGATGATTACATTCAAATTATAGGCAAAGCACAAGCACCTGACGGTTACTTGCAAACACAAGTACAAATTACAGACTTAAAAAGATTTGGAAACAGACAGTATCATGAAATGTACAATAGTGGACATTTGTTTACAGCTGCATGTATACACAACAGAATAACGGGAAAAACTAATTTTTTAGATATTGCCATCAAACAAGCAGATTTTTTATGCAGAACATTTATGCCCCAGCCCAAAGGCGATTTAAAACGTTTTGGCTTTAATCAAACACAAATTATGGGGTTGGTAGAGTTATATAGAACAACCAAAAATGAACAATATTTAAAATTAGCAGAATTATTTATCAATCTAAGAGGACAGTCTAAAGTTAAGCCAACAGCAGTTTCTAGTTATAAATTTATAGGGGATATGGTACAGGAACGAACGCCACTCCGAAAAGCAAAAACAGCCGAAGGGCACGCAGTGTTGGCTTTGTATTTTTATGCAGGTGCAGCAGATGTGTATGCAGAGACTGGAGAAAAAGCTTTGTTGGATGCTTTGGACAGGCTATGGACTAATGTTGTTGATAAAAAGATGTATGTAACAGGAGCGGTAGGTCAAACCCATCACGGAGTGTCTTCTCATGTAGACATGGTTCACGAGGGATTTATTAACGAGTATATGATGCCCAATTTAACCGCATATAATGAAACTTGTGCCAATGTCTGTAACTCTATGTTTAGTTATCGTATGTTGGGCTTACACGGAGAAGCAAAATATGCTGATGTGATGGAGCTGGTTTTGTTTAATAGTGCTTTATCTGGAATTAGCATAGAAGGAAAAGATTATTTTTATGCCAACCCGCTTAGGGTAAGTCATAAAGGACATGATCCTGGTAACGATACAGAATTTGATATGCGTAGACCTTACATTCCTTGTTTTTGTTGTCCGCCGAACCTGGTAAGAACTATTGCCAAACTATCTGGATGGGCATACAGTTTAACCACTAACGGAGTTGCAGTGAATTTATACGGAGGAAACAAGCTAACAACAACATTATTAGACGGTTCTAAGTTAGAGTTGGTTCAGCAAAGTGGATATCCATGGAATGGAAAGGTAACCTTAATAATAAAAAAAGCAAAAAAGGAGGCTTTCGATATCAAAATAAGAGTTCCAGAGTGGGCAAAAGGTTCACAAATTCAAATCAATGGAAAAGCTGTTTCGTTACCAGTAAAAGCAGGTAGTTATGTAACACTTCATCAAAAATGGTCTAAGAATGATAAAATCACTTTACAAATGCCTATGGAAATTAAACTTTTAGAAGGAAATCCTTTAATAGAAGAAGTTCGTAATCAAATAGCAATAAAAAGAGGTCCTGTTGTTTATTGTGTAGAAAGTCCCGATTTACCCGTAAACACCGATGTTTTGGATGTTTATTATGCTACAGATGCAAATTTAACAGCAGTACATCAGCCAGAATTTTTAGGAGGTGTTACTACAATACAAGGAAATTTTAAACTAAGAAAAGATACTCGTCAAGGAATGTATACAGAGGTAAAGCAACCTAGGTGGGAAACTACAAAAGTTCAAATGGTGCCCTATTTTGCATGGGCTAACCGAGGAAAAGCTGAAATGTCGGTTTGGTTGCCTGTTTTATGGAAATAGCAACTAGCAATTTGTAAAAGAAGTACTGCTGTAAGTATACATATATTCTTAAGATTTTAAAAAGAAGTCTTAATTTTCACAATCTAAATTATAGTAGCAGCACTCTTGCAACTATATTGCAATTCGTTTTATAGATAATAAAGAAAAACTCATGTTGTCTTTAATTAGACATGTATTAAAAATGTTTGTTGTGTTGTAAGTAAAATCAGATTATAAAAACCAAAAAAATAAATAATGAGAAAAATAAATCTAAGAAAATTAGGTGTTTTACTAATGCTTATTGCATTGTCTACAGCATATTCCAAAGACAAAAGACCTAATATTGTAATTATTTTGTGCGATGATTTAGGATACAATGATGTAGGTTTTAACGGTTCTAAAGATATTAAGACTCCAAATTTGGATAAGTTAGCAGATAATGGAATGATTATGACTGCTGGGTATGTAGCACATCCTTTTTGCGGTCCAAGTAGAACCAGTATTATGACGGGAAAATATGCTCATACTATGGGAGCTCAATTTAACATACCAAGCGAGTCTGAAGGTACGGGTTACGGAATACCACTAAACAATAAATTTATTAGTAAAGAACTGCAAGAAGCTGGCTATTATACAGGAGCTTTTGGAAAATGGCACTTAGGAGCAGATACACCTTTTCATCCAAATAAAAGAGGTTTTGATGAATTCTATGGATTTTTAGGAGGAGGGCATGACTATATTCCTGAACAATACAAGCCCAAATATGAATTTCTTAAGCAAAGAGGTAGTAAAAATATAAGAGATTACATTAAGCCCTTAGAGCATAATGGAACAGAGGTTGATGAAAAAGAATACATAACGGATGGGCTTTCTAGAGAAGCGGTAAATTTTGTTTACAAAGCATCCGAAAAAAAACAGCCTTTCTTTATGTATTTGGCCTATAACGCACCTCATGTGCCTTTACAAGCAAAAAAAGAAGATATGGCTGTTTTTAAAAGCATCAAAGATGAAAAAAGAAGAACCTATGCGGCCATGGTGTATGCTGTTGATAGAGGAGTAGGAAAATTGGTAGAGGCACTAAAAGCCAACCAACAATTAGAAAACACTTTGCTTGTTTTTTTTAGTGATAATGGGGGTAAATTAGGAAAAGGAGCTAATAACTTTCCATTAACCGAAGGCAAAGGAAGTGCTTATGAAGGAGGACATAGAGTGCCTATGTTTTTTCATTGGCCCAATAGAATAAAAGCAGGCCAAAAGTTTCATAATCCAGTTTCTGCCTTAGACTTGTATCCTACGTTTGCCAGTTTGGCTAAAACCAAACCTTCAAATGCAAAAAATCTTGCAGGAACCAATATTTTGCCTCATTTACAAAAGGGAACCAATCCTCACAAAGACGAAATGTTGTACATTGTTAGACATAGAACAGGGTTAAGTGATGTGGGAGCAAGATTAAACGAATGGAAAGTAGTAAGAACAGCCAACAAACCATGGAAGTTGTTTTACATTAAAGATGATATAAGCGAAAGCAAAGACAGAAGCTCGGAGTTTCCTAACAAGTTAAAAGCTATGGTAAAACAAGCCGAAGCCTGGTCTAAAACTAATGCAGAACCCCTTTGGTTTCATGCCAAAGAAGAAGGACAATTGTGGAAAGAATACCACATGCCAAGATTTAACGAAACGTTTTCTCTAAATTAAAAAACAAAGGCCGTTTGAACTTTTATCAAACGGCTTTTTTCATAACTGTATAGGTAACTACTTTCTATTAAAAAAAGTACAAATAAAAAAAGAACTACAATTTTGGGTTGTTTAAGCATGCTTAACAAGATGAGTGGTGTAGACGTTCATTATTATTCTTTCTGAATACATTTTTTGTACTTATTACAGAATCTTAAGCAAAGACTTCTTTATATTTAGGGATATGTGATATATTTGTTGTAAAACTTATCATATTGAAAACAAACTACTCGTTACTTTTCTGTTTTCTTTTTTTGATTTTTCAGACTCAAGCTCAAAAAAAGGAGTTAACAAACTACAAAATTTTAAATATTTCTAATGGCCTTTCTCACAATGGGGTGACTTCCATTTTTAAAGATGCCAAAGGTTTTGTATGGATTGGTACTTATGACGGATTGAATAAATACGATGGTTTTCACATCAAACAATACAAAAATACATATCAAAAAGATTTGCTGTCTAGCAACAGAGTTCGATCTATTCATCAAAATAAAAGAGGAGAACTATTAATTGGTACGGACAATGGCTTGACTATTCACAATCTAGAAAATGAAAAATTCACCAAAATTAAAATTCTAGGAAATGGAGCCCTTGTTGATGAGCCTAGTATTATTGATATTCTAATTCATCCAACAAGCAATGATGTTATTTGTGCAACAGAAAATAATGAGCTACTTATTTTGGACGAACACTTTAAATTGCTAAAAAGATTCAATGCAAGACAATTGGGGTTTCCAACCAAAAGAAAATTTATTTTAGATGGATTGGCTTTGGATCAAGATCATTATTTGTTTGCAACCACTTATAAGTTGATACAATACAATGCAAAAGAAAGAACAGTTAAAGTTTACAACCATCCAGAATTTATAAACAGTTCTATTATTGAAAAAATAGATGAACAAACTTTGTTAATAGGTTCTAATAACGAGGGAGTTCGTTTGGTTCACTACACGTTTTCTAATGGAAATTGCAATTTTAATATTAGAGACAAACAACTTTCTGGGTTAAGATTTTCTTCATCCAATATAGATGTTCACGGAGCTTTATGGTTAGGAGAGTTTAACAAAGGAGTTTATAAATTTAAAGACTTAAAAAAAGTAGCACAAGGAAATTTTCAGGAATACGACCACTACACTGATCAAACTCCTAAATTAAGAACTAGTTTTTTAGTAGACTTTGACAAACAGTATACGTGGGTAGGTTCTTTTGATAAAGGGGTACATATTTTAGATACTCAAGAAAACCCCTTTCACGAGGTTAAAGTACCACAAAGAAGGTTTCTAAATCCTAGTATTTTATCAGACCATGTGTTTTCGTTAGGTGTTTCAGGTGATGGTTATCAAGTATTTGATTTTAGAACGCTTTCGTTTTATAGATTAAACCTTCCTGTAGAGCAAGAAGAGAAAAATAGAAGTACACTGATATATAAAGATAGTAGAGAAGATTTGTGGTTTACCTACACGGGAGAAGAAAATCGATTTTTAGGAAGGTTAAAAAAAGAAGGAAATTCCGTAGAAAAAATAAAAATTTCAGAGGAATATTTGGGCGGACTTAAAGACATCACAGAAGATCAATATGGAAATATTTGGGCGGCTTTTACGGATGGTGTTTTTAGAATAAATATAAATTCTGGTACTGTAATTGGCGTAGAAGATTTAAGACAAAACACAACCTATAAAAATATAGGAGCATATTCTTCTTTTAAATGTTTGTTTACCGATCCTAAATATCAGTATATGTGGATTGGTGATAAAGTTGCGGGATTGATTCGTATAGAAAACAAGCAAAATCAATCGTTACAGAATACTTCAATTCATAATTTTTTAGTTCAGAAAAACAATCCTAATACCATTTCTAGCAATTTTGTGTCTTCTATACTTCGATTAAAAAACGGACAAATGTGGATTGGTACCGAAGGTGGTGGAATTTGTTATGTAAAGGAAAGCAATAAAACTCCAGAATTTGTTCCCTATACAGAAAAAGAAGGCTTGTCTAATAATGTGGTAAAAAGTGTGTTAGCAGATGAACAGGGAGCTTTATGGATTTCTACCAACAATGGACTGAATAAGTTTGACATAGCTTCTAAAACTTTTAGAAATTTTACCAAAGAAGACGGATTGCCTTTTGAGGATTTTTATTATTCCTCTAGAAAGTTAGACAACGGAATGTTTGTTTTTGTAGGAAATGAGTCCTTTTGCTATTTCCATACCAAAAATATTCAAAATAAGGAACCTTTGCCTAGATTAGAATTTTCAGAATTTAGATTGTTTAACAAACTTGTAAAAGCCAGAGACAGCATTAACAATAGAGTGTTGTTAAACAAGCATGTGTCTTACTTAAACCAGATAGAACTAAAACATAACGAAAATGTATTTTCTATAGAAGCAACACCACTGCACTACTCCAATTCAAAAAATCATCATATCCAGTACAAAATGGAACCTTTACATCAAGAATGGGTAAAGCTAAAAGATGGACAAAATATTATTGAGTTCAATGGTTTGCAACCTGGTGATTATTTGTTAAAGGTAAAAGCTTCCAACTCCTTAAATCAATGGACAGTGCCTAAAGAATTGTCTATCACTATTCAACCACCTTTTTGGAAATCAAACTTTTCCTATTCATTATACGTTTTGTTTGGTTTTTTAATAATATACATGGTGTTTTCTATTTTCTTAAAAATTCAAAAACTGAATCACGAAATTGAAATTGAACAAATTGAATTTGATAATTTAAAAGATGTTAACGAGTCTAAATTGAGGTTTTTCTCTAACATTACACACGAAATAAAAACGCCTATTACATTAATTTCAGGCCCCATAGATTTTGTATTAAGTAAATTAAAAAAGGGAGAAAATATAGATGTACAAGAAAAATTGACCATTGTACAACGTCAGGCAAAAAGAATTTCTCAATTAATAGATCAGGTGCACGATTTTCAAAAGTCGGACACTCAGCAACTAAAAATGAATTACGAGGTCTTTAATTTTGATTTGTTTTTAAGGAATCTTGTCATCGACTTTAAATTTTTATCAGAAAAAGAAGGAAAGATCTTAAAGATTTCTGGTGATAAAAATACAAACGTTCTTGTAAATGCAGATAAAGATAAGTTAGAAAAGATTTTTAACAACATCCTAAGCAATGCTTTTAAATACACCCAAAGTGATGATGAAATTAGCATAGATTACAAAATAAACGGAACCAATTTGGTGTTGTCTTTTACCGATACAGGAAAAGGAATTGATGGTGAAGATTTGCCTCATATTTTTGAAAGATTTTATCAATCTAAAAAAATGACCGAAGAATACATTGGCGGATCTGGTATCGGTTTGGCTTTTTCTAAAAGGTTGGTAGAGATGCATTATGGTTATATCAATGCAGAAAGTGAGCTAGGCAAAGGAACAACCATACACATTATTCTACCCATTTTACACCAAGGAGAAGCAGAGTCCGAAGAATTAGAAAAAATCTTAGAGTTAGAAAAAGAATTTGCTAAGAAAGAAACAGTTCTTGAGCCCGAAAAAGTAGACTTTAGTAAAATTAAGGTAGATACAACTTTTGCTGAAGCAAGAATTTTTTATGCTGAAGACAATGTAGAGATGCGAAATTTTGTGTCCGAAATTTTGTCAAACTTTTTTCAGGTAACCACATTTAGCAACGGAGCAGAATGTTTGGAGGCTATGAATACCAACTGGCCAGATTTAGTACTAAGTGATGTTTTGATGCCAGAAGTTAATGGGTTTGAGTTGTGTAAAAATATCAAAGACAATATTAAAACAAGTCACATTCCCGTTGTATTACTAACAGCTTGTGTATCTAATGACGAGCAAATTCAGGGAATAGAAGAAGGAGCCGATGCTTATATTAAAAAACCATTCAATTCTAAAAGACTAATTACTACAATTGAATCATTGTTAAAAAATAGAAAGCAATTAAGAGAACGTTTTAAAAGTGATTTTCCGTTAGAGCTAGAGAAAAAAAGCGAATCCAAAAAAGACATTGCTTTTATAGAAAAACTATATGATTTAATGTCTGAGAATCTAGACAATAAAGATTTAGATATGGACAATCTAGCAAAACACTTGTACCTAAACAGAACACATTTTTATCAAAAAGTAAAAGCACTTACAAATCAAACACCGTTTGAGTTGCTAAAAGATTATAGATTGCAAAAAGCAGCAGAGTTTTTGGTTAGAGAAAAAATGACCGTAAATGAAGTGTTTATAGCAACAGGCTTTAAAAGTAGATCGCATTTTAGCAAAGTGTTTAAGGATAAATACAATGTCACTCCTGGTCAATACACCAACAAAGGATTAGATAACTTAATGAACAATTCCTAGCCTTACAGCGTAAAAACAAAACAAGAAACAAACCCTAAGTACTTGGTTGTCTTAGGGTTTTTGTATACTCGTAAACAAGTCAAAGGTTTAATGTCTTTTAGAAGGACTTTGTACTTTTTTACGTATAAACACATATTTTTTACAAAAAGACATAAGATTGGTTTAGATATACATGAAATTTGTTTTTGCTGATATGATATCTATGCTCTTTTTTTATTGATTTTTAAATAATAGAACGATTCACAACCTGTGAATTGTGTATTGTCTACTTACAATAATTAAAAATGTGAGATTTTTTATTGGTGTTTTTAAAAAACTAAAAAATGTAATGTATGATGAAAAACTTTTTTCTGTTAAAAACACAACAGCACAGCGCATGTAGTTTTTAGCCAAAGTAAAGTTATTACAAAAACCAAAACTAATTAAATGAAGAGATTTAAAATTATCAAGACTAAAAGCATACAAAGGAAGTTGTTTCTATTTGTGTTTTTAGTAACTGTGGGAGTATCAGGAAAGGTATTTGCACAAAAAGTAACCGGAGTTGTTACGGGGGCCGAAGACGGAATGCCATTAATTGGAGTAACCGTAAAAAAAATGGGAACAAAAATGGTTACCGCAACAGACTTTGATGGACAATATGCTATCAAAGCAAAAGAGGGAGATATTTTAGAATTTTCCTACCTAGGGATGGAGTCTAAAACAGCAACCATTACAGGAAAAACTCTGAATATAGTATTAGAGTCCAAAGCTGATGCTTTAGATGAAGTGGTAGTGGTAGGTTACGGAACCCAAAAGAAAAAAGAAGTAACAGGAGCAGTAGTACAGGTAAAGGCCGAGGAAATTGAACAATTTGTAACTACTGATGTTTCTTCTGCTTTACAAGGACAAGTTACCGGAGTTAATGTTACCGCTGCTAGTGGAGAACCAGGAGAAACAGCAAGTATCCAAATTAGAGGGGTTACTTCTCTTATTGGTTCTAACGAGCCTTTATGGGTAGTTGATGGTATTGCTCAACAAGGAAATCCAGGTTTAAGTCCAAATGAAATTGAAACCATTGATATTTTAAAAGATGCAGCATCGGCAGCAATCTACGGTACCGAAGGAGCAGGAGGAGTTATCTTGGTAACTACAAAACAAGGTAAAGAAGGAAAAATGAACATTACACTAAACTCCACATACGGAATTCAGGATTTAGGTGACGGGATTTCTTTGATGAATGCCAAAGAAGAATTGTTTTTTGGATTAACTCAACTAGACAATGGGGCATCTACTTACGATCCAGGACCTGTAAGAACACCAGAATGGTTAAACAATAACAATACTTTTGATGATTACGTATTGGTAAATCATGCAGCAACACAGCAACATACCTTAAACGTATCAGGGGGAACCAAAGATTTTTCGTACAATGCCGTAGGAGGGTACTTTAATCAACAAGGAACGTTAATCAATTCAGGTTTTGAAAGAATTAATGGACGTATTTCTGCCAACTACAATACCGATAATTGGAAAGTGAAATCTAGTGTAGCATTTACTACAGAAAAAAGAGACCGAGTAGGGAATAATTTAATTACCAATGCACAACGATACTCTCCTTTATATCCTATTGTAGATCCTAGTTCAGATGTTGTTTATTCTACAGAAAGTGGTGATGGAGGTGTAAGAACGCCTTTAGAATTGTTAGCACAGGCTTTAAAGAAAAAAGATGCAAGCACAAGCGAAAGAATTAATGCTAGTATTGGAATTACAAGAAAAATAACCAAAGATTTAAATGTAACAGCAACTTTGGGTACAGCCATCACAAACACGTATAGAGATCAGTTTTTACCACAGTATTCTATTGTATATTTAAACGGAGATCCCACAGAAACAGACCCAACAAAGAGTAACGTAACCACCTCTGCTTCTAGAAGATCTACTTTATCAGGAGATGTAGGGTTTAATTATAAGAAAAAAATAGGAGATCATAACTTTGGAGCTCAAGCTATTTTTGCAATAAAAGAAGAAGGATACAGAGGTTTTTCAGCAGAAAAACAAGGAGTACTAAATAATGATATTCGTGTATTAGACGGAGCAAGTATCAATCCTGTAGCAGATTCAGAAGCTTATTACAATAGTACACAAGTAGGTCTGGTAGGAAGAGTAACTTACGGATACAAAGGAAAGTATCTGTTTTCTGGAGTGGTACGAAGAGATGGGTCTTCTAAATTTAGTCCAGAAAATCAATGGGGTACTTTTCCATCGGTAACTTTGGGTTGGAATGTTTCTGATGAAGATTTTTGGAAAGACTTAAAAGGAACCATCAATAATTTTAAAATAAGAGCAGGTAGAGGTACTGTGGGTAACAACCGTTTTGGAAATTACGAATATCAAAGTACCATTCGTACCAATGCCAATTATGTTTTTGATCCTACAGACAATCAGTTAACTTTTGGTTCTGCGGTATACACATATGCAAATCCTCAGGTAAAATGGGAAACCAAAACAGAAACCAATATTGGTTTGGATATGAGTTTGTGGAAAAACAAATTTATCATTACTGCCGATGTATATAGAGCAAGCAACCAAGATATGTTGTTTCCTGTTAGAACCCCAAGTTCTGCAGGAGCTTATGACGGTGGGAATCTGAATAGTATCTTAAACGTTGGAAACATGACCAATGAAGGGGTAGAGGTAGCGGTAAAGTATAGAACGGATATTGGAAAAAGTAAATTTTCTACCAACGTTGTATTTACTCGCAACACCAACGAGGTAACAAGTACGGCAGGACAATCTACCATTTACAATACACAATCTAACATTAACTCTACACCTATAACGGTTTTTGCAGAGGGGTATGAAGCAGGAGCTTACTTTTTGTACAAAACAAATGGAGCAATTAATACAGAAGAACGTTTGGCTGCTTATCAAAAAATTAAGCCTGATGCCAAAATGGGAGATGTTGAAATTGTAGACTACAACAATAATGGAAAAATAGACAACGATGATAGGCACTATGCAGGAAGCGCATTGCCAGATTTTGAATTAGGGTGGAATTTTCAGTGGAACTACAAAGGGTTTGATTTGTCTATGAACTGGTATGCCTCTGTAGGGTCTGAAGTAATTAACGGAAATAAAATAGAAGCCTATACAAGAGGAAGGCACAAAGATTTGTTGTCTATGTGGTCTAAGGACAATCCAACATCAAATATTCCTATTCTTAGAGACTTTGGTACGGATAACTATTTGCCAAACAATGATTATTGGGTAGAAAATGGAGACTATATCCGTTTAAAGTTGGCAACATTAGGATACAACTTCTCAAAATCTGCTTGTGAAAACATAGGGCTAAGTAATTTACGATTGTTCTTTACTGCACAAAACCCAATTACCATAACAAAATATACAGGATACGATCCAGAAGTAGGAGGAAATGTAGCCAGAAGAGGATTGGATTTGTCTAGATATCCATTGGCTTCTTTGTATACTATTGGATTGAATGTTAAATTTTAAACCAAACAAGATGAAAAGATATATAAAACACATGGTCGCATCAATAATAATAGCGACTACATTACAATCTTGTGATGATTATTTAGAAGAAATTAACCCAAACGAGGTGTCTTCTGAGTTGTATTGGAGAGATTTAGAAGATTCTAATGAAAACTTGACTTCTGTATACAATGGTTTGCTAAACCAATACATCTGGTCTATTGATAATGAATCTCTTAGAGGAGATATTGCTTTTCCTAACCTAAGAAGTAGGCAGAATGCAGAAACATATGCTTGGCATGCACAAGCGTTTACCAATAATGTAGACAATCATTACTTTAAAAGTTGGGCGGGTATGTACCGTGTAATTTGGAGAGCAAATCAGGTAATTACTGGACTAAACGGAATGTCTGAAACCTTTAAAAGTCAAGAAGCATGGACCACGCAAATGGCAGAAGCACGCTTTTTACGAGGATTGATGCACTTTTATTTACACTCTAATTACAATCAAGGAGAAATTATTATCAGAGATGAAATTCCAGAAAGTTTAGAAGACTATTCTAAACCTACTTCATCTTCTTCAGAAGTATTGACCTTTTTTAGAGAAGATTTTCAATATGCATACGATCATTTACCAGCTATACAAGACCAACCTACAAGAGTTGGTAAAGGTTTGGCTGCCATGATTTATGCCAAAAGTTATTTGTACACCAAAGAGTACGATAAAGCAATTCCTTTATTAAAAGATGTTATAGAAGGTCCTTACGGATATCAACTAGTGACGGGTGATGAGGTAAAAACATTGTTTACACATGCGGGAGATTTTAGTAAAGAAACGTTGTTTGAGTTGAATTACACAGACATACATCAACGTTTGATTAATGGAGGAGGAGATTCTTGGGATGAAGAAGCTTACACGACTAGGTGGGCAAGATACACAGCACCAGGAAACAAAGGAGCTGGACTTGGAGGAGCAAAATACTTTAATCCTACTGCATGGATTACGTTTGAGTACTCTAACGAACCTATGAATTTAAATGATTCTAGAAACTTTAAAGAAGGAAACCTGTTAAGAAGTGTGCCTTTAAGGTGTGCACAGATGATTCAAGTAGTAAACGATGAAGAGTCTAGTTATTACGGAAGTACTCCAGCTTATGAAGATATAAGTTTTAGCAAAGATATCTTTTCTTACTTTAAAAAATTAACCAATCACGATGTAGTATCTCATGAAGAGGATGTTTTGGCAACACCATGGCAATCAGGAAAAAACGTAGTAGTGTACCGTTTGGCAGATGCTTATTTAATGTTGGCAGAATGTTACATACAACAAAACAATATTCCAGAAGCATTGTCTTATATCAATGCTATAAGAGAACGTTGGGGATTATTGCAATTGGGATTAGATGATGGAAGTTCAACATATGATGATGTTGCCTACGATCAAAATAGTTTAATGGAGCATTTAATGTATATAGAAAGGCCTTTGGAACTGTCTTTAGAAGGATATGCAGAGAGAGCTATTGATTTAAGAAGATGGGGAGTAGCTAAACAACGCTTTACAGATTTAGCATCAAGAGACTATCAAGTAATAGATTATTCGTTTACAAAATCTGATGGAACTGCAGGTAAAGGAAGTAAAGTACAAACAGGAGTAGGCCCCACTAACGATAGCAACAGTCCAGAAATAGAGTTTAATGATGCAGCTATCAATTACATAGAATCTGTACATGCTTATTTGCCATTGCCTAACGAAGAAACGTTGTACAACCAACAAGTAAACTAAAGAAATTATGAAAAAAAATATCAAAATAATTACAGGACTATTATCCGCACTTCTTTTTGTTGCCACAAGTTGTTCGGATGAAAATGTTACTGTTTACGGAGATTTAAACTCAGACTATTCTAGTTTTCAGTGGTATACCAGTGGAGATAGAACAACTTATAGAGAACCTAATAAAGAAATTAATATTCATCAATATGTAGGTTTTTTTGATGTGTCGCAAGGACAAAAAAGTAGAGAATGGACCATTCCTACTTCGGCCAAATATTTAACTACAGAGTTTGAAGAAGGAGATACTATTTACACACCTTTCATTATTCCAAACGTAGGAACTGTATCAACAGACGAGTTGGTAAATGTTTATTTTCCTGAAGCTGGGGAGTTTGAGGTAGAACTAAAAACAGTGTTTGATGAGCCTGTTACTTATAATAGAACTTTTGAGGTAGATGGAGAAATTATTACCAAATCTATCACAAGTACTATGGTAGATACAATTTTTAAAGTAAAAGTTTTCCCAGATCCAGTACCCAGCTGTAAAGTGTATAGACAGAATTTTGTTACCAATCCAGAAGATCCTACAGGGCCTACCATTCCAGATGAAACAAACCCATACTCAGAAGTTTTATTGGTAGCTGAAGAAGATCAACCTAGCATAGAGAATATAGATACTTGGCAAGAAATTTCTATAGAAGCAGGAGAAAAATTGATGTTTGAGGATTTATCTACTGTAGGTGAGGTAGATGCTGTAAGGTGGACAACTAATGGAGGAAAACCAGAAGTAAGTGCCAAGGAAACTATAGAAGTAGCCTACAATAAACTAACTGAAGGAGATGCTTTTTATACTGCTCATTTTATGTCTAGAAGAACAAAAGATGCAGGACCTGTAAAAGATATTGCTAAATTAATTCCACTAAAAATTAAGGTATTGCCATCTACCAAACCATTTAAATATAGTTCTGGTTTAAAAGTAAATGCTTCTGGAGTAATTCAGTTCCCAGTTTCTGGAGAGGTAGAGTTGTACGAGGGGCAAGAAGATAAATTTACTGTGCAGGTGATAAATGCAGATGCTGGATACAATCAAAATATAGCTGTTTCATCTGTAGCTTTAAATGCCGATGATGCAACTATTATAGAGCTAACCTTAGCAGAACCAGTATACAATACAGATACGTTTACCATCTCTTACACAGATTCTAATGCAGACGATACAGATGGAATTATATCGGTTGACGGAAGGTCTTTAGAAAGTTTTGATCCTGTAACGGTAAGCATGAAGCTATCAGAGTACCAAGGTGTAATGAATATTCAGAATTTTACAGGTTATGAGTCTGAGTACGATAGTGGGAATCAATTTAGACAGGCTAACATGAAAAAAGGAGTGTATTTTGCACAACACAACGGAAAAACCGATGCAGGACCTTTGTATTATTGGAGAGACAATTCATTTTTCTATGATGGAGCAAATTCTCTAAAGTTTGAAACTCCAGATACAGGTATTCCTAATTTGGCCAGATTGCAAGGGTCAGCATTTAAATCATTAAGTCCTGTTCCAGAAGGTAAATATATTCCAAGTGTATGGGTGTATATAGATCCAGCAACCAATATGTCTACCTTTCAGTACAATATGACTACAAATGTAGATGCTACTTTTAACTTTGATATTTCTACAGTAGAAAAAGGAAAATGGGTACAGTTAACACTACCAGCAGTTTCTTTACCAGCCATTGCAGATGGAAGACTAGATTTGAATGTTACAAATACGGGTCAGGATGCTGCTCAAGTACAAAAATTGTGGCTGGATAATTTTGATTTATTAATTGTTAATGACAGGCCTTAACTAATCTATCTCTCTTGTTCTGTAAAAAAGTACAAGAGAGACTTTTAAAACATACAGAAATGAAATACCTTTTAAATATATTTAAATTAAGTTTTGCACTTTTAGTGGCTAGTTGTACCACAGAAGAAAAGGACTTGCCGCAAGCTAGGTTGGTGCCTGTTTATCAGATTTCCGTAAATGCACCATTAGCAGTTAACAATACGCTTTCAGGATACAAAAGTGTAGACGTTCCTATAAATATTCATGTGTACAAAGAAAAAGATTTGGTAATTCAGTATCCTGAAAATAATAAACCAGTAAATTTTGATGTGGTAATCGTCAATCAGTCTTCGGGTTACATTCCAGCAGGAGATAATCTAGCAGTTGCAGGAACCTATCAATTAAGTTACACTACCGAAGAAATAAATGAAGTAACAAATGAAGAAAATGGAGAGGTTACTAAAACTCACCTAACAACCAGTTATGAACTTGATGTTAATCGTACAGATACAGAGGGTAATGCATTGGTTCCGGCAGAAGGTTTAGGAATTACCATACACAGTATAAAAACGGTAACCAAAATAGCTACCAAGCAAGAAGGAGATGTTAGCGTAGCAGAACAAATAACACCTGCTACAGATAATGTTGGAGAAATATCAACAACGATAGTGGTAGACAATCAGGCTAATACCACAACAACCATTACCAAAACAACAGCTTCTGCTCTGTGTGAAGTTTCTGTTATAGAAACCGAAGTATACAATTAAAATATACCCTTGATAAAGTTAATAGTTTAGTAAACTATTTAAAATAAACTAGAAACCAAAACGAAGACTGTCTTTTTAGACAGTCTTTTTTATTTTAGCTAAAGAGATTTTTAGATAGATGAAAACCAACCTATATATATTTAAAGTGGTAGCCAAGCACTTAAGTTTTACGAAAGCAGCTGAACATTTGTATTTGTCTCAACCAGCTGTGTTAATAAAATTCATTAAAATGTTAGACAAGGTATATTGTGGTAGTTAAAAAGAGTTAGGAGCATTGTGTGTTTAGTAGTATTTGTAACTAATAAACACAAAAAAAAGGATGAGCTTATTTAGTTCATCCTTTTTTGTGATATAGTGTCTGTAATTTTATTCTTCAGTATTGTCAGAACTCCAAAATTCACGTTGTTTGTTCAGTTTTCGTTCTTGTTCTGCATATTCTTCAACAGAAATTACTTTTAAGAAAGAAGGATGTTGCTCTATAGCGTATTCTATTTTTTCTACAATTTGCTGAATGTCTTCAGTTTCGTAATCAATTTCTAAAGGTTGTTTGATAACCATAGATTGTAAAATTCCACGTTTTTTAATTAGCAATCCTTTTTTGTCAAAAGATCGTCTAAAGCCATCAATAACAATAGGAATTACAATAGGTTGATAGCTTTTTATAAGATGAGCTGTTCCTCTTCTTATAGGGTTAAAGGGTTTGGTAGTTCCTTGCGGAAAGGTAATCACCCAACCATCATCCAATGCTTTTTTTATGTTGGTAATGTCAGACATTTTTACTTGTCTCTTTACATCTTTTCCTGCTGCTCGCCAAGTTCTTTCTATGGAAATAGATCCTACATAAGCAAAAATTTTAGGCAACAAACCTGCTTTCATGGTCTCTAATGCAGCAATATAGTACAGGTTTAGTTTGGGTTTTAGTAAATAGGTCCATCTTTTTAGCGTATTATCCCTGCCATTTAGCGTAGCAAAAAATACATGATACATAGCAGCTACATCTGCAAAATAAGTCTGATGATTGGAAATAAATAATACATTTCTATCGGGAAGTTCTTTTAAAATTTCAGAACCTTCTATTTGTAATTTATTGAATCCGTTGTATCTACGGTAAGAGATGATACCAAAAACACTAATGATTAATCTTTTTAAAAAAAGATACTGACCAAAAGGGTTTTTCTTAAATAGGCTCATAGATCTTAGGGTTTGTTTTTTTATGGTTTGCGGACAAATTTACAATAATTTCATACCTATGAGAGGCTTTTTAAGATTTCTTTTAATTCACTTAACATCATTGCTGTGGCTCCCCATATTATATGTTCTTGATATTTAAAACAAGGAACCGTATTTTGTTGTAGAGAATGGCTCTTCATTTTAAAAGTGTCCAAAGTAGTTTCAGAAAGCAATTTAGACATAGGAAATTCTACAATTTTAGCCACTTCGTAATTGGTTACAAAATTGGGCGTTTTGTGTGCCAAAGCAATATAAGGATGCACGTTAAAATTGCTAGGAGGAATGTATAAAGTACTCATTGGTTTTATGAGTTCTAGGTTTTTGGCAGCAATACCAACTTCTTCAAAAGTTTCTCTAAGAGCGGTTTCTTGCAGGTTTTTATCGTTGCTGTCTTTTTTACCTCCAGGAAAACTAATTTGTTGGCTATGCGTTCCTTGATACTTGGCTCTTTGGGTAAGTAATATTTGTGTTTGTCCAAAAGCATTTGGGTACAATAAAATTAATACACCAGCTAACTTGGCATTTTTTGGAGTGTTGTACGCTGTAAAAAGTGGTCTTTGCAAAGGGGCTAACTTTTGATGGGCTTTAATTCCCAACAAAGGACTATTTTTTAAAAGCTCTATTTTAGAAACTAATTGTTCAAAATTTGTCAATTGTCTATTTTTATAAAATGAAATTTAAATATAAAAAATTAGTATTGAGTATTTTGTTAGATGCTGTTGGGGTTTTATCTTATTTAATTCCAGGATTAACAGAATCTATCGATTTTGTTTGGGCACCTCTTTCGGCTTACTTAATCACCAAAGTGTTTCAAAACAAAGTATCAAAATACACGGCTATTGTTGGCTTTATAGAAGAGGCACTTCCGTTTACAGATATTTTTCCAACTTTTACGGTAACTTGGATTTTAAGCGTTTGGTTAGATAAAGAGGAAACATCAATAACACAAAAATAAAAGTACTTCTGTTCGTTTGTTTCAAATTTAAATCTATTTTTGCTTCGTTAAATCATATAATATTGTGTTGATTTAGTAAAATAATCTACAAAACTCATACTTTTTTTTGCTGAATGCTTCTTTTTGTTAAGAATATTTTATTGACTGTAAGATTAAAAACAATGCATCCATTTTGGTTGTTGATCTTTTTTTTTGCGGGGGGAATGCTTAATGTAAATGCACAACAGATAGAAGCTATTTCTTTGTTTGAAACCACAGACTTACCTACGACTGATGTTTCTAGAGTCCGTCAAGATAAAAAAGGATTTATTTGGTTTGCTTCGGAAGATGGCTTGTACCGTTTTGACGGTTACCGATACGAACATCATGCTTTTTTAAATCAACATCCAGATTTTCCACTAAGAAGAATTAAAAAGTTTGAGTTTGACAATTTTGGCCGTATTTGGTTAGATACCAAAGACAACCGTTTGTATTGCTACACACTGGCTACAAAAGATTTACAAGAGATACGCTTTCCTAAAGACAGTACTTTTTCTGAAGTGAACAGCATGACTTTGTGCGATGACAAGTTGTTTGTAGGACACGTTACTCCCTATTATTTTTCCTTAAAAAATTTAGATTTAAACAACATTCAGCCTATTCCTATAAGCCAAGTGGCCAACACACGCTTGGGATATCACAGAAAAAAAATGGTTTGGTTTGTAATGTCTAGTCATATGGTAATGTTTGATGCAGAGCAAGAAAAGCTACTTAGAACCATTAAAATGCCCGTAAACGCAACGAGTATTTGTGTAGATAAAAATAACGATGTATGGATTGGAGATAACTCTAGAAAAATTAATATCTATCGTACTCAAAAAGATCAATGGGAAACCATTCAGACTTCTGTAAACGGAATTAAATGGATGGAATTTGATGAAAAGAGAAATCAGGTTCTAGTCACGTCTTTTACAGATTTGTATCGAATAGATTTGAATAAATCTAAAATAGAACTAGTGCATGTTCCGTTACATAAAGTTATTCAAAATGGTAGAGAAACCTTTATAGATACTCAAAATAATGCCTGGTTGGTGGTTTCTAATAATGATCTTATCAAATTAAATTACAACGATTTAGAGCCTTTTCAACATAATTTTAAACAATTGTATAGCGACAAAAACAGAAAATTTTTGTTTCAAGATCATACAGGAGCACATTGGTTAGCAGGAAATTTAGGTATTACCAGAAAAAATCTACAAAGCCACCAAGAAACCATTTATTTGCCCAAACAAGAAGTTCGTTTTGTACAACAGTATAACGATAGTTTGTTTTATGCCTTTACTCAAAAGGAAGTCTATGAATGTCGTTACAATACTCAAAAAAAAGACTTTGAGGTTTTTAAAAAAGTAAATGCAGCTCAAAGCCAAATGAATTACATTATTTCTGGAATTCGCACTCGTAAAAATGTGTTTTGGCTGGGAAACAACAGAGGGGTTACTAGAGTCAATTTACAAGAAAAGACCTCAGAATATCTGCCTGTACTAAAATGGAGTCGGGTTAATTTTTTGGTGTACGATGCTCATCGAAATTGTATTTTGGCAAGTGCAACCAACAAAGGTATTTTTCAGTTCAATTTAGATGAAAATCATCAGGTAGTAGATGTAGTTAATATCAACCAATCTAAAAAGTTAGGAAGTAATACGGTGCAATACCTTCACATAGGCAAACAATACGTTTGGGCTGCTACTTCTAGGGGCTTAAGCAAGTTGAAGTACAATGCTCAGAAAAAACAATACGAAGTAACAAAAAACTATACCACAGAAGATGGTTTGTCTCACAATTACATTTCTTCTTTGGTGGCACAGGATAAAAATACCTTGTGGATAGGAACCAATTTAGGTTTGAATAAGTTAAATATTACTACAGAAAAGTTTAGCAGTTACTACAAAGGGTTTGGAGATGCAGCCAACAAAATAACCAATCGTTTTGCTTTGTATGCTCAGGATCAGCATATGTATTTTGGAGTGAATAAAGGGTTTTTAAAATTCAACCCAACTGAGCTAAAAAAAAGTCCTTACCAATACTCTATTTATGTAGAGGATGTTGAAATTAATGGGGTTAATGGAAAAAGTGTGTCCGATTTACAGCAGTTAAATCATTACGAAAATTACTTGTCCTTTACCATTTCCGTACCCAATTATATTTCTCCCAACGGGGTTAAATATCGTTATAAAATAGACCAACAGCCTTGGAACATAAGTTCTGTTCGTTTTCCAAGTTTTACGATTAACAACTTGTCCTTTGGGCACCATACTTTACAATTGCAATGCAGTAATGAAGATGGAGTATGGAACTCCGATGGGAGAAAAATCAATATCTATTTGTCTCCACCATTCTGGAAATCTTGGTGGTTTTTAGTAGCAGTATCGCTGTGTGCATTATTGCTTATTCGTTTTTTGGTGATTCGTTTTCGTCTTAAAAAAGAATTTGATATTCAATTAGGAATAGAAAAAAAATTGAGAGAAACAGATCAGGAAAAAATAAAATTCTTTACGGATGTTTCTCATGATCTTAAAACACCGTTGACTATGATTAGTCGACCTATTGAGAAAATGCTGGCTCATGAAATTTCTCAAGACGAACAAAAATACCTTCTAGAAACAGCTTCAAAAAACACCAATCGTTTGATCAATTTAATCAATCAGGTATTGAATTTTAGTACTGTTCAAAGTGGAGATTTAACATTGAATATTCAACGAATAGAATTGGTTCAGTTTTTAAATCAGCTGATGACCAATTTTGCTTTTGAAGCCGAACAGAAAAATATTGATTTTAGTTTGCAGACTTCCACAAATGAACTCGTCGTTTTTTTTGATAAAGAAAAAATTGAACGTGTATTGTACAACTTATTATCTAATGCATTTAAAAACACTCCCAAAAAAGGACGTATCGTTTTAAAAGTTTCGGAAGATGAACTTCAAAAAAATGTTTTTATTTCTGTTCAAGACACCGGTGTAGGCATTAGAAAAGATAAGTTGAGTAAAATATTTAAGCGTTTTTATCAGTCAGACTCTCAGAATGTAGGACAAGGCATTGGTTTGTCTATTGTAAAAGAGTATATAGAAGCCCATGATGGAACTGTGAAAGTGGATAGTGAATATCAGAAAGGAACGACTATAACCTTTAGCTTGCCCATTGAAGAAGAAGAGCATCAACCCAATAATAAAGAAGAACTTTTGCAAACCAATGATATGAAACACGCTGTGTTGGTTGTAGAAGACGATGATGAGTTGAGAGATTATATTTGTTATGAACTAAAAGCCTATTATAAAATATACAGTGCATCTAATGGTAAGCAAGGCGAGTTATTGGCTTTTGAAAAGAAACCTAATTTGGTATTGACTGATTTGAGAATGCCAGAAATGAACGGTGCAGAATTGTGTGATGCATTAAAAAACAATTTGAAGACAAAACACATTCCTGTAATTGTAATTACTGCTTTTAGCGGAATGGAATTAGAGGCTTTGGCTATTGGTGCCAACGATTATATTGCAAAACCTATCAATATTGATAGTCTCTTGTTAAAAATAAAAAACCATATACAATTGTTGGAGCAAACCAAAGAAAAAGCCGATAGAGATTTGCGTTTAACACCCAAAGAAGAACAAACTGCAAGTCCGCAACAAGCTTTTATAACCAAAATAATGCAGGTAATAGAAGAGGAGTTTATTCATCAAAAATTAGATATTGAATTGCTAACTTCTAAAATGAATATGTCTAAAAGTGTACTTTATAAAAAAGTAGTAGAGTATACAGGGCAGTCGGTAAATGAACTAATTACCACTGTAAAACTTAAAAAAGCAGAAGAGTTGTTGCTACATTCAGACCATTCTTTTAATGAAATTACTTATATGTTAGGTTATAACGATAGTAAATATTTTAGAACCTTGTTTAAAAAGAAAAATGGAGTTACCCCCTTGCAATTCAAGAAGAAACATAGAATTTAATACATGTAGCACATATGTTTTTTTTATAATAAACACGTTGTTCCCCCTTTTTTAAGGAAGATTCCCCCTCTTTTATTAGTGATTTGATAGTTAAATTTGGAATGCATTGAAAAATGTGAAACAAATCAACTAACAAAGCATCTAATCACAAATGAAATTAAGACTTGTTATAGCTGTCGTATTCTCCCTATTTTTAGGAGGCTTATTGCTGTTACCCGAAACCATTGCGAATTCTTGGAGTAAGTTTTTGGGCAATTTTCATCCTTTGTTTCTACACCTACCAATTGGGGCTTTGTTGGCTCTTTTTGTGATAGAAGCTTACCAATGGCTTACTAAAAAAAGCAACTTGCAAACACTTGCACAGCCTTTGTTATGGTTTTCGGTGCTTACAGTAATTCCCACTTTGTTGGCAGGGGTATTTTTAGCAGGTGCTGGAGGATACAATAAACAGGTTTTAAATTTTCACAAGTACATGGGATTGGCCACTGCTTTTGTAAGTGTATGGTTGTTGGTTTTGCATTACTGGATTCGTAGTACAAATAAATTTCAAATAGCCTATAAAATCGTTTTAGGGATCAATGTGTTATTGTTATCTATAGCAGGACATTACGGAGGTTCTCTAACACACGGTAGTGGTTACTTAACCAAAGATATGCCACAAGGCTTGCAATCTTTTTTAGGGATAGAAACCCAAGAGAATTATAAAAAACTCATCAGAAAAAATACAGAAAAAACGACAGAAGGTGTTCCAAAACACATCCAAACATTTCAAGATAAAATTCTACCTATTTTAAGCACACGTTGTTACGAATGTCATAACGAAAACAAACAAAAAGGGGACTTGCGTTTGGATACGTTAGATTGGGATGTAACCACAACACATGGAGCCAAAATTTGGGACGATATTTTGTTTGAGATATCAGAAAAAAATATGCCACCAGAAGAAAAAGAGCCTTTAACAGATGTGCAAAGAAAAATTATTATTCAATGGATACAGAATTCCTTTAAAAAACAAAAATCAAATCAAACAGAAATAACAAAAAGCAAACATGAGAAAACAAAAGAAAAGCCTGTGTTGGCACAGAGAACTTCTAAAATCACTAAAAAAATATCTAAAGAAGAATTAAATTATAGAAAAAATATTCAACCTATTTTTAATAAGTATTGTTACCAATGCCACAATTCCAAAAGGCAAAAAGGAAACATGCGTTTAGACAATTTAAATTGGGATATGGTAAAAGGTCACGATGCAGAAAAATGGAACTCAGCTTTGGATGAAATTAATAAAGGCGAGATGCCTCCTAAAAACAAACCTCAACCTACAAAATTTGAACGAGAAAAAATTGTGAATTGGATGACAACCTCTTTGGCTAAAGCTGCGGATGCTAAGCAAGTAGCCAATAATGGAGTAATGCGAAGATTGACAAAAAAACAATATACCCACACATTAAATGAATTGTTAGGACTGCCTATTAATTTTGGAAAAGTGTTGCCGGACGATGGAATTTCTAAGATGGGATTTAGCAACAATGGAGAAGTTTTACAAATATCTCCATTGCATTTAGATTATTATCAAAAAATAGCCAGAGAAGCTCTAAGCAAAGCAATTGTATTGGGAGACAAACCAAAGTCTACTAAGTACAAAGTAACTTTTGGTAAAGGTATTGGAACAGACAAACCAGGAGCCGTTTTTGGTGGTTTTCAATCCATTGCCATGAGTAAAGACGATTTTGTTGTTCAGGTAGCCAAAGGGGATGAACCCTATGAAAACACATTGTATGATAGCATTAAAGATAAAATTGGTTTTGATTTTAGAGGGTCTGATCCTGATCGTTTTAGTGTAGTTAAAGAAGGACTACTGATGCAGTCGGCTAAACCACATAAAGAGTTGCCTCCTAAATCTTGGCAAGGTCCATCACCCAATGTAAAAATGGTAATTAGAGATTACTTTCCAGGGACAGGAAGCTTTGCTTTTAGAATAGAAGCCTCTAAAGGATATATAGATGAACACAGTGAAATGATTTTTCCTTTAAAAAATCAAAAACCGAGGGCTATAACGGAAGCTTCTATTGTTATTGCAGCAAAAGATGTTGACCTTAAAAAAGGTAGAAATTTAATTATTAGTAAAGACCAGACTTTAATTCAGGCTAAAGATGTTACCAAGTGGGTAAACGCAAAATTTAAATACAACGTAAAAAAAGAGGGATATTACCAAGTAGACATTGTGCATCCATATGTTCATAAAGACGAAAAAAAATCTATTACTTTAGGTCTGTTGGGTGTAGGAGGACAAAAAATATCACATTTATTTAAAGAAGGAATTGAGCAAGAACAAAGACACACCACAGTAACACCTGTAGGTTTGGTGTATTTAAAAAAAGGAAAACATTTAGGACTTATACAAAGATCTTTTTTTGTAGGAATGTACAAGGTAATTCTAACTCCAGTCGAGGAAGGAAATCCGATGTTAAAAGGAATTAGAGGAAAATCTAAACTGAATAATGAAAAGTATAAAAATGATTTTCCATCTATTAGAGCGTTTGCAGGAACTCGCACAGATGATGGGCAAGATTATTTAAATTTTGATACTCCAAAAATAATTAGTAGTCCGTTTGGTGCTACACAAAAAATTGAATTTACAGGATATTTTGAAGATTTACCTGTACCAATGTACAATCCTAATGATAATGGTGAGTTTTCTAATATGATGCATATTGGGTTTTGGAACAACTTTTTGGTAAAAAATGCAAACGATTCTGGCCCCGTTTTACTGGTTAAAAATGTAGAGTTAGAAATGCCATATCATCCTGTTTGGCCACCCAAAAGTCACACACAAATCTTTTTTGATTCGCCTAACAAAAACAATGAAGAAGTATACACCAAAGAAGTATTAACTAAATTTATGGAACGTGCTTTTAGAAGAAAAGTAGCAGAAAATGAAGTAAACAGATACATGAGCTTTTGGCAATCTGTTCGTAATGATTTTTCAAGCTATGAAGATGGAATTAAAGAGACTTTGGTAGCTGTATTGTGTTCGCCTAATTTCTTGTATATTTTAGATCAGAACAATCCTAAAATAGATCAAAAAAATAGCGATTATTACTTGGCTTCCAAACTGTCTTACTTTTTATGGAACTCACCTCCAAGTCAAGAACTCATTCAGCTTGTTAGCAAAGGGGAATTAAGAGAAAATTTACCTCAGTTAATATCTAAAATGACACAAGATCCCAAGATCATGCGTATGATTCGTTCTTTTGCTACAGAATGGTTACGTATAGACCGACATAACGGAATGAACACTAGTGTAAAAGATTATGCAGACTATAACCGTTTTGTAAAAGAAGATATGAATGAAGAAACGTATCATTTTTTAGAGTATGTACTAAAAAACAATTTGAGCATTCTGAATTTTATTGATTCAGATTTTGCAATGCTCAACCAAAACTTAGCAGAGTTTTATGGAATTGAAGGCGTAAAAGGAGGTGAGTTTAGACCTGTTGCAACTACAGAAAGTCAGCAAAGAGGAGGATTGTTATCTCAAGGAGCATTTTTAAATGGTCACTCCGATGGGGTGCAAGCACATCCTATCAAAAGAGCGGTTTGGTTAAAAGAAAAAATATTAGGAGATCCGGCACCACCACCACCACCCAATGTACCTGAGATAGATCCAGATACTCCAGGTTTTGAAAAATTGACTTTAAAAGAGCAGTTGGAACTGCATAGAAACAAACCCTCTTGTGTAAGTTGTCATCAAAAAATTGATCCCTATGGGGTGGTGTTCGAAAATTATGATGCCGTAGGACGTTTTCAAACACAGGCAAAAGGAAAGCCTATAGACTCTAAATCAGTATTGCCAGATGGTACCACTGTTGTTGGTGTAAAAGGGATAAAACAATATATACTGGCACAAAAAAAAGAAGAGGTAACACGTTCGGTTGTCAAACATTTATTTGCTTACGCTTTGGGAAGAAACGTGACGTTTGCTGATGATAAAGAAATCAACAACATTGTTAAAAAAGTAAGAGAAGATCATTATAAATTTCAAGCAATTTTAAGAGAAATTGTGTTGAGCCCTTCTTTTTCTAGAAAAAATCAATCATAAAAATATAAGGTTATGGTAAAAAAATCTTGGCATATGAACAGAAGAAGTTTTGTGAAAGGGCTTGGTGTTGCCTGCATGCTTCCGTATTTAGAGTGTATGGGAATGACACGCTTGTCGGTACTTGATGCCCCTGGCAAAGCAGATATACCCAAAAGACTAGTGTATTTATATACGCCCAACGGAGTTGCCATGCCTCCCAAAGAAAGTGAATACCATCAGCAATGGAATTGGTTTCCTATGGAGCAAGGAGCCAATTATCAATTTACCAACACCTTAGCTTCCTTAGAACCCTATCGTAAAGAGTTGTCTGTTTTAGGCGGGTTAAGCCACCCTTTTAGCAGAAATGTTTTGGGACATATTGCTGGAGATACATGGTTAACAGGAGGTGATTTGCGTAGTGCTTATAACAATAGTATTTCGGTAGATCAGGTGGCAGCACAAAAACTAAAAGAAAAAACACGTTTTCCTTCATTAGTACTTTCTACCGATGGTGGTGTAGGGTATAAATCTCGCGCATCAACACTTTCTTTTGATTTGTCAGGAAAAGCCATTCCGTCAGAACATAGACAAAGAGAAATTTTTGAACGTTACTTTTCTCCAAACGGAGGAAGAACTACAACACAACGTAGAAAGTCTTTGCAGCAAGGCAAAAAAATTGTGGATTTAATTTTGGAAGATAGTAAAGCTTTGAATAAAAAACTAGGAGCTCATGATAAGGCTAAAATGGACGAATATTTAACTTCTCTTAACCGTGTAGAACAGCAAGTAGTTCGCAACGAAAAATGGTTAGACATTCCTTTAAAGAAATTTGATGCGGATCATTTAAATTTAGAAGTAACACCTCAGGATCCTGAAGCATATTTAAGAGCTACACTAGATTTAATTGTAATTGGTTTACAAACTGATGCTACTCGTGTGGTTACCTATATGATGGCTCGAGAAGACGGAATGGGCTTTGGTGATAGTTTTCCAAAGTTTTCATTGAATTTACCTGGACACCACAGCATGTCTCACGATAAAAAAGCAGGGCATTGGGAAGAATGGGGAAAGTACGACCAATGGTTGGCTAGCCACTTTGTCTATTTTTTAGAAAGAATGAAAACCACTACTGATGAATTTGGGCCTTTACTAGACAATACTTTGGTCTTGTACGGTAGTTCGTGTAGTTCTACTCACAATGCAAATAATTGTCCTTTGGTATTGGCTGGAGGGAAAAATATGGGAGCCAAACATGGTACTTACACAGAGTTTGATCCTAAACATGTACACCTCTCTAATTTGTTTGTAAGTATGCTGAATGCCGTGGGGGTAGAAACTGAAAAATTTTCTGATAGTACAGGTACTTTGCCTTCTATTTTGTAAGCAAGTATTTAGTAATAAGAATTTTTAGTTATAAAATAACAACTAACAACTAAAACAATGTCAACAAAAAAAAATACTCCGGTAGTAAGCAAAGAATTAGTACTGCCTTTTATTGTAATTACTTCATTATTTGCTCTTTGGGGTTTTGCCAACGATGTTACCAATCCTATGGTAACAGCTTTTAAAAAAGTTATGCCAGAACTCAGTTGGTTTCAGGCTTATTTGGTGCAGTTTGCCTTTTATTTTGGCTATGGCTGTATGGCTTTACCTGCTGCATTGTTCATCAGAAAATACAGTTATAAATCTGGAATTTTGCTAGGGTTAGGATTGTATGCTATAGGAGCATTTTTGTTTTATCCAGCCTCTAGTTTAGAAGATTACAATTTCTTTTTAATTTCTTTATACGTAATTACTTGTGGTTTGTCTTTGTTAGAAACCACTGCAAATCCATTAATTTTATCTTTGGGAGACAAGTCCACCGCTACCAGACGTTTGAATTTAGCTCAAGCTTTTAATCCTATAGGGTCACTTTCAGGAATGCTTATAGCACAATTTGTGGTTTTAAGTCAAATACAATCCAATCAACTTACAGAAGAGGCTTACAGTGCTTTAGATACAGTTACTAAAAGTACTATGAGAACTGAAGACCTAGCAACGATTAGTAGTCCGTATTTAGGAATTGGTGCTGTGGTTTTGGTAGTTTTAGGAATTGTTTGGATGACTAAAATCCCTAAAGTACAAGAAGAGGAAGAGATAACGTTAAAGGAATCTTTTCAAAAAATATTTGCCAAAAAAGCTTTTTTACCCGGAGTGCTTACTCAGGCTACCTATGTGGGTGCACAAATTATGTGTTGGACAGCTATTTTTCAATATGTTGAATATTTAAATCAATCTAGACCTGCTAACGATCAATTGCAGGCAACCTATTGGAATATGTTTGCTATGTCTATTTTTTTATCGGGTAGGTTTATTGCTACTGGGTTGATGAGTAAATTTAAAGCCCCAAAACTGTTATTTCTTTACGCAATTATGTCTGTTTTGTGTTGCTTAGGAGCTATTGTAATGCCTGGGATGGCAGGTTTGGTTAGTTTGGTATTTGTGTCGTTATTTATGTCCATTAACTTCCCAACCATTTACGGAATTGCTTTAAAAGATATGGGGGGCGAAGCCAAAGTAGGTTCTGCATTTTTGGTGATGGCTATTGTGGGGGGAGCAATATTTCCACCTATGCAAGGGTTGATTATAGATATAGGAGGACCCGAATTGGCCAACACAACCATTTTGGGTGTACCTGAAGTAAAATTTTCGTTCATTATGCCTATGATTTGTTTGATTCCTGTAATTTTTTACGGTTATAGCAACTCAAAAACAGCGTAGCATCTTAATAAAGCTTAAAATATACAGGTTACTACTTTGCTAATTAACTACAGTTATGCTGTAAAACTATAGTTCTAAAGCAGACATAATCAATCAAAAAAATCACAGATGAAACTATTTAAAAAAATTACAACAGGAATGTTGATAGGGCTAATGCTAATTTCTTATCAATCTAGAGCTCAAACCAGCGTTATAGTTGCCAATAGTGAAAATCAATGGCCTATGTCTGGAGGGCCACATGGAAATTGGAAAGTACAAACAAATAATCGTGTTCCTACTCATTGGTCGGTGCGTACAGGAAAAAACATCAAATGGAAAACTACCTTGCCAGAAGGAGGGCAAAGCGGAATTGCAGTATGGAATGATAAATTATTTTTAACCATCAATCCTCCTAATAAAAATCCAGAACATAAAATACTATTAAAAGCATATCAACAAATAAAGAAGACATATAATAAAAAATTTAAAGCCGAGGTAAATGCCTTAGAAATGAACCAAAATAAAGACTTTTTGCTTTTGCAAAAAAACTATAAAATAGGCCATACTAAGTGGCAGCAAGTACTAAAAAATAATGCTTATTACCAACATGGTTCTGTTTTAGAAAGACCAGAAATTGAAAGAAATATGATGAGAAAAGACAAAGTTGGAAAAGAATATGCTAAAGTTTTAGAGAGTTATAGAGGCTTTGTTCATAAAAAGAACGAAAGTTTAAGAGAGCTGTTTGCTGAATTAGAGTTGGCAAGAAAAAAGAAAAATGGAGGAGCGAGTAGCAAAGATATTGTGTTGTTGTGCTTGAATTCTGAGACAGGTAAAATTTTATGGCAAAAAACGGTAAAAGGAACAATTGAAAGTCAATACAACTACGGTTTTAGTGATGCTACAACTCCCTGTCCTGCAACAGACGGAACACATGTTTGGGCAATTAATGCAAGCGGAGGGATGGCTTGTTTTACCATAGATGGAATACGAGTTTGGGAACGTACTTGGCAGCCTACTATAGGTAGACCTTTTAACAAGCAGTTTGATTCTGTGTTATTTCAAAATTTAATATTGAATGTAGAACCTCCTGTTTCAGTAGATATTCTAAGACAAAAAGATTGGAACTACTTACATGCCTTTGATAAACTAACAGGTAAGCGTATTTGGGTAACCCAACAAGCACTTACCCATTACAACACACCAATTTTGGGAGAAACTGCTGAAGGAATACCCGCAATTTTAATGGGTAGAGGAGGGCCACATGAAGTACCAGAGAGGCCTGTTGGTTTGAGTTTGATTTCTTTGGCTAAAGAGAATCAAGGAATAGAAATTTGGAATTGGCAACCTAAAGAACCCAATACATTATCTGGTTGGGGAGCATTAAGCACTCAGCATTGGAATAGTGGTAAAGCTTCTTGGTTTGATAAAGGTAATCATCATACTATTATTGATGCTAATACAGGAAAATTTATAGCTAAAAAGCAGTTAAATATTGTAAATCAATATAATTTTGATACGGTAAAACAAAGCTATGTTTTAGCAGAAAATGTAAAATTAAAAGGATTACAAAATCAAAGACATTGCAATTTTTTTACAGAGAATAATGTGTACTATATGGTACGATACAGTCCTTATTTAGCCAAACACAATACAATTACAGGAGAAAATGAACATTTGGAAGTACCAAGAAATACAGATGCAAAAGGGAATTATCTGTATGGTATTCCGCAAAATAACGACGGGTTAAATTCCCAAGGACAGCTGAATGCTGCTGATCCTCGTACAAGGGGCAATGGGTTTCAGAAATGTTTTTTAGGATCGCCAACTAAGATTAACAACTATATTTATTTTACCAATGCAGTTGGTATGGTGTATGTAGTAAATGCCAACGCAAAAAAGTTTGATGAGTCTGCTTTAGTAGCTGTAAATGATTTGGGGCAAAGCGGAAAAACGTGGACAGTAAATTCCTTAAGCTATGCCAATGGGAAAATTTACCATCGTACGATGAAGGAAGTAATATGTATTGAATAGTTAAAAAAACAGCTCCTTTTTTAAGGAGCTGTTCTTGTACTTATTTGTTTTTATAAGCAACCATCATTTCGGTAACAGAAGCGTGGGGTTTGCCCATAATTTTTTCAAAATCGGAAGAAATATCGTAAGCACCAGTTTGTATACCTTTATAAATACCGGCAATAATAGTTCCAAGAAAATCTCCCAAAGCTGCTTTCCTTTCTTCTAAATAAGCATCAAAAGAAATAGCTTTAAAGGTTAAGGATGTACCAAAAACTTGATTGATAATTTGTGCTAGTTCTGTTTGTGTAATTGCACTACCTACCAAGTTGTACGTTTGTTGGTTATGTTGGTCGTCTAAAACAAGTTTTGCATATGCTGCTCCTAATTCTTCACGACTTGTATAAGTACACTTACCATTGTTAGCGCAATTTCTTATTTCTCCTTCTTTTACATAAGTGTCTAGGTAATCCAAATCAGGCTCAATATATACACCATTTCTTCCTATAACATATTTTAAACCAGATTTTTTAACATCTTCTTCAGTTTTACGGTTGCTTTGTACTATGGGGCTAAAAGCATTTCCTGTTTCGTCTCCAACAATACTTGTATAGACTATTTTTTGAACATTGTTTTGCACAGCAGCCTCAATCACATTTCTGTGTTGTTGAATTCGGTTTTCGGGCTTATCCATACCCGATAGCAATACAACTTTATCAATTCCTTTTAATGCTAAATTAAATTCTTCTCTACTATTATAGTCACCTTTTCTAATCTCAATTCCTAATCGTTCTGCTTTTTTAGGAGTTCTAGCAATTCCAACTACGTTTTCTTTTCCTACTAGCGGAATTAAATTTTTAATGATAGATGAACCTAATTTTCCGTTTGCTGAGGTTACTGCTATTTTCATGTGATTTGTATTTTTTATAGGGTTGATACATTTACAGATATTACAAAATTGATACGAAATTCTCAAAAAACAACCATCAACATAAGGTTAAAAATGGTAAATGTTGGCAGGTTAAAGAATTTTGTCTACTGCAGCTTGTATTTGTATTTGAACCATATCGTAAATCCCATTAGCTTTAGGATTGTATATAGATAATTCAGTACAAGCCAAAACCACACTAGTTGTTTGGGTATAACGCTGTATAATGCTGTAAAATTGTGTAATTTCTTCAGGGCTTTCTTGCTGATGGTACACTCGTTGTCTAAAAGTATCTATAAAATCTACATCGGAAGGCGTAGGTTTTTTTACATCGATATGTTTAGACTGAAAATATTGAGGTAAATAAGAAGAAGTCATTGTGTGTTTGGTTGCAAAAATTACAATACTATTCACGTTGTTTTTCTGTAATTTTTGAAGACATAATGTTACAGGGTGTAAAATGGGGGTGTTGATTTTTAGTAAATCGATGGTTTGGTGAAGTGTAATGTTAGGAATAAGTATACAGTCAGGAGCTAAGGTTTCTAGTTGATGAATGTAATGTTGAACAGTTCTGTTTAATGTTTCTGATGGATGAGGAAGGTAAGGGTTGATGGTGTTAAAATCAGTATTAAGCATAATAAAAGGACAAGTGCTGTAGCCTCCTTTTTGTTGCTGGTATTGTTGGTTTAGCTCTTTTATATAAAACAAAGTACTGTAATTCCCCAATCCTAAGAGCCCTAAAACACACATAAATTATTGTTTTTTTAGAATGTAATCTGCAAAATACTGTTTGCTGTCTACAATTTTTGTTTGTATGTGCAAGTCACTGTCTTTAATAATTTCTTGAAGCAAAGCATCGTTGTACTTTCTTGAAATTTCGGTATGAATTTTTTCTCCTTTATTAAAGTGATACGTGTTTCCTGTTGCGGTGATATGTACAGTTTGCGATCGATTGCTTACAATATAACTTTTAGCAATTCCTTCACGTTCGTTGTATTCTGGAGCATGATCAAAATCATCCAAATTAAAATTTCCTCCCAATTCATCATTAATTCTTTGTAATAAATTTAAGTTGAATTGTGCCGTAACACCTTTGCTATCATTATAAGCAGGCAGTATAATTTCTTTGGCTTTAATCAAATCTACTCCTAACAACAATGTGTCGTTGGTTTGCAAATTAGCAGCAAGGTTTTTTAGGAATTTAGCTGCAACAGCATCTTCCATATTTCCTATGTTAGAGCCTAAAAATAAAACAACTTTTGGATGATTGCTTTGTTTTAAAGAGGCCAATACTTCAAAATAATCTCCTTGTTGCGTGTGTACAAGAACTTTGGGCAAAGAATTTTGAAGATCTTTTTTTAACAAACTCAATGCGTTGTGAGAAATATCAATAGGCAAATAATTAAAAGAATAATTTTCTTTAGACAAAGATTTTAATAGCTGTTTGGTTTTAGTTCCATCTCCGGCACCAAGCTCTATCAGTTCAAAAAAGGTGTTTTTTTCTAATCCTAAATGCTGAATTAAATCTTGAGTTTTATTTTTAAAAATATCAAACTCACTTCTGGTTAGGTAATACTCTGGTAAATTCATAATTTCTACAAAAAGAGCATCTCCTTTTTTGTTGTAAAAATACTTGGAAGGCAGTTTTTTTGTTGTAGAAGACAAGCCAAGGTCTATTTCAGTTTTAAAATTTTCAATCATAGTTATTTTGCTAATCGGATTCCTGTAAATTGCCATCTTTCTGATGGATGAAAAAAGTTTCTGTAAGTAGTTCTACTGTGGTTTTTTGATGTAGCTGCAGAAGCTCCTCTAAGAACCATTTTATTGCTCATAAATTTGCCATTGTATTCCCCAACGGCACCACTTTCTTTCTTAAAATTAGGATAGGGTAGATAAGCACTTTGTGTCCATTCCCATCGAGTTCCCCAGTTTAATTGTTTAGAAGCAACTTCCCACTCAAATTCTGTAGGCAATCGCATTTTTTTCCATTCAGCAAAAGCTACAGCTTCGTAATAACTAACATGACATAAAATTGCATTAGGATCTACTTTGCATAGTCCAGCGAAGGTATATTGATGCCATTCTCCTTTATAAAAATGCCAATACAAGGGAGCGTTAATGTTATTTTTCTGTATCCAATGCCACCCATCATCTAACCAAAGATTAAAATTTTGATAGGCTCCATCTTTCATAAATTCTAAAAAATCTCCATTGGTTACTAGGTAGTTTTGAATATGAAAGTCATCAATAAAAACTTGGTGTACTCCCAGTTCGTTATCAAAGCAAAAATCGGTTCCTTGATGACCGATTTTGTATATTCCTTGATTGATTTTTATCAGATTTGTACAAAGGTTAGTGTCTTTGCTTAAGTTTGTGTTTGGGTGGTATGCAGGAAAAATAGGATTGTGGCCTAACATATATTTTACATCGGTAACCAATAGTTCTTGGTGCTGTTCTTCGTGCTGAAGTCCCAAAACAATTAACTTTTTAAGGTCTAGATTAAGATCTGTGTTTAAAAGTTGTTGCATGTGGGTGTCTACATGTTTTCTATAAGCATAGATTTCTTGAATACTAGGCCTAGAAAGGTTTCCTCGGTTGGCTTGTAGTATTCTATCTCCTACATTATTGTAATAACTGTTGAATAAAAAATTATAATTTTCGTTAAATTCAGGGTATTGATTTATTTGTTTTTTTAAGATAAACGTTTCAAAAAACCAAGTAGTGTGAGCCAAGTGCCATTTTGCTGGACTTGCAAATTTTGCTACCTGTATGGAAAAATCTTCAACTGCTAGGTGACTGCAAAAGGCTAAGGTTTGTTGTCTTACAGCGTTGTATTTTTCTAATAAATTCATGCTTTCTATTTTTTTAAAAGATACGAACTTCAACTTGATAAGAAGAATCTTAATCAAAAAAACTAATAAAATGGTTTGTGTATAAATAAGCTTATATAGAATAAGAAGATTGTAAATTGTTTGTTAAAATCCTCAATTATTTTACAGGTTGTCGCTTGATTTTTAACAGCTATATGTTGGTTAGGCCTTTATTTATAAATACGGTAGAAACATCATCCATAGTCATTGTTTGTGTTTTATAAAAATAGATGCTGTGGTAATTTTAAAAAAGGTAAATGAAACTGATAAAATGGTAAATATGGGGTTTTACAGAAAAGAGTTTTTAAAAGATTTTGGAGTATGTCCTGTTTTTTTCTTAAAGAATTTGGTAAAATTGGTTACTTCATCAAAGCCCATGGCAAAAGAAATTTCTTTTAAGCTTTTATTGGTGCTTGCAATTTCTCTTTTGATTTCTAGAATTACATAATTATCAATAAATATTTTGGCAGTATTTAAAGTTGCTTTTTTTACTACTTCATTTAGTCTTTTGGTAGACAATTGTAAATTTTTAGCATAATCTTTTACGTTTCTGGTTTGATGACATTTGGTTTCAACCAAATTTTTAAATTGTAAAAACGTGCTGTAATCCTTTGTATTTTTTGGGGTTAGGTGCTGATGTGGATTTTTTCTTTCTAACTTTAGCAAGTATATTTCTAGAATAGAGGCTATAATGTTCTTGTATGCGTAGTGTGTTTTATAACGAATTTCTTCCTGAAGTTGTGTTATGAATACATGGTTTAATTTTTTATCAGAATTAATAGCGGGAGCAATATGATAGTTGTACAAATGCGCAATTAACTGAATGGAAGATGGTGAAAAGTAACGGAATAAAAACTCTTCAGTAAAAAGAATTAAATACCCTTTATACGTTGGCTTTTTTTGAAAAGCATGCACTTGGCCTTTGCTTATTTTTACAATAGAGCCTTGTTTTAGTTGATGTGTTTTTAAGTCTATAGTATGCGTACCAAATCCGTTAGTGACCAATAATAAAGCAAAAAAGTCAATTTTATGAGCTAAGGTGGGATTGTGGTTTTGACTATCAAAAATCCTTTGAAACAATTCCGATAACTCAATCAATTCAAAATCACCGTAAGGAGTTTTGTTTTTAAAAGAAATATCGGGGATTTGATGAATCATTGTCTTCCTAATTTCGTCTGTGTAAGTTACAAAAAACACAAACAAATTTAAGATGTGATCTTTATTTATGACTTAATTTTCATTCTTTTAAACATCTTGTCTTGCATGTTTTTAAAAAAACGATACTGACCAACAAGCCATCCTGAGTATGGCAATGTAAATTGATAAACGATAAAAACAGGTACTAAGTATAAAATATAGTAAACAACTATGTTTAAGTTTTCTTTAGTAACCCCAATTATGGTAAGTAAAGGTCTTACAATATATGCGGCAAAAGAGCCATTAATGCTAAAAGCAACAATAATTGCTAAAATTCCCCAATTGGATTGCAGCCCCCAGCGCTCTCTTAGTTTTTTCATCGTTCTGTAATTTGAAGCAAAAATAGTGGATAATCAGAAATATGCAACTTATTTAAAAAAGGAGTTAAATAAATTTTTCTTTCAGTTCAGTGCTTGGAACCATACAATGTTCCTTTTTTCCAAACCATCGATATCTGTTTTTTGCAATATAAACATAGACCCAATCTCTTATAGCTTTAGGGATGGGGTAAAACACAAATAATAACGGATATACACCTTTAAGTTGTTTGGCAATTTGTAGTGCTGCACTAGATTTTGTATAAATTTGGTTTTGAGTTATCAATAAAATAGAATCTATGTTAACCAAGTCGTTTTTTTTAATAAAATTCAGTCCTTTATCGGATTGTAAGGCTGCAAAGCGGAAAACGTTGTGTGCATCATTTTTAATAACTACTTGAACGGATTGATTGCATAAATTGCAAACTCCATCAAACAAAATTATTTGATGCTGTTTTCTAATTTCTTCTATACTTTCTAAATCAATACTCATTTGGATTGTCTAAATTTGTCGAAATTTTTTCAAAAACAAATATACCCAATTATCAAATGAGATTTTTTAAATACCTTCTATTGTTTTTTTTTATCATAAGCAGTACACAAGCACAAGAAACAGTGCTAAAAAATAAAGGGAAGTTTTATGCTTACTGGGGGTGGAATCGTTCTAAATATTCAGCTTCAGACATTACTTTTAAAGGAGATAACTATAACTTTACGTTAAAAGATGTTGCAGCTAAAGACAAACAAGTCCCTTTTTCGGTAAACAAGTACCTTAATCCAGCAAATGTTTCTTTGCCACAAACAAATGCAGCTATTGGATATTTTTTTCATGAAAACTACAGTGTTGTTTTAGGTCTAGATCATATGAAATATGTTACGGTACAAAATCAAGGATTGATTATTGATGGAGAAATTAATACAGGAGGTGAATTTGACGGAGTTTACAGTAATGATTTGATTCAGCAAACTGAAAATTTTTTAAAGTTTGAACATACAGACGGTTTAAATTACATTCATATCTCCATCAATAGGTTTGATGATATTTCTGACGATTTAGGAATTCACACCGAAAATTTTAGAATTAATTTAACCGAAGGAATTGGAGCAGGAGGGCTATTGCCTAAAACCAACTCGACCTTGTTAGGAAAAGAAAGACATGATGATTTTCATTTATCTGGATATGGAATTCATGCACAATTTGGAGTAAACTTTGTGATTTACAAACACTTTTTTGTTCAAACTGATTTAAGAGGTGGGTATATTAATATGTCTGATATAAGAACGACACCTAGTCAATCCGATTCAGCTTCTCAAGATTTTACTTTTTTACAAGGAACGCTGTTAATAGGAGGTAGGTTTCGATTGTTTTAGAAATTGTGGGTAATTAAAAAAGGCTTTATTATTTTAATAAAGCCTTTTTTAATGAATTTTTTTAGAGGGTAATTATTTTACTTTTACCAATTCTACATCAAATATCAAGGTTGCGTTTGGAGGAATAACACCACCAGCACCTCTAGCACCATAAGCTAAATCAGAAGGAATTACCAAACGAGCTTTATCTCCAACTTCTAATAGCTGAATACCTTCATCCCATCCTGGGATTACTTGGCCTACACCTAAAGCAAATTCAATAGGTTCTTTTCTTTTATAAGAAGAGTCAAACACGGTTCCATCTGACAACTGTCCTTTGTAGTGTACCGAAACCATTTGACCTTTGTTTGCTTTTTGCCCAGAATCACTCTTTTGAACGATTTTGTATCGCAATCCACTAGCCGTTTTTTCGTAACCAGCAGCCAACTTTTCTAGTTCTTGTTCTCTGGCTTCAATTTCTGCTTTTATTCTTGCTTCTCTAGCACCTTCAAAAGTTCTAAAAGCTTCAATAGCATTAAATTTTTCGGCAGCTTCTCCTACACGAATAATTTCTAAAGATTCAATTATATCATCTTGTGCAACAGCATCTACAATATCTTGTCCTTTTACTACACTACCAAAAACAGTGTGTTTTCCGTCTAACCATGGGGTTGCAACATGTGTGATAAAAAATTGAGAGCCATTGGTTCCAGGACCTGCATTGGCCATAGATAATTTACCTGGAGCATCGTGCTTTAACTCTGCTACAATTTCATCATCAAAGCTATACCCAGGATTTCCTGTTCCTGTACCTTGAGGACATCCTCCTTGAATCATAAAATCTGGAATTACACGGTGGAATTTTAATCCGTCGTAGTAAGGAGTTCCCTGTGGTTTTGCACTGTTTTCCATATTTCCTTCTGCCAAGGCAACAAAGTTACCCACAGTACCAGGAGTTTTTTCAAATTCTAAGTTTACTAAAATCTCACCTTTAGAGGTGTTGAATTTTGCGTACAATCCGTTGTTCATTCTTTTGATTATTTAAATAAAGTAGTTAGTGTTGAAAAATTAACACTAAAACCTATGTTAATATTATTAGAGTTTACGTTTGCAAATGGAGAAATTACCTTACCTCCGGATACAATTAACGACAAGTGAGAAGTCAATTTATAATAACTTCCTACCTTAACTTTAGAAATAATTCCTCCTCCTGCATCTATTCCAGCACCTCCTCCTGCACCAATAAGTACCTCTGCAAAAGGTTGAATTTTTCCTTTTGCAAATATAGGAGAATAAACTCCCATTCCTATCATTCCATCAGCATATCCACCAGCCCCCCATTTTGCACTTTCAAAATTAGAACCATTGTACCTAGACTCGTAAGCAAAAGCAGTTTGTGCTATCAAATACAGACTTTTATTTAGATCATAATTAAACTGTAAGGCCAATAGATGTAGTTGATCTAAAGGTTCTCTAACTTGCCTTTTAATATCCAAATATGTCTGGTGTTGCATGCTTACACGAACCCCTTTAGTATAAATTTTTGTAGGTGTTAATTCTTGTACTTTTTGTGGTTGAGTACTAAACTTAATTCCTCCTCCCATAGTATAAGCTTCAAAATATCCATCTAAAGCTCTAGTGTAACCTACATGTGCAAATAATGAGGTTTTACTAGATATATGATAATCAATTCCTAAAGAAGGATACATTGTTGCACCTCCTTCAGCTCTAACTCTTCCTCCAGCTGATCCTATTGCTAATTTGGTAAAAATATTAAAGTGATTGGTTTGGATAGGTTCGTAACCAATTCCTCCAAAAATATCCATAAAACCAGCAACCAAGCCACTATACACGGCATCAGAATGGATAAATACGAAGGTGTTTTGGTTTATGTATTTTTGATATTCGAAACCTAATAAGTATAACGTATTCCTTAGTAGCTCCGAATTATGTTCAAAGTCTTTTCGTGTTCTTCCGAAAGGGAAATACTGATCTAACTTAATAGCAAATGCACTTTTTTTGTTGTTTAGTTTATTTACATTATTTAAATCATAACTATTATTTTTTTCTGAATATAGAGCCGTTTGTATCTTGGTTGAGAATTCTAAGAACAAAGAAACTGAATTGTCTTTAATGGAGCCAGTGTAAAAATTAAAATGACTGTATTGAGCACCAAAAGTTATGTTTTTAAACTGATAAGCTAATCCAATATTAGGATTGATGTAGGCTCCTTTATTGATAAGGCTTCTGTAACCTCCACCTCCACCAAAATCTAGGTTAGTATCTAAGGATAAATTTTTAAAAATAGGTTGTCTAAGTCCTATTTCAATTCCTAAAGTGAATAAGCCTCCTTGATCTCCAAATAGAGCTGCATGTGTGTTGGTTCCCAAATAAAACTTGTTAGTAATAGGTATTTGATAGTGTAGTCCTCCCAACGCCATTTTTTTGTCTTTAGCATTGAAATCATAAGGCATTTTTAAGACCATGTAGTTTAAACGTACTCTATTTTTTTTTGTAAAAATAGACAAGTCCGATTGAGCAGAACTCAAACAGGAATATAAAAACACAAGTCTTAAAAAAAGTTTTTTAATCATTACTTATTATTTAAACTCGCTCGTAAAATGTAGTTTTACCGACGGGTATTTGTCTTGGGTCATTTGAATGGTAAAAGCAGAATCTGCTAAAAAAACCAATTGACCCTGTTTGTCTTTGGCTAAGTAACGTTGTTTTACACGTTTAAATTCTTTAAACTCTTCTTTGTTTTCACCTTCTTCTACCCAACAAACTTTGTGCATGTTTAGGTTTTCGTAGGTACATTTGGCACCGTATTCGTGTTCCAAACGATATTGAATTACTTCATATTGTAAAGCTCCAACGGTTCCAATTACTTTACGGCCATTGAGCTCTAAGGTAAATAGTTGGGCAACTCCTTCGTCCATCAATTGATCTAACCCTTTGTAAAGTTGTTTGGCTTTTAGAGGGTCGGCATTGTTAACATAACGAAAGTGTTCTGGAGAAAAACTAGGAATTCCTTTAAAGTTAACGATTTCCCCTTCGGTAAGAGTGTCTCCAATTTTAAAGTTACCTGTATCGTGTAAACCTACAATATCACCTGGGTACGACTCTTCTATTATCTCTTTTTTCTCGGCAAAGAAAGCGTTTGGGCTAGAGAATTTCATTTTTTTACCATTTCTTACATGTAAATAAGGAACATTTCTTTTAAAAGTACCCGATACAATTTTTACAAATGCCAAACGATCTCTATGTTTAGGATCCATGTTGGCATGAATTTTAAACACAAACCCAGTCATTTTGTCTTCTTTGGCATCTACCAAACGTTCTTCGGATTGTTTAGGTTGTGGGTCTGGAGCAATTTCTATAAAACAATCTAAAAGTTCTTTTACTCCAAAATTGTTCAGAGCAGATCCAAAAAAAACAGGTTGCAAATCCCCTTTTATATATTCTTCTCTGTCAAAATCAGGATAGATTTCTTCTACCATTTCAATTTCTTCACGTAAGGTGTCTGCTGCTTTTTTTCCAATCATTTCATCCAGTTCAGGAACGCTGATGTCTGTAAATTCAACCCCTTTAGTGATTTTTTGCTTGCTGTCTCCAGAAAACAAATTAATTTTCTTTTCCCAGATGTTATAAATTCCTTGAAAATCATAGCCCATCCCAATAGGAAAAGAAAGGGGAGTTGTAGTAAGTCCTAGTTTTTGTTCTACTTCATCTAATAAATCAAAAGCATCTTTACCCTCTCTGTCTAATTTATTGATGAATACAATCATAGGAATTTTACGCATTCTACAAACTTCTACCAATTTTTCGGTTTGAGGCTCTACTCCTTTTGCAACATCGATTACAACAATTACAGAGTCTACAGCTGTTAGAGTCCTAAAAGTATCTTCGGCAAAATCTTTGTGACCAGGTGTATCAAGAATATTAATTTTACGGTTTTTGTAGTTAAAGGCCAAAACAGAAGTAGCTACCGAAATTCCACGTTGACGTTCGATTTCCATAAAATCTGATGTGGCTCCTTTTTTTACTTTGTTGCTTTTTACGGCACCTGCTTCACTAATTGCTCCTCCAAAGAGTAATAATTTTTCTGTTAGTGTGGTTTTACCCGCATCGGGGTGAGAGATAATTCCAAAAGTACGTCTACGTCTAATTTCGTCTAAAAATGCCATTCTGTTGATTTAAAATCGATATAAGAGCGGCAAAGATACGTTTTCAATTAGCAATTAGCAATCTGCAAGTAAGACATTTTACATTGCTTATTTACGAGGAATTAGAAAAAAAACATGCGCTTGTTTTAGTAATAACAAAGCGCATGATCAAAAAAATGTAAAAAAAACCGAGTGTTATCTTCCTTCAGGATGGCTTCTTAACTTTCCTAATCCTTGAGCAAAGTAGACTGCTGGTTTGTGCCAAACTCCAGATTGTTTAAAACCAGGTTCGTTGTAATCTAAGCTTAAATCACAATCAAATCTTGCAATGATAGAGTGTCTACCTCCATTTTTACCTGCATTGATGAAATGTGAAATTCCCCAAGTGATTCCTCTACCATCTTTGGTATTTGTAAAGGCATCGGGAGTATAAGGTCCGGCAGCAATAGGAACTAATGAAATTTTAGACATTACTTTAAAATTAACACCATCAGGAGCGTACTGTACTGTTTCTCTTTCGTTTCCGTCTTTGTAAATAATAGCAGCAATTCCTTCTTTATACGGGAAATAAGTGGTCTCGTGTCCTGAGGTCATTACAGGGTTTAAAGGATGTTTGGTATAAGGTCCTAACGGATCCTCAGCTATTGCTAAACCGTGTCCTACAGCATAATTTTTTCTGTTGTCAGGCCATTTATTGTAAGCAGATTTGTAGTATACATAAATTTTTCCGTTGTGTACAATTGGGTAAGGATCATGTGTTGCCTTATGATCCCATTCTCCTTCTTTACCGAAAGGAATTACGGCATCACCGCCATGAATCCAAGGTCCTTCAGGAGATTCTGCATATGAAATAGATACTGGACATAAATCCCCTTTTAGTCCGCTAGGTTCGTCAAAAGCTTGGTAGTATAAATAGTATTTTCCTTTCCAAACCAAAATTTCTGGCGTACATACCGATCTCCACCCAGATTTTGGCTTTTCGGGTCTTTTAATAGCAACTCCTTTTTCTTCCCAAGTAAATCCATCTTTACTAGTTGCGTACCAAACTTCTGCCAAGTCCCAGTCTGTAGAAGGGATTTCATCGGTAGCTTTTGCTGCATTATTCCACCCAATAGGAGGTACCTTGGTGTGGCGTTTGGTATACCATAGATAGTAAGTATCTCCTACTTTTATTGGGCGAGTAGGGTCTCTTCTAGTTATGGTTCCATCACCATTATTGTAGTCAAAACCTTTAAGGCGGGTATATTTAAATTGCGAAAATAATTCGTTGTCTTGAACTCTAGGTGCAGGATAATCAAACATGCGTTCTGCAGATGCACTTAAAGGAAAGTTGGGTTTTTCGGTCGGCATTTTGTACGGAAATGCTTGATGTTCTTTAGGTTGATGTGCTTCTTTTTTGTCGATTTCTTTCTGACAAGCAATACCTAAAACACTAAGAAATAACAATAGGATGATTTTCTCGATGTTAAAAATGGACTTCATAGGTCATTTATAATTTAAATGTTAAGAATAATTGCGTTTTGGTTTTTGTTTTCAAAACTAAATTTCAGATATTTTTTTGATTTTGACTTGAACTTTTACAAAAAAGAAAATCGGAAACGTTTCCATAGTTATAATTTTTATAGAAAACGTTTCCGAAATTATGTGGATGTTTCCGAAAATTATTTTTTTACTAAGAGTTTGCCTTAATCAATATTTACCTCCTTAATGCAAAGACTGCTACTATACCAGCAATGGCTCCAAACAAATGAGCTTCCCAAGAAATATAAGCTCTAAAAGAAGGAAAAAGTCCCCAGAACAGCCCACCATAGATAACCGCAACGGCAATAGAAATTAGAATAGGAATGGTTTTTTGCTCGTTAAAACCATTTACAATTAAAAAGGCCGCCAAACCATAAATTAATCCGCTAGCTCCAATATGGTTTGCATTTCGTCCAAGCAACCAAACTAACAATCCACCAAGTAAAATAGAAATAATCACCACGCTTACTGCTTTTCTAGGATAAAAAGAAAATAACACCAATAACAAAACAAGTAATGGCAAAGTATTAGAAATTAAGTGGCGAATGTTTGCATGTAAAAAAGGAGCGGTTACAATACCAATCAACCCTTGTTGCGTTCTTGGAACAATTCCGAAACGAGAAAGAGGCAACACAAAATCTAATAACCAAACAAGGTATAATATGCCTATAAAACCAAAAATCTGTTTTACATAATCGTAGTTCATAAGGTTTCAGTTTTAAAAAAATCTAACTTTTCCTTATTGCAACTGCTTAGCTCTACATAACTTTTATTGCTTTCAGGAAAGGTGTGAATGGCCAAATGACTTTCTCCTAACAACCAAAAACATGTATAACCTTGTCCTGGAAAATAATGTTCACTAAACTGTAAAATGTTAAACCCAACTTTGTTTAGTATGGATTTGTATGTGTTTTTTAACTCATCAGGTTGTGTACAAGTAGTCCAAAATTGATAGTTGTATATATTGGCTTCTATTTTTTTATAAGTTAAATCCATTCGCATTATTGCATCTAGACTTTGCTCGATGACCTTTTTGTTTTACTTTAATATAAATCCCAATTTCCTTTTAAATAGTACTTGTACAAAACAGGATGATGTACACTGTTAATTTCAATCACAGCATCAACATTAAAAAAATCTTTTCCAAAAGACGTAATAAGCTGCATGGCTTCGTTGTTAATCCACTTTGTGTTATGAAATTCTAGAGATTGTATTCTTTTTTTTAATTCACTAGATTTGATGGACTCTTTGGTTCCTAAAATCCATCCCCACTCTCCCATTGACAATACTTGGTTGTGGAGTTTGATGGTAGTAAAGCCACAACTTTCTATGGTTTTGTCAATGCATTTAAAGGCTTTTGTTGCAAAATAAGGACTACCTGCTTGGGTAACAATGGCACCGTTGGGTCTAAGTTTTCTGTAGCAAAGGGTATAAAATTCTTTAGAGTACAAACGTCCTAATTCAATGGTTCTAGGGTCGGGCAAATCGGCAATAATTACATCGTAAAAATTGGTTGTGTTTTGCTCTAAAAAAATATAAGCATCTTGGTTGTAGATAGTTACTTTTTCAGAATTTAAGCTTCCCAAATTTTGAGCCAATAAAACAGGGTGTTCTTTTCCAAGTTGGGTCATTACAGGGTCTAAATCCACCAAATCTATTTTGTTTACCGAAGGATATTTGAGTAATTCCCTAACAGCACATCCATCACCTCCTCCTAAAATTAAGATGTTTTGCGGTTGTTGATGCAGTTTCATAATGGGGTGTACTAAGGGTTCGTGATACATTTTTTCGTCAATAGAACAAAATTGCAGATTTCCGTTTAAGTACAACCAATGTTGGTTTTTCCATTCGGTAATTACTATTTTTTGATATTTAGTTTGTTCCGAAAAGATGACTTTATCTTTGTATTTTTTTTGCTCTCCCCACTGAATAATAGGCTGAGTTACCATAACTCCAGAAATTAAAATAGCAAAAACAAGAGATAAAATTAATTGTAGTTTTCTGTTTTTTATAGGTTTAAGTTTTTCTTTAAAACGAAATAAAACGATTAGAGCCACCATAAAGTTGATGATTCCGAGAACAAACGGAGTGTAGGTTAAGCCTAAAACGGGTAAACCTACAAAAGCAAAAAAGACACCACCTAACAAGCTTCCGTAATAATCCTTTTCTAAAATAGAGGAGATATTGCTTTTTAAATCTTCATATTCTTTATTGATTCTAACCACTAACGGAATTTCTAAACCGATTAGCAAACCAATAAGCATGCTTAAAACATAAATAACCAAAGCGTACAATTCTGTAAAAGCAGCCAAAGTATATACCAAAACTGATGAAAAAGCGACCAGTAAAGAGAGAGAAACTTCTAGTAAAAGAAAATTTTGAATTAGGTTTTTGTTTATTTTTTTACTCCATCGACTACCTAGTCCCATACAAAACAGCATAAGAGATACAATCATGGTCCATTGAAAAATAGAATTTCCAATAAAATAAGTGGCTAAAGTAGATAGGATGTATTCTGCAACAATCCCTGCAAAACCAGTTGCGAATATGGCTGCTTTTAATACAAAAGAATTTTTTTTAAAGAAGTTCAAATTGTGAGCTTTTTAATTTGAATATTGCCTTTGACACTTAATGCATCTTAATAAAATTAATATTAAGATAACAAAGTACCGTAATGTTCTTACAAGCACCAAGAAATTAGAACAGCAGAACCTGCATAGGCAAAAGCTTCTACCAAACCAGCTCCTAAATTGGGCTTTTCTTGATGCACAATTTCATCCGTTAATTTTTGCCCAGGTAATAGAATTGTATCAGCAAAAAAGCGCATTATTGGTAACAAGATTGTAGCCAAAACCATTTGTATAGAAATATCAATAATAGTGGTTGTCCAGTCTTCAAAAGGAGCAATTAAAGCATTCATAATAATAATTCCTATAGCTAACAAAGCACCTCCAAAAGCAATTCCTGCAGCAACATTGTCTTTTTCAATCTGTTCATGAATATTGTAATCTAGCCACCAACCGTAAATTTTAGAAGTAAGGACTAACATAATATTTCCAATAGCCCAATAGATTACAAAAGTTAAAATTCCTTCGGTTAAGGTTTCTGATTCTCCAACCAAAGCACCGTATAAAATAAGTCCGTTTACAACGTAAATAATGGCTTCTATAATTCCCGTTCCTTCATTTTGATCAATAATTATTTCTTTTTTCAAATCAAACTTAGGCAAAATAAGCTTGTTAGCTATAAAATTAGAAATTTGAAGCAACAAAATGGATAAAGTTCCATAGATAAAAATATGCTCAATATCTATCCAAAAACCATAGCTTTCGCCAATAATGCTACCGCCAATGGTAATTAACAAGCCAATAAAATATCCTATGTAAGAAAGTATAAAAGCAAAATTGTCTTTTTCTACCAATTCATTCTGAATATTGATTTTTGAATGGGTAAACTTGTAAGCTAATTTTCCTAAAACAAAAATAAGCAATCCAGAGAGTACATATCCTGCGGAGTAGAAATAGGTTGTAAAATCAAACGCTGTATCCATGATCTAATTTTTATATTGTTGATTATTTTCCGAAACCACCACTTCTAGAGCGGTAAGAAGAACCACTATTGTAGCGACTGTTACTTCTGTAAGTTTTTTTGTTAGACGTGCCATAGCTTTTACCAGAAGAGTAACTTTTAGACTTAGCATAAGAGCTACTTTTTTTTACCTTACTTTGTACTCTTTGTTTAAAACTTTGAGATTTACTAGCCCAGGTAGAATTACTATTTTTATAGTTTTTGGTGCCAAATGTATTGTTTCTACCATAATAGTTACTACGGCCCCTGTAGTTGTTGTAGTAATTGTAATCGTCTCTGTAATAACGGTAGCCAGAACCCCAGCCAAAAAGTGATTGCATAAAAGCATATTGTCCGTAAAAAGCCCAAAAAGAACTTCCGTTAGAGGCTGTTTGCCAGTGCCCATATTTAGGATTTCCTACATAGTTGTCGTAACCTGCAGGAGCTGTTTTTTTATCTAAAACTCCATTTTTTTTAGATAAAATAGTCATTCCTAAGTCATTTTGATATTGTTCAAAAATTACGGGACTTACCTTTTTCCAATCAGTAGTTTTTAGATTAAAGTCATCCTCGGCACTAGGAGTGTTGTTGGGCGTAGGAATAATAATTTTATATTTATGAAAATACGCATCTTGATTTTCATTGTAGTTCATATCTGCTAAAATTACACTGTAATTTTGCTCATCAATGTATTGAGTAATTAAATTGTCTATAGGAGATTTTACGTATTTAGGACGATCGCTACCACAAGAAAACAAACTTAAAATCAATACAAAAAAACTGATTTTGATAAAATATTTCATGTTGAAGAATTTTGAATCAAATATAATTAATTATCCTGCTGGGCGGGTAAAATGTTGCTGATATCTGATTCTTGAATTACGATTCCTTGTGTGGCTTCAAACTCATAATCACCATATTGGGTTATACAGAGTGTTTTTTGTTCATCTTCATCAAAATAGTCAAAAGATAGCAGTTCTTCCCAGTTGTCGTTTTCTACATTTCTACTGTAACCAGGAGATTTTTCGTCTAAATAATAAAGAGTGCCTTCAAAAACAATTTCTTTGGGAGGCTCGTTATTAAGATCGATGTGATTGGTAACATTGACTCCTAATTTTCGCAGTTTAATGTCTCTAGAAAGCGTAAGTGTAAGCCCTCCGTCATCTTCAATCTCTAGGTATTTTTTTTGCGAACCATTTTTAACGACAAACTCTCTTGTAAAAAAGTTGTTTCCCCAATCATACTCAAACATGGCTGTTACCATCCAAGTTTCTAGGTTGTAGTCAAATAAATAATTTTTTTCTAAATCGGCCACCTTAATATTCAGGGGGTCAAAGTGTCGTTCTGTTTCTTTCTTTTTAAAAAAGTTAAATATTCTCATGTGGTATTTTGTTTAATAACTTTCATAGAACATCCATATCCACTGTAAATATGCACATTTATCGTCACTCCGATAGTATGTTGTTCGTAATAGATTTTTTTGTTATTTTGTGATAGGTTTTTAACATTTTCTTATCCCATTCATCTTTGCTATGTGAAAGTATGTTTAACTGTTTTTTAAAAGCCTGGTCATCACCTAAAAACAACAAGGAAATAGCTCTGTTCATCCGAATGCTCTTAGATTGTTTCTCTTCTCTAACTTTTGATAGATCTATATCAAAAATAGATACGCTTTTGAGAAATGCTTCTTTAGCTTTTGCACTATCTTGAAGCCGTTCCAACAAGATACCTCTTATAAAATAAGTACCTCCAGAGTCGGAGTTTAATTTTAGCAAAGTTGAGTTCTCAGCTAAGGCTTCTGCGTATTTTTTTTGTTTAATATACAGACTCATCTTAGTACTTATAGAAGCAGTATTTTTTGCATCGATCTCAATAGATTTATTTAAATACAGAAAGGCACTATCGAGTTTGTTTTGTAAATAAAACGTAGTAGCTTTTTTGTTCATTGCAATGGACTTAGGGTGTATTGTCTTTTCTTTTTTTACACAAGAAAATACACTCCACAAAAAAAGAATAGCTAGTAATCTGTATAAAATTCTCATAATTTTTATTAAAAAAGACAACAAGCCATAGTTTATTGTCTTTTATGTTTTTTGAACTTACAATCCCATTTGTTTTTTTAAGGCATCTAGATCGTTATCTGCACTAGTGTTGGTATTGTCTAGTACTTTGTCAATTTCTTCGTCTACACTTTTAGATTCGTTAGCAATATCTCCGTATGCATCAGCTAAAGCTTCTTCTTGTGCTACTTTTTCTTTCATTTTTTCTAACATGTTTACAGTGCTAGAACTGTCTATAGCAGCCATTTGTTTGTTTAGATTTTTGGTTGCGTTAGATACTTTTACACGAGCTTTTAGGGTTTTTAGTTCATTTTCCCATTTGCTAATATTACTTTTTAATGTGTTTACATTACGTTCTAGCTGGTTAACGGAGTCTGTAAATTTTTCAATCTCTACCTGTGCTCTGTTTACATGTGCTTGGTTTTCTTCTTTTTTTATCAAAGCTTCTTTAGCCAAACGGTCTCCGTCTTCAGAAGACAGTTCACCTTTTTGCACTTTTTGTAAAATTAGCATGGCTTTATTTTGATAATCTTTGGCTTTGGTTTCAAAAGTCTCTTTATCGTTTTTAGATCGAATCAACATGGCTTTTACTTGTGCCAATCCTTCCAAGGCTTGTGTCAGATCATTTTTCATGTCACGAATTCCCTGTTCTGTCATTTTAATAGGGTCTTCCATTTTGTCTATAGCAGCGTGTGCTTCTGCTTTACCAACATTAAATAAGCGTTTAAAAATATTCATAATTGTATTTTTTTTGTTAAAAACTTTAGATACTTAAAAATTTTACTCTCAGTATCTAAAATCTATTGTATTGTTAATAATCTAAGCGTTGTAATGAACGCTCTTTTTTTGTTATGCTTTTGAAAATTCTATAATCTGATCTGAAAATTCGCTTAGTAACAAACCTAGAGAATTGATTGATGCTTCTAATTCGTTCAAATCAATATTTTCTATTTGTAAAGTGTCTCTAAAAATTACCTTTTCTCCCGATTCGTCCAAAACAAATGCACCATGTACAATGTCTCTGTTTTTCTGAAGTAACTGTTTAAAAATAGTTTCGTTAGGTTGGTTTATTTTAAAAATGTATTGCTCAATAATCAAAATAGGATCGGCAATGCCAAGAATCATGTTGTTAATTCCTTCACTTTGATTTTGAATCATAATAATTCCGTCTTCTTTATCTTCGTGAGAAATGCTATAATTCAGTTCTATTAAATAATTTTTGATTGTATCGAAGTGGTTTTCCATGTAACTAGAATTAAGATTTTTTCTTTTTAATATTACAAAACACATTTGAGTTAAAGATGTTTTGAAAGGTTAGAATTTTATTTTTGTTTGCTAATATAATTTGCTTTTAGAGCTGTTTTGCTTTATTTTTGATGCATTGTAGTGGTTTTTTTAAGGATTATTACGGATCAAATATACGAGTAAAAAATATAATTGCAAATAAAATTAGCAAAATATGTCATTTTTTGGTAGAAATGTTAAAAAAATTAGAAGTGTGAAAAAAATGAGTCAACAAGTTTTTGCCGATTTGTTTGATTTAAAAAGAGCTACACTAGGGGCTTACGAAGAGGGTAGGAGTGAACCTAAGATTGATACAATTATTAAAGTAGCTAATTATTTTAGCATTTCTATAGATGACATGCTAACAAAAGAGGTTACCGTAAATCAATTGTTAAGTTTTGATGGTGGTATTACAACAGACATACATCAAGTAATGAAAAATGCGTTGGTAAAAGTTCCGTTTGTAGCTGCGTTGAATTTAAAAAGATTTACAGAGAATTTTCCCAAAACACAAAGTTATGCAGATTTGCCCACGCTTACTTTACCAATAAAAGAGAATGAAAATTATTTGGCTTTTGAAACCCAAGATTTAACCATGGTTGTCAATCACGAAGGTTTGTTTTTGCACGATGTAGTTGTTGGAACAAGAGTCTTGGCATCAGAAATAAAAAAGGGAGAAGTCTTAATTGTTTTGCATAAGTCTGATTTGTTTGTAAGAAGATATCAAAAAAATGAAACACATCATTTATTAAAGGCTGATCATATTCATGTACCAATAATAGAAATAGATATTAATGATGAGGTTTATTTTTGGAAAGTAACAGAGGTGCTTTTAAAAAGATACCCGAAGTTTACTTCGGGTATCGAGGATAAAATCAATCAAATTATGAATAAGTTGAATGATCAATAAAAGTTCTTATTTATCCATGTTTGGCAATAAAACTTTATCGATTACATGTATAACACCGTTTGCCGCTTGTATATCGTTAATAACAAAGTTTGCAGCATCAGTATTGTCGTTTCCTTGAATAGAGTTAGTAGATGTTATGGCAATAGTTTGTCCTTGTAAAGTTTCAGGTGTATTACTTCTTAAATTTGGAAGGTCAGAAGCCACAGCATTTGCTCCTGAAATGACATGATATTTTAAGATGTTTTCTAAAGTACTTCCGCTAGGAACGCTTTCAAGAGCTGAAAATGCAGCATTTAAAGGTGCAAAAACAGTAGCAGGGTTTTGATTGTCTACAGGAGCTACTAGTTGTGTTTCTATTAACTTTTCTTTTAGAATAGAAACTCTTGCATCGGCAACCACAAAAGTTGAAATCATAGGCAAATCAATTACTTGATCTACAGCATGTATTATACCGTTTGTTGCATCGTAAGCATCAGGAGTTGTTACCGTTACTTTTCCGTTTAGTAGTACATCACCTTCTACAACATCATAAAATAAAGAAATATGTGTATCTTGATTGGCTACATCTTTGGGACCCATAGCTGCATTTTTTATGTATGCAGGTGCAGTACTCACTACTGAAGATGCTTTTACCTCGTTGTCTAAAATAACATGATTTAGTAAAATGTTTTTTACCAAAGCAATTTCTTCTGGTGTATCTACATCAGCCAAACCGTTGGCAAATCCTTTAGCACTTAGAAAAGCAGAAAAAGCAGTATTGTCTGGTGCAAATACAGTTATGTTTTGGTTGTTGTCTGTAGTTACGCTCTTAAGATCGGTAGCTATTAGTGCTGCATTTAAAGAAGAATAATTTTGATTGGTTTCTACAAATGCTCCAATGGTCATAGGCTTATCGTCCATCATGGTTGAGTTTTCGTCATCGTCACTACAGCTGGTAAATGATAGTAGTGTAAAAGCAATAGCAGTTGCATAAAATGTTGTTTTGATAAGTGATTTTTTCATATGATTCATTTTTAAATTCTCTTCGAAATTAAAAGAAGTAATAAGCTTTGATAAAAAAATACATTCGATTGGCTTTATTACAAATGATTCTTAATTAATGTATTTTGCATTGTAGTTTTGTGAAATTATTTCTTTTTTGTGTAAATAAATTTTAAAGTAAAACATCCCCTTAGCTGTGTTTGCTTACAGCTAAGGGGATGTTATAAAAAATAGTTTATATTTTTGTTTACTTAGTCCAATAATCCATTACCAATACATCGTCTAATAAAGGTCCCACAATACTTACTAGTTTTAAATGCTCGGGATGAAACAAGTAGATTTCTCTTGCATGAGTGTCTTTAAAGCTAATAGTATAACAGTATTGAAATCCTTTACTGTGACCTTCGGTACTGTCGTTCAATCCTCCTTCCATATGGCTGATGGTTGGAATTTTAGTTGCCAACCCTTCAAAAACTGAAATGGCATGCTCTATTTTTTCTTTTGGTGTTCCTTCTTTAAATTTTAAGTTTACTACATGTTTAATGGTTTTTCCTTGTTGTGATTTGTTTTTAGGAGTAATTTTATAACTCGCTATTTTCTGAAACCCCCACAACTGAGACCCCGCAACTAATAACGGTTGTTGGTCTATGGTCAAAGCTTCTAATCCGTAGTAAATGGAAAATCCTGTTTGTAAGTGGTCTATAGGATGTAGCATTCCTTTAGCGTCTAATTTTAAAAGTTGGATGCTAGCATCGTCTCTTGTTCCTACTGCAATAACAGCTTCAGAATTGGTAGTAGAAATTACTTCAATTCTAGTTTGTCCTGATAACTGGGTGTTTTCATCATCTTTAAAAACAGAATGAGGAATCAATTTTCCTTTTTTACTGACTTTAAAAATACTTACCGCATCTCCATGGTATACAAAATCTGTTTTCTTAATAAATCCTTTTCTTGTGTAATATTTGTGATGTCTGTGCCCTACAATCACATAGTGTTCATCACCAAAACTAACTCCAGTTACAGGATAGGTTCCTGTTAGATAACGATCCGTAGTATTGTCATCCATATTGCTGATGTTTTTAAAAGTTCCATTTTCATATATTCTAAAACTACTCAACCCATTATCTTGAAAACCTCCTGTAAACAAGTAAGTTTTTCCTTTTATTTTATGTGTAAACATTCCGATAATTCCATCCGTGTGAATTTTTTCGGTGTCTTTCATAGATTGTACATGAGTCAATTTCCCATCAGCATGAATTTTAAAACAAGTTAGTCCTGGAGTATCCTCTAAACCACCAACAAATAAGTAAGCAGCTTTTTTCATGTGTACTACTTCTATGGTAATAACGGTTCCTAAGTGTGTTTCTGGAGTGTCTTCTACTAAAAACACACGTTCTAGAGAGCCATTGTCTAAAATTTTAAATACTTCAACAGCATTTCCAAACTTATTTCCCACAAACAAAAAGTCAGTTCCCTGAATACGATCGGCTACCAAACCTCTACCAGGTCCTTTTTTCTTATGTAATTCGTGTGTACTAACGGGGGTTAGTAACCCTTTTTTGTCTATGCTAAAAACATCTAAGTCTCCAGCACCTCCTGTATAAATAAAGTGTTTTCCGTTTTTTTGATAACTAGTAATACTTACGGTATTTTTGGCCGCAACGTTTTTAAAGTCTTGTCTGTATAAACTAAGTTCGTTAGAAGATTGAGCAAATAGCATTGCAGAAAAAAGCAAAGCATATACTCCTGCTACTTTTTTTAATAAATTCATAATGTATGTTTTTTTATTGATTGTTACGTATAGCATTGGCAGCAGCTGTGGCAATGGCTCTGTCTTGTTCAATGGTACCACCACTTACACCAACAGCTCCAATAATAGCATCATTTTTATCTTTGATAGGAATTCCCCCAGGAAACGTAATCAGTCCTCCGTTAGAGTGTTCTATGTTGTAAATAATTCCACCAGGTTGTGTAAGCTCTCCTAGTTTTCCTGTGTCTATATCAAAATACCTAGCTGTTTTTGCCTTTTTGATTGCAACATCTATACTTCCTAAATAAGATTTATCCATTCTAACAAAAGCAACCAAGTTTGCCCCAGAATCTACAACGGCAATGTTTACCAGTGTACCAAGTTCTTTGGCTTTGGTTTTGGCAACTGTAATGGCATGTTCTGCTTCGTTTAATTTTAATTCTGAAGAGGTTTGCGCTTGTGTTAAAGTAACCAAAGATAGCATTAAAATTAACAGAGAATTGATTTTTATTTTCATTCTATGTTGTTGTTTGATTAGGTCTACACTTAAATTGTTTGTTAAAACAAATAATACATTTTTCATGGTGAAATTTACTTTTTGTGAAACACAAAAATTGAAAAATCAAACAAAAATATAGTTGAACAAGTTCAACAAGAACTATAAATAGATTAAGAAGATTGCTTTTTTATTTTACATAAAAACTCATGAGTAACTCCTAAATAACTAGAAATCTGTCTATCGGTTAATTTTTTTGCAATGTCTGGATAGGTTTCTAAAAAGTAAAAGTAACGCTCTTTGGCAGTAAAGCATTTGTTTCTAATGACTCTTCTTTGCCAAGCAGCAATAGCTTTTTGAGACATCATTCTAAAAAGTTTTTCTACTACAGGAACTTCGTTGTATAATTTTTCTTTGGTGGATTTATCAATCCATAAAATAGTGCTATTTTCCAAGGCTTGTATGTTTAGTTCTGAAGGAGTCTGGTTCATAAAGCTGTCTAGGTCCATTAGCCACCAATCTTTTACGGCAAAATACAAAGAGTTTTCTTTTCCTTTTTTATCAATAGAAAAAATTCTAAAACAGCCCTCAATCACAAAGCCTTCAAATTTGCAAATGTTTCCTTGTTCTAATAAAAAATCACCCTTAGAAATTAGGTGCTTGTTAAACTTACTACAGATTTCTTCCAATTCTGAATTGGAAAGTTGTAGCGTTTTAGAAAAATTTTGTTTTAACAAATCAAAAATCTCCATAAAAAGGCAATCGCAAAATTTAGTGTTAGCAAAATAAGTAAAAAGTTGAGAAAAATCTCTGAAACAAGTTTAATTTTGTAATCTCCATAAAATTGAGCAAATGAAAATTCAGCAAAAAATAGAAGCATTAAGAGAGGAGTTACATAAATTAAATTACGAGTACTACGTATTGGACAATGCTAGTATTTCTGATTTTGATTTTGATATGAAACTGAAAGAGTTGCAAGATTTAGAAACACAATACCCTGATTTTTTTGACCCCAATTCCCCTACGCAAAAAGTAGGAGGAATGGTTACCAAAAATTTTGAAACAGTAGTACACACCCATAGAATGTATTCTTTAGATAATTCTTACAGTAAGCAAGATTTACTAGATTGGGAAAAAAGAATTCTAAAAATTGTAGAAGGAGCTATTGAATATACTTGCGAACTTAAATACGATGGAGCTTCTATCAATTTAACCTATGAAAATGGTTTGCTAGTAAAAGCAGTAACACGTGGTGATGGAATTCAGGGAGATGATGTAACAACCAATGTAAAAACAATCAAATCAATTCCACTAAAGATTGGTGTAGGAATGCCAGACAATTTTCAAATAAGGGGAGAGATTATTTTGCCTTTGGATGGATTTGCAAAAATGAATCAAGAACGATTGCTGGCAGGAGAAGAAACGTATAAAAATCCTAGGAATACAGCCAGTGGAAGTTTAAAACTTCAAGATAGTGCAGAAGTTGCCAAAAGACCCTTAGATTGTTTGTTATACCAAGTGGTTGGTGGCAGTTTTAAATCTCATTCACAGGCTTTACAAATGGCAAATAAAGCAGGTTTTAAAGTGCCCGAAACATTAAAAATAGCCAAAAGTATAGATGAAGTATTGGCTTTTGTAAATTACTGGGATAATGCTAGGCATACACTACCATATGAAACAGATGGGGTGGTCATAAAGGTAAATAGCATCAGGCATCAAGAAGAATTGGGATATACAGCCAAAGCTCCACGTTGGGCCATTGCATATAAATTTAAGGCAGAACAAGTTGCTACTTTATTACACGAAATTACGTATCAAGTAGGTAGAACAGGAGCCATAACACCCGTAGCAAACTTAGAACCTGTAGAATTGGCTGGTACTACTGTAAAAAGAGCATCTTTACACAATGCTGGTCAAATAGCATTACACGATATTCGTGTAGGAGACGAGGTGTATGTAGAAAAAGGAGGAGAAATTATACCTAAAATTGTAGGGGTAGACTTTAGTAAGAGACCTTTAGATTCTGTGCCAACAATATATGCAACCCACTGTCCTGAATGTAATACGCCCTTGGTTAGAACCCAAGGAGATGCAAAGCACTATTGCCCTAATGAACAAGGTTGTCCACCGCAAGTAGCAGGAAGAATTATTCATTTTATCAGTAGAAAAGCCATGGATATTGACGGAATTGGAGCGGAAACAGTCGATTTATTGTGTAAAGAGGGATTGATACAAAATTATGCAGATTTGTACGATTTAAAAGTAGAACAAATCATTCCTTTAGAACGTATGGCCGAAAAATCGGCAAACAATATGATTGCAGGAATCCATGCTTCTAAACAAATTCCATTCGAAAAAGTGTTGTACGCTTTGGGAATTCGTTTTGTAGGAGAAACGGTTGCAAAAAAATTGGCCAAATATTTTAAAAACATAGATGCTTTGTTTGCAGCAGATTATGATGCGCTAATTGCTGTTGATGAAATAGGGGGAAAGATTGCAGAAAGTGTAATTGCCTTTAGAAACGATTTGAACCATATACAATTGGTAAATAGACTTAAAGCCTATGGGTTACAGTTAGCGTTGTCTGCGGATGTACAAGAAGGATTGACAGAAAAATTAATTGGGAAAACTTTTGTGGTTTCAGGGGTGTTTTATCAAGTTTCTAGAAATGAGTTAAAGAAAATGATTGAAGACAACGGAGGCAAGGTAAGCAGTTCTATATCTAAAAAGACGGATTTTGTAGTAGCAGGAGACAATATGGGACCTGCAAAATTGCAAAAAGCTACAGATTTAGAAATTACCATTATTTCCGAAGAAGAGTTTTTAAGCATGTTATAAAAACCAATAAAAAGAGCGTAAAATAGTTGTTATATTTTACGCTCTTTTTATTAGGATAAATAGGTATAAGTGCTATGTCACCTTTACAAAATTGTTAGTTATGATTCTATTTGTTTAATTAACTCTCTATTCTGATTGCTCTCTGCACTGTACGACATGGTTAAAGTTCCTTTAGTTCCATCATTGGCAGTTATCGCAAATAATTCCGATTGATCCGATGGATTGGTCATTCCTTCAAAACGATATTTTTCGTCAATTCTTAATTCCGTAGGTTTAAAATTTTTTTTAGAGTAAAGAGCCTGAATTGTACTATCTTTTGCTATAAAATTATCAGTATAACCTAGGTTGGTTAGGTGATTGGTGGCGTTTGCCAAAGTATCAAATTTTGTTGTGTTCATGTCTTTTTTGTTTTCCACTTAAATTACAAAAAAATCAAGAAAACCCAAAAAGATCAATAGCTTAATCAAAAAACTTTTCTTTAAATCGATTCAGTCTAGGAATAGAAACTGCTTTGATATAAGGGTGATTAGGATTTCTTTTTTCAAAATCTTGATGGTAGTCTTCAGCAGGATAAAACTTTCCAATTTTCTCGATGCTAGTAACTGCTTTTCCGTTGTGTTTTTTGTTGATGATTTTAAACGCATCCCAAGCAATGTTTTGCTCTTCTGCATTGTTGTAAAAAATGATAGATCTGTAACTTTTTCCAAAATCGGGTTTTTGTCCCACGGTAGTAGGATCTTGAGAATCGTAATATGCTTTTACCAAAGTTTTAAAATTTACTTGGTTAGGGTGGTAATAAACAGCAACCGTTTCTGCATGCCCAGTATCTTTTATAGTTCTGTAAGTAGGGTTTTTTACGCTACTACCTGCGTATCCAGAAATTACTTCCTCTACTCCAGGAATACTTTCATAAATAGCTTCTACACACCAAAAACATCCGCTAGCAAAATAGGCAACCTTTAAATTGGGGTTGATTGGAGCTTTGGTTTGTGCCAAAGAATTAAAAGAAATCAAAAGAATAATTAAATATCTCATAAGGTTATTTTAATATTAGGTCGATGATAAAATGTTAAATTACAAAATTGGAAGAGAATACGTATTGAGAATTACAATGCAATAATTTTTACTATTGATAAAATCAATATGGATATAAAAACAATAGATTGAAAATTTATGGTGAGATAAAACTTTGCACTTACATTTGTAATAGAATATTTAATCAAATCAATAAATAAAATAAATTATGGCAACAGCAGTAGGGAAGAAATTTCCAAATTTAGCAGTAGATGCAATGAACGAATTAGGGGATACTTTTAAAGTAAACGTATTAGAAGAAGCAATTAACAATAAGAAAAAAGTATTGTTGTTCTGGTACCCAAAAGATTTTACTTTTGTGTGTCCAACAGAATTACACGCTTTTCAAGCTGCTTTAGGTGAGTTCGAAAAAAGAAACACCGTAGTGATTGGTGCTTCTTGTGATACTCCAGAAGTGCATTTTGCTTGGTTAAGTACTGCAAAAGACAACGGAGGAATTGAAGGAGTTACTTACCCATTGTTAGCAGATTCTAATAGAAATTTGGCCGAAGTTTTAGGGATTTTAGACATTACTGACGAAACTTACAACGAGGAAACAGGAACTTATATTAAAGAAGGAGACAATGTAACTTACCGTGCTACTTACTTAATTGATGAAGAAGGAACTGTATTCCACGAAGGAATTAACCACATGCCTGTAGGACGTAACGTAAACGAATTCCTAAGATTGATTGATGCTTATGCTCACGTACAAACTCATGGAGAAGTATGTCCTGCAAACTGGGAAGAAGGTAAAGAAGCAATGGGAGCCGATGCAAAATCTACAGCTGCTTATTTAGCTAAAAACTAATAGCAAAAGTAACAGTTAAAAGTTTGTAAAGTTGCTACGTTTAACTTTATAAACTACTAGTTTTAAAAACAAAAAAGCCGGGTGTTTCAAACAGATGAATGGTTCATCCGGTTTTTTGTACCTACCAAACAAAATTTATCAATCCATAAAAATTGAAAATTATGAGAGAATTAACCACCGATACACTTCAAGAAGAAGTAAGTAACAACGATTTAGTTTTTGTACAGTACTCTGCCAGCTGGTGTGGAAACTGTAGAATTATGAAACCAAAATTTAAAAAATTTTCATCGGAAACTGAAAGTGCAGAGTTTTTAGTAGTTGATGCTGAAAAATACCCTGAATCAAGAAAATTAGCCGAAGTAAACAATTTACCAACATTTGCCGCATTCAAAGGTGGAGAATTGGTAAAACAAGTACAAACTAACAAAGCAGATGTTTTAAAATCTTTTATTGATGAAGTTACCAGTAATTAAACATGTAACTCAGTTTATAGCTGAGAACGACGTAGATTATATTCACGAAACATTAGAAGTACTAGAGTCTTTAACAGAAGTATCCTCATTAAAAGATGAAGAACTAGATGTGTTGGGAGAAATTATTTCTAACTTGTACGGAGCGATTGAAGTAGATAAGGAAATCAAAAACGGAGTACCACAAAAAGAAGCGTTGAATAATTTTATGAAGCGTGTCTTAGGATCAATAGATCAATAATTGATAAATAATCACTAGAGTAAAAGTTTGAAAAAAGCCTATTTTAATTGGAGTTCGGGTAAAGACTCGTCCTTAGCTTTGTATAAAACATTGAATCAATCTGAATATCAGGTTGATTTTTTGTTGACCAATATAAACAAAGAATTTGGACGTGTTTCTATGCATGGTTTGCGTGAAGAATTGTTACAAGCACAAGTAAAATCGATAGGATTGCCATTGCGAACTATTGAGTTTTCTGGAAATGTAAGCATGTCTGAATACAATGCAATAATGAAAACCCATATGCAGAAAATTGCCAATCAAAAATATGAATACGGTTTGTTTGGTGATATTTTTTTAGAAGATTTAAAAGCCTATAGAGACTTGAAATTGGCCGAAGTAGGAATTACAGGTGTGTATCCATTATGGAAACAAAATACCAAGACTTTACTGCAAGAATTTATAGACTTAGGGTTTAAGGCCATCACAGTTTGTGTAAATGCACAATTTTTAGATCAAAGTTTTGTAGGTCGTGTGATTGATGAAAAATTTATAGAAGATTTGCCAGAAAATGTAGATGTTTGTGGAGAGCATGGGGAGTTTCATACATTTGTTTTTGACGGACCAATTTTTAAACACCCTGTGTCTTTTACCATTGGAGAAAAGGTATACAAAACATATCAGTCCTCAGAAAATGATGATGATAATTGCCATCAAAATAAACAAAAAGTAACTTGGGATACTGGGTTTTGGTATTGTGATTTGCTATTGGAGTAACTTAAAATTACCATATGAAATTAAAAATTGCTTCTGTAGAGACGTTGGAATTAAAAAAAATAATAGCTGTTTTTAATCGAGAAATAGGACGTTTTGTCCTTTTTGTTTTTGTCTTGTTTTTTGATAGTCTCTACTTTGCAGAGCACGTAACTCCTTCGCAACTTCCTATCAATATTTTGATGTTTTTAGGTTTTCTAAAAATGTATTTCCGTTCTACTCCTAGGGTTAAAGAATCTATGATTTACGCAGTAATCATAGGTTTTTTAGGCGAGCACTTTTTTTCTAGAGGGTTGGATATGTATACTTACCGTTTAGAAAATGTACCTCATTATGTACCTTTAGGCCATGCAGCTTTGTACGGTCGTATTTTAATGTTTAGCAAAGCTTCGGTTGTTAGAAGAAACAATCAGGCTATAGAGCAACTATTTTCATATGTAATAGCTACATTGTCTTTGGTATATTTAATTTTTTTTAACGATGTATTTGGCTTTGTAATGACCCTATGCGTTTTTTTAATGTTGTTAAAAAGACCCAAGGATAAGCTATTTTTTTACGCAATGTACATTTTGGTAGCCATACTAGAAATAGGAGGTACTGCTTTTGGATGTTGGAAATGGCCCAATACTGCTTTTGGTGTTTTTTCGTTTTTGCCAAGTCACAATCCTCCTAGCGGAATTAGTTTGTTTTACTTTTTGTTAGACGTAAGTTGCTTTATGGTATACAAATTGAGAAACAAAACAACATGGAACCGATGGAAACATATAAAAAGCATCGCTTCTAATAACTTTTAGTATAAACAATTTTGATAGTAAATTCGTAATTCTAATTTTGTTTTTACGACATATATTTCATTTGTAAACATTCATGCAACACCTAGAAGTCCCTTATAACAACACTGGTTATTTTTCTAAGATAGTAATGGATTATTTGGAAGAGAAGAAGGAACTTGCACCTTTTTATCATCGTTATCCTAAACTTCAAAATTTTGAAGCCCAAATTCAAGAAAAGGCAGCCAGTTTTTCTTCAGAACACAGAAAAGTTTTGGTAAGTGCTTTAGAAAAACAATATCAAGAGTTTAGTTTGAGTGGTGCTACTCAAGAACACATCAATCACTTAGTGTTGCCTAATGCGTTTACCATAACTACAGGACATCAACTAAATTTGTTTTCGGGACCTTTGTATTTTTTGTATAAAATTATATCTGTTATTAACCTGTGCAAAGAGTTAAAACAAACTTATCCGAAGCAGCATTTTGTACCTATGTATTGGATGGCTTCAGAAGATCATGACTTTGAAGAAATTCAGTATTTTAATACCAAAGGAACACAGATTAAATGGGAAACAAATTCTGGTGGACCTGTGGGGAGATTGTCTACTGATGGATTAGAAGAGGTGTACAATAAGTTTGCTGAAGTATTAAACAACGGTAAAAATGCTGAGGAACTAAGAGATTTGTTTCAAAAAGCATACGTAGAACATCAAAATTTAGCCGATGCTTCTCGTTATTTAGTGAATGTTTTGTTTGGTGAACACGGAGTTGTAGTGATTGATGGAGATGATCCAAAATTAAAATCGTTGTTTAAGCCATACGCTCTTAAAGAGTTGGTAGCGCAAACAACCTATCAGCAGGTAACAAAAACCAATCAGCAATTAACAAAACAGGGATATCCTAATCAGGTAAATGTAAGGGAAATTAACTTGTTTTATATTGCAGACGGGCTAAGAGAACGTGTGGTAAAAGAAGGAAATGGTTATAGGGTAAACAATACAGATTTGCATTTTTCTTGTGCAGAGCATTTGTTTTCTAATGTAGATAAGTTAGAGTTTCTTTCAGGAAATGCGTTGCTAAGACCTTTGTATCAGGAAGTTATTCTTCCTAATTTGTGTTATGTTGGTGGAGGTGGTGAGTTGGCTTATTGGATGCAGTTAAAAGCAACCTTTGCATCTTTTAACGTGCCTTTTCCTATGTTGTTATTAAGAAATTCGGCTTTGTTGGTTACTGAAAAACAACTAAAAAAAATAGAAAAATTAGAGGTCACTGTTCAAGACTTGTTTGCCAATCAGCATACGTTGATTAAAAAAATAGTAAACCAACGTTCTACCATCAACTTTAATTTTGAGGAGAAAAAACAAATTCTAGAAGCAAACTTTAAAGAATTAGAAAGCATAGCTGGGCAAACAGATGCTTCTTTTATTGGAGCGGTTAAAGCACAGAAAGCAAAACAGATTAAGGGATTAGAAACTTTAGAAAAACGATTGTTAAAAGCAGAGAAAAAAAGAATGTATGAGTATGTAACTCGACTAGAAATATTGCAAAATCAGCTGTTTCCCAATCATTCTTTACAAGAACGACAGGTAAACTTTTCTCAGTTTTATGAAGTGTACGGAAAAGAAATGATTGCTACATTGCTCACAACTTTAAAGCCTTTAGAAAAGAATTTTAGTATAGTTGTATTATAAACTTAAAGGCTGCCTATTTTTAGGCAGCCTTTGTTATTGTTAAGATATAGATTGTTTTATTTTAATGATCCAGTCATATCTTCAGGTTTTACCCACTCGTCATATTGTTCTGGAGTAACATATCCTAATCTTACAGCTTCTTCTTTTAAAGTTGTTCCGTTTTGGTGTGCAGTATTTGCAATTTCAGCAGCTTTGTAATAACCAATTTTGGTATTTAAAGCCGTTACCAACATCAATGAGTTGTTTAATAACTTTTCAATAACTGGATAGTTAGGCTCAATTCCAATAGCACAGTTTTGTTCAAAAGAAACACATGCATCTCCAATTAAACGAGCAGACTCAATTAGGTTTTTAGCCATTACAGGTTTAAATACGTTTAATTCGTAGTGACCTTGTAATCCACCAACTCCAATAGCAACATCGTTACCCATAACTTGAGCACATACCATTGTAATTGCTTCTGCTTGCGTAGGGTTTACTTTACCAGGCATAATAGAAGAACCAGGCTCGTTTGCAGGAATAATCAGTTCTCCAATACCAGAACGAGGTCCAGAAGCCATTAAACGGATATCATTGGCTATCTTATTTAAAGAAACAGCCAATTGTTTTAATGCTCCGTGAGACTCAACAATAGCATCGTGAGCAGCTAAAGCTTCAAATTTATTTTCGGCTGTAACAAAAGGCAATCCTGTAAATTCAGCGATTTTTTCAGCAACCAATACATCGTAACCAGCAGGAGTGTTTAATCCAGTTCCTACTGCAGTACCTCCTAATGCCAATTCAGCTAAGTGAGGCAATGTGTTTTTTAAAGCTTTTAAACCATGGTCTAATTGAGAAACGTATCCAGAAAATTCTTGTCCAATCGTTAATGGAGTTGCATCCATTAAGTGTGTACGTCCAATTTTTACTACATCTTTAAATGCTTCAGATTTTGCTTTTAACGTATTTCTTAATTGTTCAACTCCAGGAATGGTAGTTTCTACAATCATTTTGTAAGCAGCAATGTGCATTCCTGTAGGGAACGTATCGTTAGAAGATTGAGATTTGTTTACATCATCGTTAGGGGCAATTACTTTTTCTCCTTCTCCAATTACTCTACCTGCCAATTCTTGTGCACGGTTGGCAATTACTTCGTTAGAGTTCATGTTAGACTGTGTACCCGAACCTGTTTGCCAAACAACTAAAGGAAATTGATCATCGTGTTTTCCTTCTAAAATCTCATCACAAACAGCAGAAATTAAGTTTTTCTTTTCTTCTTCTAAAACACCTAAATCAAAGTTGGCATGTGCTGCAGCTTTCTTTAAGTAAGCAAAACCATAAATAATTTCTAAAGGCATGCTCCCAGAAGGACCAATTTTAAAGTTGTTGATAGATCTTTGAGTTTGAGCTCCCCAATACTTGTCAGCAGGTACTTGTACCTCTCCCATAGTATCTTTTTCTATACGATATTTCATTGGATGTTATTTTATGTTTCTAAAAAAATCATCTCAAAGATAGTACAAAGCCTAAATCATAAAAAATGATTCTGCTCATAAAATTTGGGAATGTTAGGGTATTTTACGGATTGTTTTATTTAGAAGTAAGATTTAACAAAAGTATCTTTTTACATGTGGTTAGTTGTTTTCAATTCTGATTAGCATTTATAAGATTTTAAAACAAAAAAAGGAATTGGTAGTTGCCAATTCCTTTTTTGTATTTAATTTGTTTTGAAATTATTTTAATAAATCTGCCAGAATTTTCTCAAGCTCTGGCTGTGAAGGTCTGGGAGCATTGGCATCTACAATATTTCCTTCTTTATCTAACAAAATAAAACGTGGGATTCCCGTAATTTGATAATCCTGTACAAAAGGGATGTTACCGTTAGCAAATAACTGAATGCCTCCCATGTTTTTATCAGAAATCATCTGTTTCCACTTATCTTTAGCGTTGGGATTGTCTATAGATAAGCTTACGAACTTTATGTCTTTTCCGTGAAATTTTTCTTCTAACTTTTGTAAAAACGGAATTTGTTGCAAACAAGGCATGCACCAAGTTGCCCACACATCTATATATACATAGTTTCCTCTTAGGTCTTTTAAAGAAGTTGTTCCTCCTTTGTAATTTTCTAAGTCATTAAATTCAGGAGAAGGTTTTCCAACCTCGGTATCTGTAACTTCTCGGTTAGCAGCAAAGTACTGTTGTTCTAGTCCTTCCATAAATTGCTCTAGATTTTTCTTTTCGCTAGAAGCCAAAAAATCATTCATTCCATCGTATTCTACCAAAAGGTTTTCTATTTTTTTCTCGGTTGCTTGATGATATGCTTTAAAATCAGCAGAGTCTAGGTGATTGATACTGTCTAAGCTAGTAAATATTTTTTGCGTAATTTGATCACGTAAGTTGATGTATTTATTTTCTTTAGCACCTTTTCCGTTAAATTGTAAAGATTGATTAAAATTATCTGCATCTGCGTAGATGGTTAAATCCGTGTCTTTGTCTAAAAACAACATGGTTGCAAAAGTCCCTACTCGCATCAAAACAAAATCTTGATTAAAGTTGATGGTATCTTTAAATTTTCCGTCAGTTTTTGTAATGGTTTTTACTTGCTTTTCACTTTGGATGGTAATTTGATCAATGTGTTCAGGAAGATTTTTGATATTGACTTCTATTGCAGAAGCAGAAGAAGTAGAGCATGCAAAAGTTAACAAAGCCGTGCTCGTAATCAAAATAGATTGTATAATATTCATTAGATGGAATTGTTTGTAAAATTATGCATAGCAAGATGCAAAATTTAAGCCATATTCAGATTAAGTTTTATAAAAATAAAAAAGCACCTCTATGTAGAGATGCTTTTTTAAAAATATGTAAAATACAATTAAGCAATCATAGTTACAGGATTCTCAATGTATTGTTTTAATGTATTCATAAAGGCAGCACCAACAGCACCGTCAACAGTCCTATGGTCACAAGTTAAGGTAATGTTCATCATGTTACCAACAACAATTTCTCCATTTTTAACAATAGGCTTTTGTTTAATACCTCCTACTGATAAAATAGCTGAGTTAGGTTGGTTAATGATAGAAGTAAAACTGTCTACACCAAACATTCCTAAGTTAGAAACAGTAAATGTGCTTCCTGACATTTCAGCAGGACTCAACTTTTTGTTTTTAGCTTTCACAGCTAAGTCTTTTACTTCTGCACCAATTTGAGTTAAACTTTTAGTGTCTGTAAAAGGAATTACTGGAACTACCAATCCGTCTTCTATAGCAACTGCAACTCCAACAGAGATGTGATTGTTGTAAATAGTTTGGTTGTCGGTCCACTCAGTATTAATTTGTGGATGTTTTTTTAACGCCATAGCTGTTGCTTTTACGACCATATCGTTAAAAGACACTTTAGTATCAGGCAACTCGTTAATCATTTTACGAGAAGCAATAGCGTTGTCCATATTTACCTCTAAATTGATAGAGAATGTAACATTTTCTGATTGAGACTTAGCCAATGCCTTTGCAATTGCTTTACGCATGCTAGAGTTCTTTACTTCAGATTGACTTACTTCTCCAGCAGGAGCAGCGGCAACAGCAGTAGGTGCTTCAGCAGCTTCAGTAGCAGGAGTGTAGTTTTCAATATCTACTTTTACAATTCTTCCTCCTTCACCAGTTCCTACAACTTTTGCTAGGTTAATTCCTTTTTCTTCGGCCAAAGCTTTTGCTAAAGGAGAAGCTATAATACGTCCATTTTCAGAATTAATTGCACTTACTTTTTTTGTAGCAGTTGGTTGTTTTGAAGTTTCGCTTTTTGAAGCGGCTGCTTTTGGAGTCTCTTGTTTTGGTGCCTCTGACTTAGGTGCAGAAGCTTCTTCTTTTGCAGGAGTGCTTCCTCCAGCTTTAAAGTTTTCGGCCACACCAGAAACATCAGTACCTGCTTCACCAATAATAGCTAATAAGCTATCTACAGGAGCAGATTCTCCTTCTTGTAAACCTATATGTAACAAGGTACCAGAGTTAAAAGATTCAAACTCCATTGTAGCTTTGTCTGTTTCAATTTCAGCCAATATATCACCTTCTTCAACAGTATCACCTACTTTTTTTAACCAAGTAGCAACTGTTCCATCGGTCATAGTGTCACTTAATCTAGGCATGGTTACTACAACAACTCCTTCAGGCAATTCAGCACTAGCTTCTTGTGTTGTAGTTTCTTGTGTAGACTCCTCTGTAGCTTCTTCTTTTGCTGGAGTTTCATCAGCAGTAGTAGCAGCTGGAGCATCACCATTTAACAATCCAGAAATATCTTCACCTTCTTCACCAATTATTGCAATTAAAGAATCTACAGGAGCAGTTTCTCCCTCTTGCAATCCAATATGTAATAAAGTTCCTTCGTTAAAAGATTCGAATTCCATGGTAGCTTTATCTGTTTCGATTTCAGCTAAAATGTCTCCTTCTTCAACTTTGTCACCAACTTTTTTAAGCCATTGTGCAACAACACCTTCTTCCATAGTGTCGCTCAAACGTGGCATATTAATTATAGTAGCCATTATTTATGTGGATTATTTATGTTTAACAAATGGATAGTCTTTTTGCTCGTATACCATATCGTACAATTGTTGTTTGTCTGGGAACGGAGATTCTTCAGCAAATTTTTCACATTCTGAGACCTTCGATTTAACCTCTTTGTCAATTGTTTTGATTTCCTCTTCAGATAGGTAGTCGTTTTCTTTAATAACTTCTAACACTTGGGTAATAGGGTCAATTTTTTTGTATTCAGCAACTTCGTCTTTGGTACGATAATGTTGTGCATCAGACATAGAGTGACCTCTATAACGGTAGGTTTTCATTTCTAAGAAAGTAGGTCCATCACCTCTTCTTGCTCTGTCTATAGCTTCTTCCATGGCTTCAGCTACTTTTACAGGGTTCATCCCATCAACAGGTCCACAAGGCATTTCGTATCCTAAACCTAATTTCCAAATATCTTGGTGGTTGGCAGTACGTTCTACAGAAGTTCCCATTGCGTATTGGTTGTTTTCACAAACAAATACAACAGGCAATTTCCAGTTCATAGCCATGTTAAAAGTCTCGTGCAAAGAACCTTGACGTACAGCACCATCTCCCATAAAACATAAAGTTACACCCGGAATACCGTGATACTTATCACCAAAAGCCATACCAGCTCCTAAAGGAATTTGACCTCCTACAATACCATGACCTCCATAGAATCCGTGTTCTTTAGAGAAAATGTGCATAGATCCTCCCATACCTTTTGAAGTTCCTGTTGCTTTTCCGTACAACTCTGCCATTACTTTCTTTGGATCAACACCCATACCGATAGGTTGCACGTGATTACGGTATGCAGTAATCATTTTATCGTGTTTTAAATCCATTACGTGTAGACAACCTGCTAAAATTGCTTCTTGTCCATTGTACAAGTGCAAAAATCCTCTAACTTTTTGTTGAATGTAAACTGCGGCTAATTTGTCCTCAAATTTTCTCCAGAAAAGCATGTCCTTATACCAGTTGATATAGGTTTCTTTGGTGATTTCTTTCATGATTAATTTTAAAGTTATACTAAAAATTACGCTGTAATACGCAATAAAATTTATGTCAATTTCAAGCAAAAATAAGACATTACAGATAAGTAAAAAACTTTTTTACAGCTTAGAAGCTAAGATTTTACAGGAAAAAGAGTTTAGATAGATTGAATTTAATGACAATCGTAATCAGGGGTTTTGTTAAGTGTTTGTTTTTTAGGTTATTGGGGTTTGTGTAAGTTGTTGTGTATGGGTTTGAATATCGGTAGATGATTTTTTGTTTGATTTTGTCAAAAAAGGAATAAAATAAAACTAAAAAAAAGCAGTTTGTAATGACAAACTGCTTTTTGGATTTTTTTTTGAGGATTGTTTAATTATAAATAGTTTTCTATCGGTTCGCACGAACAAACCAAATTTCGATCTCCAAATGCATCGTCTACTCTTCTAACGGTTGGCCAAAATTTGTTTTCGGCAATTGTTGCTATCGGGTAAGCTGCTTTTTGTCTAGAGTATGGAAGTGTCCAATTATTGTCTGTTAGCATTTGCAAAGTGTGCGGAGCGTTTTTTAGAACAGAAGAGCTATCATCGTGTGTGTCTAGTTCTTCAATTTCCTTTTTAATACTAAGCAACGCTTCTACAAATCGATCTAATTCTTCTTTATTTTCACTTTCAGTAGGTTCTATCATCAAAGTTCCTGCTACAGGGAATGAAACGGTTGGAGCGTGAAAGCCATAATCCATTAATCGTTTGGCAATATCAGACACTTCAATTCCTTTAGTTTTAAAACTTCTAAAGTCTACAATCATTTCATGAGCACAGTATCCGTTTTCACCTGAATACAAAATGTTGTATGCAGGTTGTAGTTTTGTCTTTAAATAATTGGCGTTTAAAATGGCATTTTCGGTAGCTGATTTTAACCCTTTAGCACCGAGCATTTTAATGTAACCGTAAGAGATTAAACAAACCAATGCAGAACCCCATGGTGCAGATGAAATGGCATCAATCCCAGAAGTTCCTCCTGTTTTGATTATTGGATTTCCTGGTAAGAAAGGAGCTAAGTGTTTTACAACGCAAATAGGACCAACACCTGGACCACCCCCTCCGTGAGGAATGGCAAATGTTTTATGAAGGTTTAGATGACATACATCGGCACCAATGGTTGCTGGGTTGGTTAAGCCTACCTGTGCATTCATATTAGCACCATCCATATAAACTTGCCCACCACAATCGTGAATTATTTTTGTGATTTCTTGTATACCGCTTTCAAATACTCCGTGTGTAGAAGGGTAAGTTACCATTAAACAAGATAAATTATTTTTGTGTATAGTAGCTTTTTCTCGTAAATCGTCAAGGTCAATATTTCCTTCTTCGGTAGCTTTTGTTACTACTACTCTCATTCCTGCCATTACTGCTGATGCAGGATTGGTACCATGAGCAGATGAAGGGATTAAACAGATGTTTCTGTGTTTATCACCTCTAGATTCGTGATAGGCTTTAATCACCATAAGTCCGGCATATTCTCCTTGAGCTCCAGAGTTGGGTTGTAAGGAAGTAGCATAGAACCCAGTAATTTCATTCAAATCCTTTTCTAACCCTTTCAACATTTCCTGGTATCCTTGTGCTTGATCAACAGGAACAAAAGGATGGATGTTGCCCCAGTTTGGCCAGCTTAAAGGCAACATTTCGGATGCAGCATTTAGTTTCATAGTGCACGAACCTAAAGAAATCATGGAATGATTTAAGGACAAATCTTTGCGTTCTAGTTTTTTTATATAACGCATCATTGCAGTTTCTGAATGATAAGTATTGAACACAGGATTGGTTAAAAAATCACCAGCTCTTTTTAAGTGTGGCTTTACCGAAACTTCTTGAATTGTTTGGATGGGAATAAATTCTTGATCGCTAGCGTTGGCTAGTATTTCTAGTATCTCATTCAAGTCCTCTAAATTGGTTGCTTCGTTTATGGAAATGCTTACCGAGGTTTCTGAATTGTATAAAAAATTAACTTGTTGATTTAGTGCTAGAACTCTTACTTTACTTGCCGATGGCACCGTAATGTTTAGGGTGTCAAAAAAAACATCATTTACTTGCGGTAGTCCTAACTTCTTAATAGCCAAATTAAGAGTATATGTTCGATTTAGAATGCTTTGTGCAATATAAGTAAGACCTTTAGGTCCGTGATAAACACCATACATTCCTGCCATTACTGCTAACAATACTTGTGCGGTACAAATGTTAGAGGTAGCTTTTTCTCTTTTAATATGTTGTTCTCTTGTTTGCAAAGCCATACGTAAAGCTCTGTTTCCGTTCTTGTCTTTAGTTACTCCAATAATTCTACCGGGTATAGATCTTTTGTAAGCTTCCTTAGTTGCAAAAAAAGCAGCGTGAGGACCACCATATCCCATTGGAATTCCAAAACGTTGTGTGGTTCCTACTACAACATCAGCTCCCCAGGTACCTGGAGGAGTTAAGAGCGTTAAGCTTAATAAGTCTGCGGCTACAGCTACACGGACTTCTTTTGTGTTGGCTTGCTTAACAAATTCTTGATAGTCGCAAACCTTACCGTTTTTACCAGGATATTGAACCAATGTTCCAAAAACGTGCTCTGTAAAATCGAATTCTTCATGGTTTCCAATATGCAATTCAATCCCTAAAGGAGTGGCTCTACTTTTTAAGATATCTAGAGTTTGAGGCAAAACATTTTCTGAAACCCAAAACTGTAAAGCATTGTTTTTCTTTTGGTTTCGAGTTCGTGTGTTAAACAACAAAATCATAGCTTCTGCAGCAGCGGTTCCCTCATCCAACAAAGATGCGTTGGCAAGTTCCATACCCGTTAAATCACTAACCATGGTCTGAAAATTAAGCAAAGCCTCTAATCTACCTTGAGCAATTTCTGCTTGATAAGGTGTGTAAGCAGTGTACCAACCTGGATTTTCTAAAATATTTCGTTGAATAACACCTGGGGTAATTGTGGGGTGGTAGCCCAATCCGATGTAATTTTTAAACAATTTATTTTTTACAGATAGTTGCTGAATATGATTTAGATACTCATGCTCACTAAGGGCAGGGGCAAGGTCTAAATCTTTTTGCAACCTTATGTTTTGAGGAATGGTCTGTGCAATTAATTGATCTATATGATCTAGATTAAGTGCTTTTAATAATTGTTTTTGTTCTTCTTCATTGCTTCCAATATGTCTTTGGGAAAAAACATCAGTTCTCATACTCAAAAGGATAAATATTTGAAAAGCACAAAAGTAATGATTGTAAAAGTCTTATTTTTGTTCTCTTTCTAAATGTTATAACCAATTTAAGGTTGTATTGTTGATAACTACGGTTTGCATGCTTTTTATACAAAGGTTAATACAGTTTTACGTAAACAGCAATTTACATGTTTCTTTTGCTGTTGCTAGTTGGGTGGGAGTTACTGGAATTCTGTTTCAAAAAGACGTTAGGATAGAGGCTTTGTTTTTGTTTTTACTTACGTTTGTTGCTTATCATTTTGTGCGTTTTTTTAACAGAGATAAATATGGTAAAACACATTTGTTAGACCCGTTTAGCAATCAGTATTTGCCTAGTATAATAACCCTATTGTGTTTGTTTGTTTTAGGTATTATTTATTTGTTGCTCAAGTTGCCATTGGTTCGTTGGTTAAAACTAGTCCCTTTTGGTTTGCTAACGGTACTGTATGGTATAGGTATCATTAAAATCAACGGAAAAAGAACTTCAATTCGTTATATTGCTGGACTAAAAATTTTTGTAATTGCTTTGGTTTGGGCTGGGGTTACTGTTTTTTTTATATTGCCTTACAGTTTAAAATCAGTATTGTATTTTGTACAGGTCTTTTTTTCAGTAGTTGTTTTAACCTTGCCTTTTGATATTAGGGATATACAGTTTGACAAAGGAAAAATAAAAACACTACCTATGATTTTTGGAATGAAAAAAACAAAAATACTTGCAACTTTGCTGATGCTTTTGGCCAACTTAATCCATTATTTTATTTTTAGAAGAGTAGGGTGGTTGCCTTTTGGCTTGTTTAGTATTCTTTTGTTATTTCTTTTATGGAAATCAGGCAAAAACCAATCCCGATATTATGCTTCTTTTTGGGTAGAGGGATTGCCTATATTGTATCTAACTCTAAGCTTTTTATGTATGTAAACACGGTTGATAAAGTACGTGTTTCTACTGTTTTTTTGCTGAGCCACAGAATTTTATTGAAATAAATACGATATTATGGTGTGATTCATTTATGAAACACTATGTTTGTGATATATTAAAACATATTTATTACAAAGTGAAAAAAGGTACAGTAAAATTCTTCAATGAATCAAAAGGATTTGGATTTATTGTTGATGAAGAAACAAAACAAGATTATTTCGTACACATCTCAGGATTGGTTGATGAAGTTCGTGAAGGAGATGCAGTTGAGTATGATTTAAAAGAAGGTAGAAAAGGATTAAACGCAGTAGACGTTAGAGTTTTATAAAATTTTAATTTTTTTTGACAGTATCAAAGCCTTGTGTATTTTACACAAGGTTTTTTTATGGATTTAAAATATCCTTCTAAGGAAGAAAAAAAGCATCTAGTACTAAAACCAGATGCTTTTGCTTTATGTAAAAAAGTGTTTTTAATCGTTGTCGTTTAGATTGATGTCTTCGTAGGCATTCATTCCATGTTCGTGTATGTCCAAACCTTGTTTTTCTTCTTTTTCAGAAACACGCAATCCAATTGTTTTTTTAATCGTGAATAGAATGATGAACGAAGTAATTAAACAAGTAATTCCAACAACCATAATTCCGTAAGCTTGTGTACCTAGTTGAACAAAAGAACCAGTAGTTAAGAAACCTCTTTCTCCCCAAATTCCTACAGCTAAGGTTCCAAAAGCTCCACAAATTAAGTGCACACCAATAGCCCCTACTGGATCGTCTAATTTTAAACGGTCAATAATACCAATAGCAAAAACAATAATTACCCCAGCAATAAATCCAATAATAATTGCATCTAACGGAGACATTAAATCTGCACCGGCTGTAATTCCTACCAAACCAGCCAAAGAACCGTTAAAAGCCATTGTGATGTCATAAGTTTTAAACTTTAGGTAAGAAGTAATAAAAGCAGCAACAATTCCAGATGCAGCAGCTAAAGAAGTTGTTACCAATACCAAAGATACCAATGCAGGATCTGCAGAAAGTACAGAACCTCCGTTAAATCCAAACCATCCAAACCACAGTAAGAAAATACCTAAAGCAGCAAGGGGAATGTTATGACCTACGATAGGTTTAATAGTACCATCAGGTAAATATTTACCCAAACGAGGTCCTAACAAAATAACAGCTATTACAGCAGCCCATCCTCCTACAGAGTGTACTAAAGTAGAACCTGCAAAGTCGTAGAATCCCATTTGATCTAAAAATCCACCACCCCATTTCCAAGAACCGACAATAGGATATACGATTCCTACATACAATAGTGAGAAAATTAAGAAAGAGTTAAGTTTGATACGTTCTGCTACTGCACCAGAAACAATGGTTGCAGCAGTGGCAGCAAACATTCCTTGAAATAAAAAGTCAGTCCAATAAGTATATCCTTCGTTGTAAGCAGAAGTCGTTCCTCCTTCAGGAAGTACAACTCCCCATCCTGCAAATCCAAATACTCCTGTGGCACCTTCTTCAAAACCAGGGTACATTAAATTAAACCCACATAGGGTGTAGGTAAGTAGCCCAATGGCTACAATCATAAAGTTTTTAAATAATATGTTTATTGCGTTCTTAGATCTTGCCAATCCAACTTCCAAAGCAGAAAATCCTAAGTGCATTATAAATACCAATGCAATAGAAATCATCATCCATACATTGTTGATTGTAAAGTTCAGTGTAGTTTCCATAGTTTTAGTTTATCTCAGTGTTTCTCCTCCTTTTTCTCCCGTTCGGATTCTGTAAGTTTCTTTTACGTCGTATACAAATATTTTTCCATCACCTACCTCTCCTGTAGCTCCATGCTTTAGAATGGTGTCTATGGTGATTTGTTCAAAGTCATCATTTACGACAATAGATAAAAAACGTCTTTGAATGTCTGCTGTGCTAAAAGAAATACCACGATATACTTTACCGATTCTTTCATTACCTAACGCTGTAACGTCCCAATAAGAGAAAAAATTGACTCCTACATCGTGTAGCGCTTTTTTAACCTCAGAAAATTTAGATTTTCTGATAATTGCTTCTATTTTTTTCATTGATGTTTGATTTAGATTATCGAGTGCAAATATAATACGATATGTTTTAAGAATATAAACGTAAAAAAAATACGTACTCCTTAATTTGGAGTACGTATTTTTTGTAAAATCGTAAAACTACGTATTTTTATGAGTTATCTAAGTGTTTCGCTACCTTTTTCTCCTGTGCGGATTCGGTAAGTATCTTTTACATCGTAAACAAATATTTTTCCATCACCTACTTCTCCAGAAGCAGCGTTTTCTAAAATAGTTTTAATGGTAATCTCTTCAAAATCATCATTTACAACAATAGATAAAAAACGTCTTTGGATGTCTGCTGTGCTAAAAGAAATACCACGATATACTCTCCCTATTTTTTCATTTCCCAAGGCTGTAACGTCCCAGTAAGAAAAGAAGTTTACACCTACATCGTGTAGGGCTTTTTTAACTTTGTCAAATTTAGATTTTCTGATAATTGCTTCTATTTTTTTCATGATTTGTGTTTTTAGGTATTTTAAGAAAGGTAAGATACAAAACAGCCTAATTCTGTAAAAGAATCAGGCTGAATAAGTTATTGTTAAAAACGAAGATTAATCGTTGTAAACTCCAATTCCGTGCTCAGCTTTATCCAATCCTTCAATCTCTTCTTTTTCTGAAACTCTAAGTCCCATTGTAACTTTTAAGATTGTGAATACGATAGCAGCTAATACGATTGCCCATACCATGTATGCTACTGCACCAATGATTTGAGTTACTAAGTCTGCACTTTCTGCAAATACTCCTAATAAAATAGTTCCTAAAGTACCACATACACCGTGTACAGAAACAGCTCCTACAGGATCGTCAATTTTTAACTTTTCATCAATAAAAGTAATAGAAATTACTACCACAACACCAGCAATCATACCCATAATAGCAGCAGCTCCAGGTTCTACATCACCACATCCTGCAGTAATACAAACCAATCCTGCTAAAGCACCGTTTAATGTCATAGAAACATCAGGTTGACCGTAACGTATCCAAGTGTAGAACAAGGCAGCAGCAGCACCAGCAGCAGCAGCTAAGTTGGTGTTGATGATTACTTTACCAACTGCATCTACATCTTCTTCAGAACCGAAAGCTAATTGAGAACCTCCGTTAAATCCAAACCATCCTAACCATAGAATAAATACTCCTAAAGCTCCTAATAACAAGTTGTGTCCTGGAATTGCTTGAGAAACACCATCTTTATATTTTCCAATTCTTGGTCCTACCATAATAGCACCAATCAAAGCAGCCCATCCACCTACAGCGTGTACAATTGAAGATCCAGCAAAGTCAATGAATCCCATTTGAGCCAACCATCCATCACCGTTCCATTGCCAGCTACCAGCAATTGGATAAATAATAACAGTCATAATCACAGAGAAAATGATGTATGTAGAGAATTTAGTTCTTCCAGCTACTGCTCCAGATACAATTGTTGCAGCAGTTGCAGCAAATACTGTTTGGAAGAATAATTCGTAATTTTTTGTTCCAGCCAAACCAAAGATTTCTGGAGTTCCGATAAATCCAGCGATTGATTGACCATACATTACAGAGTACCCAATTGCCCAGAATCCAATAGATCCTACAATTAAATCCATAATGTTTTTCATGATGATGTTTCCTGCGTTCTTAGAACGTGTAAAACCTGTTTCGACTAATGTAAATCCAGCTTGCATAAAGAACACCAAGATTCCTGATATGATGATCCACAAAGCTCCTAAAATTGCACTTGTATCCATAATTTATATATTTTTTAATAGTTTAGTTTGTGTTTTATTTTAATGTTTCCCCACCTTTTTCCCCAGTACGAATTCGGTAAGTTTCTTTTACATCTGATACAAATAATTTTCCGTCTCCAACTTCACCTGTAGCAGCTGTTTTTAATAAAGTTTCAACTGTGATTTGTTCAAAATCATCGTTTACGATGATTGATAAATAACGTCTTTGAATATCATTAGTGCTGAAAGATACACCACGGTATACTTTTCCTACTTTTTCGTTTCCAAGTCCAGTTACGTCCCAGTAAGAGAAGAAGTTAACACCTACTTCGTGTAGCGCTTCTTTCACTTCAGAAAACTTAGATTTTCTGATGATCGCTTCGATTTTTTTCATAATAGAAGGTTTAAAATTTAGGTTGAATATTTTTTGATATCAGACAAAACACTTAGGTTTTGTCTGATATGTAATATGTTTTCTACAGCTTAGAAAGAGTATACTGCTGCAAAAGTTAAAGTAGTAACAGAGTCTTCAGTACTAGTTTCAATAATTCCATCATCAGAAGAATCGATTCTTAAGTCAGTAATAAAAGATAAGTTTTCTGTTAATGCAGTGTTTGCTGTTAAAGTAAATGCAGTTACAGATACACTGTCGTCTCCAGCAAATCTTTCAAAGTATTCAGGACGTAACCCTAAAGAGAAACTGTCTGAAAATGCATTTTGTAAGTACAAAGCAGCACCTGTATATCCAGCTTCAGTTTCAGAAGATTCAGAATAAGCAGCGTTAATTCCTAAGTAGAAAGTGTCAGATAAATCAAACCCTCCAGTATAGTCTATGTACAATTGGTCATCTGCACCAAATCCATCAGCTCCATAAGCAATGTTTAAGTATTGTCCTTTGTATCCTAATTGGAAACCTAACTGTGCGTATTCATTTCCATATCCAGTTCCAAAATCTCCGTGTGGATTGGTAACTGCTAACATTAAAGACAAGTCATCGTTCACTGCATAGTCAATTTTTGCACCTACATGTGTAAAAGGACCTTCGTTAAACAAATAAGATACTGTGTAGTTAAAGTTAGAGGCTGGTGAAATTACTTCATATCCTAAGAATGTATTAAATTGTCCAGCTGTAATTGTTACAGATTCACTTACATTATAGTATGCGTACATTTGGTTTACAATTCCTTCCCATCCTGATGCATCTGCAGATCTAGGTCCATAAGCTAAGTCAACAACAGCTCCTGCTTTCCCTTTTTCATAAGCAAAAATAGTGTTTGCCATACCTAAACCAAACATGGTAGCATTTTCTGGTGTGTCTACTAATAATCCTGGAGTTCCTGTTTCTCCGAAATTAGCAGTTCCATAAACATCTACTGTTCCAGATACGCTTAATTTTCCCTCTTGTGCGAATGTCAACGCTCCTGTTAACATTAATGCAGATAAAATAATTTTTTTCATGATAAAGTTTTTAATGTTTTATGTTTTACCTGTGGACAAAGCTACGTATAAATACGTATTGCAAACGAAAAAAGGCATATGTTTTTTCGCAGTTTTATACGTAGTCCCTTAGTTTACATACTAAGTAGCCTAAAAAAAAAGTGAAAATTTCTTTGTTTTTTATGACTGTTGTATATACATTTGTTGTAGGAACAATAACTAAAAACTGTCAAAATAATGCAAAGCGAATCAAATAAAGCTGTGATACAACTCATTGTTGCTGGAAATTATGTTGTGGAAAAGATGAATAGCTTTTTTAAAATATATGATTTAACCATACAGCAGTTTAATATTTTACGTATACTAAGAGGTCAAGACGGATTGCCCATCAATCTAAATACATTGCAAAGTCATATGATTCATAAAATGAGCAATACTACAAGGTTGGTAGATAAGCTAAGAAAAAAGGGGTTGGTACAACGTAAAGAGTGTCAAGAAAACAGACGTAAGATTGAAATTTTTATTACCGACAAAGGGTTGGGGTTGTTAGCAGGTATAGATCATTCTTTAATAAAATATGAACAAAAATTAACAGCCAATTATAACAAAGAAGAACTATCTTTATTAACAAGTTTATTAGAAAAAATAAAACAATAATTATTAATCACAAAAATCAATTAAAAAATGAAAACAACAATCAAATCAACAATTTTAGCTATTGTAGCTTTATTTACTGTGACTTTACATGCTGGAAACAAAAAGCCTATTGATGTAAAAAAAAGTACGATTAAGTGGGTGGGTAAAAAAGTAACCGGACAACATAATGGAACCATCAACTTTAAAAGTGGTGTTGTAGAGCTAAAGGAAGGAAAATTAGTAGGAGGAACATTTACGGTAGATATGAACTCTATTAATGTTACAGATTTGGATGGTGATATGAAAGCAAAATTAGAAGGACACTTAAAAAATGATGACTTTTTTGGTGTAGACAAGTATCCTGTAGCAAAATTTTTAATTACTAGTGTAGAAGGAAATACTGTAAAAGGTGACTTAACAATTAAAGGAAAAACCGTAAAAAAAGCTTTTACTTTGGTTAAAAAAGGAAAAACTATTTCTGGAGATGTAAAAATTGATAGAACAAAATTTGGAATTCGTTATGGATCTAAATCGTTTTTTGACAACTTAAAAGACAAAGCTATTGATGATGAATTTGAGTTATCAATTCACATTGTGTTCTAATAGAAGCTTAAACTAAATTTTGATAAACCCGATAGCTATTTGGCTATCGGGTTTATTTTTTTGAATCTGTAAAAAAGACCGTCATATTTATTAAATTCGCAAAACAAAAAATAAAGCATACATGTCTAGATTTGAATTGAAATTACCTCAGATGGGAGAAAGCGTTGCTGAGGCAACCATTACTGCGTGGTTAAAAGAAGTTGGAGATTCGATAGAAATGGACGAATCGGTAGTGGAAATAGCTACAGATAAAGTAGATTCTGATGTTCCTTGTGAAGTAGAAGGTGTTCTGGTAGAAAAATTGTATCAAGAAGGAGATGTTGTTCAGGTAGGTCAGACGTTTGCAATAATCCAAACAGAAGGAGAGACTAAAAACACATCTTCGGAAGCTAGCTCAGCATCAAAAGAAAAAACGACCGATGATGCAATTGCTAAAGTAGAGGAAGAAGTAACGCAGTTGATTGAACAAACGTCGACCACACAAAAACCTCCTACTGTAGAAAGTAGCGAGGATAAGTTTTATTCTCCTTTAGTAAAAAGTATAGCCAATGCCGAAAATATATCGCAACAAGAACTAGATGCAATTCAAGGAACAGGATTGGCAGGTAGGGTTACCAAAGAGGATATGTTGACTTATGTAAAAAATAGAGGAAAAAAAACAACAGCTTTACAAGAACAAAAAGCAGCAGCATCAGATTCAAAAACAAATCAAAACACAATCACAAGTAAGGTGTTGCAAGAAGGGGATGAGTTGATTACCCTTTCTAGAATGGGAAAGTTGATTTCAGATCATATGGTTCACTCCAAGCAAAAAGCGGCACATGTTCAGTCTTTTATAGAAGTAGATGTGACAAATTTGGTAAACTGGAGAAATAAAGTAAAGGATGCTTACTACAAAAAACAAGGACAAAAACTAACCTTTACTCCAATATTTATGATAGCGGTTACCAAAGCTATTCAAAAATATCCGCTGGTCAATATTTCTTTTGATGGTGTGCAAGAAGTAGTCGTAAAAAAAGCAATTAACCTAGGAATGGCTTCTGCTTTGCCTGATGGGAATTTAATAGTTCCTGTAATAAAAAATGCCGAAAATTTAAGCTTAAACGGAATGGTAAAAGCGGTGAATGATTTGGCAAACAGATCTAAGAATAATGAATTAAAACCAGACGACATAAAAGGAGGAACCTATACGGTTACTAATATTGGTAGCTTTGGGTCTATATTTGGAACACCAATTATCAATCAACCAGAAAGTGCTATTTTGGCTTTGGGAGCCATAAGAAAAGTTCCTGCGGTAATAGAAACTCCAGAAGGTGATTTTATAGGAATCCGTCAAAAAATGTACATTACGCATTCTTACGACCATCGTGTTATAAATGGTGCACTAGGAGGTATGTTTATCAAAGAAATTAAAGATTACCTAGAGGCCTGGGATGTAAATAAAGAATTATAAAAAAATAAACACTCAGCATAAATAATATGTTGAGTGTTTTACTTTGGGGTAAAGGTAGGTTAAAATAAAAAAAAGGTGAATCAATTATCGTTTTCACATTACAAAGATTGTTAATATACAAAGACTGTAAAAGGTTAATCTTTGATAAAATTTGTTAATCTTGTAACCCTACCTGTTTTTAATTGTGTATTCTGTATTCTTTTCTTGACAAAAAGCTATTGTTTTAAGAATAATGTAATGATTGGGCTTTGTGTTACATAAGCTAATTTTCAGTGCTATCGTTTTTATTGATAGTAAGAATTTTAAATGTTTGATTTCTTGTGCTCCTGTTTGCAACTACCTTTACTATTTCTAAAACTCGTCATTAACCAGTTCTTTATTCGCCACTACTCCAGCAATATTTCCTGTATAAACAGCAGTTGCAACAGATCGCATAGAGCTATTATCTCCACAAGCATATACCCCCGTAATGTTGGTTTTTTGCATGGCATCTACCTTTATGTAACCTTGCTCATTTATTTCGCATCCTAATAATTTAGGAATTTGTGTGTTTTGTTCAAACGGAACCACTGTATATGCAGATTGATAAGAAACAATAGAATTATCCGAAAAACGAATTGATTCTACAAAGCCATTATGATGATTAATTTCTGCAATTTCTTTTTCAATAACCTCAATTTGATGTTGCTCTAATTTAGATTGTTGTTCTTCTGTGAATTTTGCTTTTCCATGAGTTGTGATGGTAACTTGGTTTCCTAAATTCTGAATCAATCCTAACAAATGCATGGCATGGTCTCCGTTTGCAATAAGAGCCGTTTTTTGATTTCTAATTTCATAACCGTGACAATATGGACAATGTACAACAGAGATTCCCCAACATTCTTTAAAACCTTTTATGTTAGGAAACAAATCTTTAATTCCCGTTGCAAGAATTAACTTTTTAGCTGTAAATACCATCTGTTTGTCGGTGTTAACTTCAAAGTCAGAATTTATCTTTTTAGCCCCAGTGGCTATTCCATTATAAAACACTACATTTTTATAATTTAGAATTTGATTTTTCGCTATTTCTGCTATTTGTTTCGGAGTACTTCCGTCTTGCGTTAAAAAATTATGAGAATGTGGGGTTTGACGGTTGCATGGTTTCCCTGCATCAATAACCAATACTTTTCTTAACGATCTACCTAAGGCTAAAGCAGCGGATAAACCAGCGTAACTTCCACCAATAATAATTACATCAAAATTTTTAGTTTTCATCTGAAATATTAACGCGATTATGTTGCATTAGTAAAAGCAAATATAAACTCTTTTTTGTATTATTGCGAAACAATCGCATTAAATAATTGCGACTAATTTGCAGTAGTTGATGAAGAGAAGAAATACACCCGCCAAAGAAGCGGTTTTAGAATTGTTAGTAAAGTCTCAAAAAGCTTTGAGTCAGGATGCTATAGAAAGCCAGATAGAAATTGCTGTGAACAGAGCTACTATTTACAGGGTTTTAAATAGTTTTTGTGAAGATGGCATAGCACATAAAATTGTAGCAGAGGATGGAAAACAATATTTTTCTATTTGTAAGAAATGCAAACATCCTGAAGAAAAGCTGATTTACCACTATCATTTTAGATGCTTGTCCTGTGGTACTATAGAGTGTTTAAAAACTCCTGTTCAGTATACAGTTCCTAGTGGATATCAAGTAGAGCATGCCAATTGTTTGCTAACAGGTACCTGTAAAGATTGTAACACAAACTCTTAAAATAAACACCCAGCAAAATAGCTAGGTGTTTTTAAATATAGAGTAGGAAAATAATAGTCAATAATGGGTAAAATACACTGCAAAACGTTGATCTAATTATAGTTCATTTCAGTGATAAATTGTTTGGGTGTTTTTTTTGTGTGTTTTTTAAAAAATTTAGAAAAGTTAGAAACTTCATCAAACCCTAACTGATACGAGGTGGTACTAACGTTTTCAGTAGGATGTGATAAAAAACGTTTTGCTTTAAGAATCAAATAATCATCAATAAATTCTTTTATAGTTTTTTGAGTTAGATTTTTGCAAGTATTGTTCAATTCTTTGTAAGAAACTTTTAGAATTTTGCAATAATCACTTGCATTTCTTGTACTAGCGTAATTCAGATCCAATTCTTGTTGAAATCGGACAAAAAGTTCAAATTGGGTTTTTGGAAAATTTTGACCATTGACCTTGGATAAACTACGAATTTTTAAAAGAATAACACGCAGCATACACTGTAATATTTCATGATTAGGAGTTTTGTCCTCGTTATAAATAAACATTGTATATGTAATTTCTATAAGAGACTTTAAAAGTTCGTAATCAGAATTTTGTTTAATTTCTAATGTAGGTGTGTTTATATATGGATTGTATGGGAATTCATAACTTAAATCGTTAAAATGTATTTGGTTTTGATATAAAAATTGTTGTGTAAAAAATAAAATATATCCTTCTATCTGATCTTGTTCTAGCCAAGCATGCACTTGATTTTTACCCACCAAAAGCATTTTATTTTTTCCGTAATTATAGGTTGTAAAATCTATCAGCTGTTTACCTTGTCCGTTAGTAGCAAACACCAATACATAAAAGTTCACTTTATGAGGCGTGGTTTTTTCTTTCTCGCTGTGTTGTTGAAAGAAATATTCTAGTTTTCTTATTTCAAAACCGAATTCCATAAAGTTTTTACGGAAATCGTATTCTTTTACTTTAGAATTCATAGTGCATTTTTTTTGTTTTAGGCTTACATTTTTTTTGATATTTCGCTGTAAAATTGTTAGCAAACAAATGTGTACAGCGTATTATGTACAATAAAAATTCTACAGTTAATCTGTAAAATATCTTGTGTATACTGTACCAAATTAGAATGTAAAAGTGCAATACTAGGACGATTTTATCCTGCTAAGGGGTGTACTAAAGTTACAAAAAAAAGACGAACTATATCAGTAATTTAGTAGGGTTTTGATTGGAATGGTTAGAAAAAAATAAAATGTTTAATTTTTAGGAGCTTTAAATAGGTTTTGCAAATTGATTTTTAGTGGGCTAAGACCATATTTTAATAGTATATTTGCCCATTATTTTTTTAATCCATGTCTGATAAAAGCACCTCAAAACATCTTTCTGAAAAAGAAATCCAAGCATGTATAGATACCATGCAAGTTTTGTTACAAGATACCAATCAATTGTTTCAACTTACTGAACAACAGCGAGTAGATTTAATGAAAACAGCAGGTTTGCTAAGCAGGCCTTCTAAAGATGAGCAAGAACGAAGAAGAAAGGATGCCAAAAAGGCCATCAAAAGAAAACAACAAGAAAGAGATAAGCATGCAAGGAAAGAAACGGGAATAAGATCGGCTAGAGCAGCAGCAGTATTTCAAGCTCCTAAAATGCTAACATATACAGAGGTAGCTAAGGAAGATACTCCAGAACTAGAATCTCCTAGAAACTGTTATGTCTGTAAAAAGATGTACACAAAGCTTCATCATTTTTATGATAGTATGTGTACTGAATGTGGAGATTTTAACTATGTTAAACGTTTCCAAAATGCAGATTTAAAAGGACAAGTTGCTGTTATTACAGGATCTAGATTAAAAATAGGCTATCATATTACCTTAATGTTACTAAGGGCAGGGGCTACTGTAGTGGCTACCACAAGATTTCCTGCAGATTCTGCCGTAAGGTTTGCCAAAGAAGAAGATTATCACAAATGGGGGCATCGTTTAAAAATTCATGGATTGGATTTGAGACATATTCCAAGTGTTGAAATTTTTTGTAATTATATAGAGCAAAAATACAACAGACTAGATATTTTAATCAACAATGCAGCGCAAACAGTAAGAAGGCCATCAGGGTTTTACAAACATTTAATGCAAGTAGAAGAGTTACCTTTAGAACAACTTCCTATTTTGGCACAAGAGCTATTAAAAGATCATCATAATTGTTTGGCAGAATTAAAACAATTAAGTGGCACCGTTGTGTCTAACAACAAAAATGTACCTGTAACTTGGCACGGAGAAGAGCCAGGAGTAGGACTAAGAGCATCCGCAAAACTTTCTCAGATTCCGTATAGTTTTGACAATTCTTTAAGTACGTCGGAAGTATTTCCAGAAGGAAAATTAGATGCAGATTTACAACAGGTTGATTTAAGAAAAACAAATAGCTGGAGGTTGAAAATTGGAGAAATTGAAACTACAGAAATGTTAGAAGTGCAACTGGTAAATTCTGTAGCACCTTTTGTGTTAATCAATCGTTTATCAGAATTAATGAAGAAAGACAACACAGGAAAAAAACACATTATTAACGTGTCTGCTATGGAGGGTAAATTTTATCGATTTAAAAAAGAAGATAGGCATCCACATACCAATATGGCCAAAGCAGCCCTAAATATGTTAACGCACACTTCGGCATCAACTTTAGCAAAGTTTGGAATTTACATGAATGCTGTAGATACAGGTTGGGTAACGGATGAAGATCCTGCGGAATTGTCTAAAAAGAAAGAACAAGTACACGATTTTCAGCCTCCGTTAGATATTGTTGATGGAGCAGCAAGAGTAATAGACCCGTTGTTTGATGGAATTAATACAGGAAAACATTGGTGTGGAAAATTCTTAAAAGATTACAAGCCTATTGATTGGTAATGGGCTTGCTTTTGTCTAAAATCATTTTTTGAGCCACAGCAATTTGATGAGCAGCTGCTTTAGCTCTAGTAGCTCTATCTCCAGTAAAAAGTTCATCTACGGTGGCACCCCAAAGGAATAACCATTGATTGAAATGTTTTTGACTTATTTGGTATTTAAACAATCGATCTGTTTCTAAATGTTTCTGAGTTGGTTTTCCTTTAAATTTTGGAATTCCAAACAAATTGGTTTCCCAAAAATCAGTTAGTTTATTTAGATGAGCTGGCCAAGCCTCATTTGGAATCATTTGGTTGAAAATAGGACCTAACAAACTATCTTTTCTTATTTTTTGATAAAATGTATGTACTAAAAGCGATACATCATTCCTGTTTTCTATTGCTGACAACATATAATTTAAATATTAACGAGAACCTAAAATTACGAAAAATTAAAAATGAATACTTTTTAAAACACCTTTTGATTAATAAAAAATAGAGGGCCGATAGAAAGTTTTTCCAACTGTTTTATAGCAATTTTTAGCTTGTTAAAAACAGGTTTTTAAAGTGCTTGTAAATAAGATGTGTTTTGGTTTATTTAATTGTAAATCAAGTGTTTGGTATTGTTGTTTTTGAGTGAAAAGATTATTAGCTATTATTTGATAAGATTTGTAGATTCATTTTGTATATTTGGGCACAACATGAAATTATAACTCAATCATTTTTACATGAAAAAAATATTATTTTCATTTTTATTGTTGTGTTGGTTTGCATCAACAGGGCAAAATTTTCCTGAAAATCCTGATCCTAACAAATGTTATATTAAGGTAACTACTCCAGATCGATATGAGTATAAAAATATCGAGATTGTAAAAGAACCTGAACACAAAATTTTGAGTGTAGTTCCGCCAAAATACGAAACCATTGTTAAAAAGGTTTTGGTAAAACCCTCTTATAAAAAGTTGGTTGTAGTACCAGAAGTTTGGGGAACAGAGTTGGCATCTTTTGTAAATCAAGACATGGCATCTGTAATGAGAGTAACCCCACCTGTATTTGATACTAAAACAGATACAGTTGTGGTAAGTCCAGCCTACAGTCGTTGGGAAGTAGGAGGAAGAAAACCAAATTGTTTTGACCCAGATCCTGATGCTTGTAAGTTTTGGAGATACAAAGAATATCCTGCAAAAATAGAAACTCACGAAGTTAAATATGTTGCTAAAGAATCAAGAATTGTAACTTCTGTAGGAAATAAATCGACCACAAGTTATGAGAAATACGTGTTGTTAGAGCCTGCTAGAGTAGAAGAAGTTGTGGTTCCTGCGGAGTATGAAAACATCGAAAAAAAGATATTGGTAAGTGATTCTTATGTAGAAGAAAAATTTGTTCCTGCAGTAAAAGAAACCATCACAAGAAAAGTTTTGGTAGAAAAAGGAGGAAAAGTAAGTTGGAAAGGGGTAGACTGTTCTTTATTGCAATACCAACCATTGCCTATTATTTGGGAGTATAACAGTGCTGAACTAACAGGAATTGCAAAAACAACCATTGATGCGACTTTAATGCCCATATTGATATACAACCCAGGAGTAAAATTAGAAATAGCTTCGCATACAGACTCAAGAGGAAATGGTAGCGTAAACAAAACGTTGTCGGAGCAAAGAGCTAAGGCGGTGGCAAAGTATTTGGTGTCTAAAGGAATTCAAGAAGAACTGTTGGTACCTGTAGGATATGGAGAAACTAGATTGATTAATGATTGTACTGATGAGGTTTCTTGTTCGGAAGCACAACATGAAAAAAATAGAAGAACAGAGTTTAGATTGTTAGAATAATCAAAAAACTAATAATATTCAAAAAGGGAAGTTTTATTAAAACTTCCCTTTTTTTATTTAGTTAAGTGTAATTACTACAAAGCTTATGTAAGAAGCAAGCAGTACAATTCCTTCTTTTAATCCTAAGTGTTTTGTTTTGGGCAGCAAACTTAAAAGAAGGATTAATAATGCTATAAAGAGCATCCAGTAAATATCATTGGTTACAATTTGCAGATCATTTACTTTTACAGGATGAATTAAAGAAGTAATTCCTAAAACAGCTAGTATATTAAAAATATTAGATCCTACAAGATTTCCTAAAGAGATTGCTTTTTCGTTTTTTAAAATAGCTATTACCGAGGCTGCAAGTTCAGGTATGCTAGTTCCAACAGAAACCACAGTTACAGCAATAATACGTTCACTAATCCCAAGCTTAGAAGCCAAATCTACAGCTCCATTAATTAGTAATTCAGAGCCTCCCCATAAACCAACACCACCTAATATAAGGTAGATGCTTGTTTTTGCACTGCTTATATCTTCTGTTTCTACATCTTCCATAACCTCTAGAGTTTTGTTCTTTTGGAATTTGATTAAGTAGATTAAAAAAACAATTAAAAAGCCAAATAGAATGATCCCTTCATAACTATCAAGTTCATGATCCTTAAAGATAAATACATATAACAATACTGATGAAATCATCATAATAGGCCAGTCTAATTTGTAAAAAGAAGATTGAATTTGAATGCTACTTAAGCAAACAGTAACACCCAACACCAAAGCTAAATTAGCAATATTAGAGCCGATAACATTTCCTAATGCAATATCGGAAAAGCCATCTAAGGCAGATCTTACGCTTACAATCAATTCTGGAGCAGATGTTGCAAAAGAAACTACTGTCATTCCAATCACAACACGCGATAAATTTAATTTGGTAGAAATTGCAACCGAACCTTTAAGCAGCCAATCACCTCCAAAAATTAATAAAGTTAAGCCCAAAACAATAAATAATAATGCCATACAGAATGTTTGAATTAAAAAGTTGTTGTTATTCTATGCCAAAGATAAATGATAGTGGCTTGAAAACGAAGTGTTTTTGATTTGCTTAAATCTTTTAATTTGATTAGAAATAACAAGTGATCAAAAATACAATTATTACTAAGAAGAGTAAAAAGAATTAGATGTAAATAGAAACGTAAAAAAAGATGAAATTATTTTTGGTATAACGTAAATAAGCTTTATATTTGCACCCGCAAAAGGCTCCGTAGCATAACTGAATAGTGCACTTGATTACGGCTCAAGAGGTTGGAGGTTTGAATCCTCCCGGAGTCACAAAAGCCCTTAATAATTTTAATTATTAAGGGCTTATTTTTTGAGCTAGCCCTACTTTTTTATTTATTTTTGAAATTGTAATTGCTAAAATAAAAACTGAATGAAACGTTGCTATTTTCTTTTCATATTTATTGTCTTTAGTACACAAGCTCAGGTAGAAAAATCTAGATTTAGTCTTGCAGGAGAAGTTTTAAAAACGTCTTTAAAAACCATTCCTTCAGATTTTAGTTATATGGGAAAAAGTGTAACTGAAGATTGGAAAAAGACTGCACTATATACTGGTATTGTTGGGGCTATGGTTGTATTTGATAAACCGATAACTGAAATGTATCAAGTACATGTAGAAGATAATATTCAGTACGCTGTGCCATCTATTACTGTAAATAAAGCAGACTTTCCATGGCTGGCAGGTGAGGATGCTTATATGTTTTATACCATGTCTGGGGTATATGTAACTTCTTTGTTTAATGGAAACGAAAAGGGACAGTATGCGGCTATTAACGGAATGAAGGCTTTGATTTATTCTATTGCCATTTCTCATACAGTATTAAAAACTATTTTTGGTAGAAAACGCCCTTTGGATGACTTAAGAGCAGGAGGTCCTGATACAGTAGATAAAACAAGCAATCCTTATGATTTTTTTAACAGTAGACAGGGAGAGTATATTTTTTCAAGTCCGCATGGTACAGGAATGCCTTCATTGCATGCTACCGCTTTTTTTGCCATGGCAAAGGTTTTTCAAATGGAATTTGATAATTACTGGATTCCCTACGGATTCATGACAGCTATTTTTTGTTCTAGTATCAAAGGGCATCAGCACTGGTTGTCTGACATGGTTGCAGGAGGAATTGTTGGGACTGTAATAGGGCGTTCTATTGTAAGAAGTAGCTGGAAAGCAAGGGGTATTTTGCCTAAAGGCAAGCAAAAAAATTATACCATCAATTATACACCTTCCATTTCTACTCGTTTTAGTGGTATTACAATTACCGCAGAATTTTAATTATAATCCAGATATTGCTGTACTATTTTTCTATGTTGATTATTGTCTATTTCAAAATTTTCAATCAGGGTATTTAAGCCCGATGGTTTTTGTTTTCCAATAAAATCAGGATTAGCGTAACTGGTAAAATGTAAGTTGATTAGGTTGTCTTTTTTTTCAAATAACAAATATAAATCGTCTTTAATAGACACATAGGCAATGTGATCAAAGAATCGTGATTTATCTTTCACAAAGGGTGAAAAGTTGTAGTAAGCTAAAAGTTGTTCCATAAGTTTTATTGAATCTCTGCAGAAAGACCTAACTCTAAAAGTTTGGTACATCTAGGCTCTAAATCTTGGTATGCCCCAGTTTTTACAGTGCATTTTCCTTTGTAATGAACGAGCATGGTACATTGTTCTGCTTGTATGGGATCATGATCGCAGACATTCATAAGGGCATCAATTACAAAATCGAACGTATTTACATCGTCGTTGTATAAAATTATTTCGTGTTCCTTTACTAACTCTTCAAGGAGGTCTAATTCTTCTAAAGTTTTTTCTATAGTGCTCATAACCAATACAAAATTAGAAATTATTTGCTAAATAACACACCAACCCAATTGTTTTTGGTGTAGGTTTTTATTAGTGTCAATTCTAAATCATTAGCTCTTTGTTCTATAAATGTAAGATCTTCTGTGTAAAATCCACTGAATAAAATTTGACCATTTTCTACCAAGCATTTTACATATGTCTCCATGTCATTCAATAAAATATTTCGGTTGATGTTGGCAATAATCACTTCGTATTTTTGAGTGGTCAGTAGCGTGGCATCACCTTGATAAGCAATAATGTTTTTACAGTGGTTTTTAGCTAAGTTTTCCTGAGTGTTTATGTAGCACCATTCGTCAATATCAATGGCATCAATTTTTTTTGCACCTTTCATTTCTGCAAAAATAGCTAGAATACCTGTTCCAGTTCCCATGTCCAAAACTGATTTATCTGTCAAATCCAATGCTAGCAAATGCTGCAACATCAAATGGGTGGTTTCATGGTGTCCTGTACCAAAACTCATTTTAGGTTCAATAATTATTTCATAATCCATTCCAGTTTTTTTATGGAAAGGAGCAATTACACTAACCTTGTTATCTACATGAATTGGTTCAAAGTTTTTTTCCCATTCTTCGTTCCAGTTTACCTGAGCAATTTCTTGATGAGTGTATTCAATGTCAAATTCGTTAGATTGCAATACAAATAGATCATCCAATACATTTTCATTCCAAAATTCAGTTTGAATATATGCTTTTAAGCCTTCGGAGGTTTCTTCAAAGCTTTCAAAGCCAACTTCTGCTAGTTCGGCAATTAAAATTTCTGTAGCAGGTTGTAGTGGACTAATGGTAAAAGTATATCCTATATAATTCATGTCTTCAGTTTTGGGCATACAAAAATAGCTAAAAGCAAAACACTTTTAGCTATTCTTAAATTGAAAATATTTTTTAATTAAATGGCTTTGATTACTGCAGCAAAATCTTCAGCTTTTAATGATGCACCACCAATCAATCCACCATCTACATCTGGTTTAGAAAAAATTTCTTCTGCGTTTGATGGTTTACAAGATCCTCCGTATAAAATAGATACGTTTTCAGCAACATCAGCTCCGTATTTATCAGCAATCAATCCACGGATAAAAGCGTGCATTTCTTGAGCTTGATCTGCAGAAGCAGTCAACCCTGTTCCAATAGCCCAAACGGGTTCGTAAGCCAATACAATGTTAGACCATGCAGCTGCATCTAAGTGAAATAAAGCTTCAGAAATTTGTTTTTTCACCACAGCTTCTTGAGTGTTAGATTCTCTTTCTTCTTTTACTTCTCCAAAACAGTATATTACTTCCAATCCGTTTGCCAAGGCAGCATCGGTTTTTTTGGCTAATAAAGTTTCGTTTTCACCAAAGTATTCACGTCTTTCAGAATGACCTAAAATCACAGTTTTCACTCCAATACTAGTCAACATTTCTGCAGAAATTTCTCCTGTGTAAGCACCACTAGCTTCTTGATGCATGTTTTGTGCAGCAACTTCAACAGCAGAATTTTCGGTTACAGCCGTTACTGTGGTAAGGTTTACAAAAGTCGGAGCTACAATTACTCGTGTGTTTTCTAAAGTAACATCTTTTAATTCGTTTACCAATCCTTCTGCCAAAGCTTTAGATTCGCTTACGTTTTTGTTCATTTTCCAGTTACCTGCTACAATTTTGCTTCTCATTTTATTTTGTTTTATATGGATGTGTTTATAAATTCTAGTAGTTTTTTATCGTCTGCATGGATGGCTCTGTAAAGTACCACATCACCCTTGTTATTGATGAGTATGTATCTAGGAATCCAATCCAAATCTACGTTTTGTGCAAATATACTTTTCCAACCTCCTTCTGCATAATAATGTGTTCCTTTTATACGATAACGTTTGATACCTTGTTTCCAGGCCGATGGATTTTTGTCTAAAGAAATAAAAAGATAACTGAGTTCTGGATGTTTTTGTTGAAGTTCTTTAAGCAAAGGAAGGCCTTTTATACAGTCTCCACACCAAGAGGCCCAAACATCTATCAAAATAGTTTTTCCTTGATATTGGTTTAAAACATTTTCTAAAGTTTGTTGTTGTCCATCAAGGGTTTTCAAAGGAGCTTTTAAAGCTTTGGTGCTAAACTGCTTGTTGTTGGGTGGATGACAGCTAAGAAATAAAAATCCGATAAATAAAAGAAAACAATGTTTCATATAATGAGTTAGTTTAATGTTACACTTGGGTCTAAAATACTGTAAGAAATATCTACCAGAATATTAAGGAAAATAAAAAATGCAGCAATGGTCAGGATACTCCCTGAGATAACAGGTAAGTCGGAAGAATTGAGTGCGTTTACAATTTCTTTGCCCAAACCGTTCCAGTTAAAGATGTATTCTACAAAAACAGCTCCTGCCAGCAAAGAAGCAAACCATCCTGAAAGTGTAGTGATTACAGGGTTTAGTGAGTTTTTTAAGGCATGTTTTTTTACAATTTGATAAGTACTAAGTCCTTTAGCTTTGGCTGTACGTATGTAGTCTTTGTTAAGTACATCTAAAAGAGAGTTTCTTGTTAACTGTACTATAACAGCCAAAGGACGAATTCCTAAAACCAAACTAGGTAAAATGGCATTTTTCCAAACAATGTGTGTGCCTTCACCAAAATCATCAACTTCTAATAAAGTACCTGTCATCCCCAAACCTGTATAACTATGCAGTACAAAGCCAAATAGCCAAGCAACTAAAATAGCAGAGAAAAAAGAAGGCAGACTCATTCCCAAAGTACTTACCACCATAATACTTCTGTCTAACCAAGTATTTGCGTTTAAAGCAGAAACAATTCCTAGTAGCAAGCCTATAAAAAAAGCAATAGTTATGGCACTTGTAGCAAGTAAAAAAGTGTTGGGAAGTGTTTCTGAGAGTATGTCAATAACAGGTTTGTCGTTTTTTTGAAATGAATTTCTCAAATTGGGCAATTTAACAACAGCCATGCTTTGTGAGGTTTGCCACCAAATTAAAATTGTTTTTTCAGGGGCTATATAACTGTAATCTTCTTTGTTTTTGCTGTGGAATGAGATAGGGGACAGGTCGTTTATGTAATGACTGTATTGTGATAAAATAGGCAAATCCAAACCATATTTTGCTTTGATGTTTTTTAATTGCTGTTCATCTTCTCTTTGGTCTAGCAACATTCTTGAAGGATCACCCAACAAATGAAATAGAAAAAACAAGAGTGTGGCTACTCCAAATAAACTCAAAATGCCTTTTAAGATGTTTTTGATAAGAAATGAAATCAAAATAATGGGGATTTGTCAGTAGTTCAAAGATATTATTTTACATCATTTTAACATAGGAAACACTAGGTTTTCATCAAAAAAAGAATAAATTTAGTGCATCTTATTTTATTCGCTACCAAGTAACTTCTTAGATATGATAGAAATTAAAGACCTATACAAATCCTATCAAATGGGAAAAAATGTATTGCCTGTACTTAAGGGAATTAATTTTAGTGTACAAAAAGGCGAAATGGTTTCTATCATGGGGTCTTCGGGGTCTGGAAAATCTACCTTGCTAAACATCATCGGAATTTTGGATGAGCTAGACCAAGGAACCTATCATTTAGATGGCTTAGAAGTAAAAAATTTAAACGAAAAAATAGCAGCCCAATACCGAAATAAATTTTTAGGTTTTATTTTTCAGTCTTTCAATCTTATCAATTACAAAACCGCAATAGACAATGTTAGTTTGCCTTTGTACTATCAGGGTGTATCACGAAAAGAAAGAGAAGAAAGATCACTATATTATTTAGAAAAAGTAGGGTTGGCCAAGTGGGCACACCATTTGCCCAACGAGCTGTCTGGAGGACAAAAACAACGTGTGGCTATTGCACGTGCTTTGGCATCGGATCCAAAGGTTTTGTTGGCCGATGAACCCACAGGAGCTTTAGATACCAAAACGTCGTACGAAGTCATGGAAATTTTGCAAAAAATAAATAACGAAGGCAAAACCATTATTATCGTTACCCACGAGCCAGACATTGCTCAGATGACCAAACGTAATGTAGAACTGCGTGACGGAATTATGATAAGTGATAAGCGTATTGAACCTGTTTTAGCAAAAGATTATGTTTAATATAGACCGTTGGCAAGAAATATTTGATGCAATAGCAAAAAACAAGCTCCGTACTTTTTTAACGGGAGTTTCTGTAGGCTCAGGTATTTTTATTTTGATTATTCTTCTTGGAGTTGCCAATGGGTTTAAAAAAGGAACTGAAAAACAATTTAGTAGAGATGCTGCAACTTTGATGCACTTTTGGTCGGGGAATACTTCTAAAGAATACAACGGACTTAATGCAGGAAGGTCTATTAAATTAACGATAGACAACTATGAGCTGATAGAAAAACAATATCAGGAATATATCGAGTACAAATCGGCAGATTACCGTCGTTTTGGGATGACATTTAATTACAAAGATAAATCGGGAAGTTACCAATTTACTGGAGTTATGCCCGATAGACAGTTTTTAGAAAGTGCCGATTTGGTTGCAGGTAGATTCATCAACCAAAAAGATTACGATCAAAAAAATAAGACGATTGTTATTGGTACTCAAGTGTCTGAAACGCTTTTTGAAACTCATCAACAAGCGTTAGGAAAACGAGTGCAAGTAAATAAAATACAATTTGTTGTAGTGGGCGTTTTTAAAGACCCAAATGAACGTGAAAATGAACGAGTTTATTTGCCACATAGTACCATGCTACAGTTGTATCATAGAGAAAGACAAGGAAGCTCTTTCTTATATACGTTGCATCCTGAAGAAAGGTATGAAGATGCTTTGGCAAAATCCGAAACTTTTGCAGCCCAAGTAAAAGCTAAATTGCAGAAAATCCATCAAGTGCATCCAGATGATCCTACAGGTATTCGTTATTTCAATTCAGTAAAGAATAGTAAGGATTTGTATCAGTTGATTTTTGGAATGAAACTATTTTTTTGGGTGGTAGGTATTCTAACGCTTATAGCAGGTATTGTAGGGGTGGGCAACATTATGCTTATTATTGTAAAAGAACGTACCAAAGAGATAGGAATTAGAAAAGCTTTGGGAGCACAACCAAAAGCTATTGTGGTGATGATTTTACACGAAGCTATATTTATAACTTCTCTTTCTGGTGTATCGGGCTTGTTTTTAGGTTTTTTGGTGTTGGAGTTGATTGGAAAAAACTTACAAACCGATTTTATTTATCAACCTTCTGTTAATTTTTCTATAGCCATTTCTACCGTAATTCTTTTAGTTATTGCGGGGGTGATAGCAGGTTATTTTCCTGCCAAATATGCTTCTAAAATAAAACCTATAATTGCCTTAAGAGATGAGTAGCATGATGAATAGAGATTTATGGAAAGAAATACTCGCTTCGTTAAAATCAAACGTGTTGCGTACTATGGTGACAGCTTTTGGTGTCTTTTGGGGAATTTTTATCATGGTGCTCTTGTTGGCTGCTTCAAGAGGTTTTGAAACAGGAATCAAACATAAGTTTAGTGGAATTGCGACCAACTCACTTTTTGTGTGGGCTCAAAAAACTTCTATGGAATATCAGGGAATGCCCAAAAATAGATGGTATCGTTTCAATTTAAAAGATGAGCAAGCTATCAAAGAAAATGTAAAAGGTCTTAAAGTAGTTTCACCTAGAAACGATTTTAACACCAACATTGTACACGGATTAAAAAGTGGAAGCTTTAATGTTGAAGGAAATACAGCTCAATTTTTAACTCAAATTGCAATCAAACTTACCCAAGGACGCTATGTAAACCAAGAAGATATAGATCAAAAACGTAAAGTTGCCGTATTGGGGTGGGCCTTGATTGATGAGTTGTATGAAAAAGACGAACCTGTTATTGGAAGCTATATTCAGATAAAAGGGGTGAATTTTAAAGTGGTTGGGGTGTATAAAGATACTTCAATAGAAGGAAATAACAATGTACAGGCTCAGCAAAAAATACACATACCATTCAATACTTTTTCTCAGGTTTTTAACATGGCCGATCAGGTAAATTATTTTTTTATAACTGCCGAAGATGGACAGTCTGTGTCTAAACTTAAGGAGCAAATTATAGATGTTTTACAGAAAAATCATAAAATCAATCCTTTGGATAAAAGAGCTATTGGTAATTTTGATTTGAACAGTCAATTTGAAAAATTCAACCTGCTTTTTACCACATTAACGGCCGTGTCTTTTTTTGTCGGTTTGATGATTTTATTGTCTGGAGTTATTGGAATTAGCAATATTATGTTGATTGTTATAAAGGAACGAACCAAAGAAATAGGAATTCGTAGAGCGTTAGGAGCAACCCCCTATGTCATTAAAAAACAAATTTTATTAGAATCCGTTTTTTTAACAGTACTTTCAGGTATGGGAGGCATTAGTTTTGCTACCCTACTTTTATCTCTAGTCAATATTTGGATTGATGGTTTGGATCCTTTTGAAATTATGGTCATCAACCCTACGGTATCAATATCTACTGTATTGTTACTGTTTGGTATCTTAATTATTTTTGGCTTGTTTGCAGGAATGATTCCTGCTAGAAAGGCTGTAAAAATGAAACCTATAGACGCAATAAGAACAGAATAACAACCTAGCACATGAAAAAATCAAAAACTATTTTTATCCTTCTCATCATTGTCATTGTATTTGTATTAGCATTGGGCTATTTGTGGCAAAGAGACCAGAAAAAACCAGTGGTATATCAAACCAAAAAAGCTACGGTAGAAACCATTGTTCAGAGTACAGTGGCCTCGGGGAAAATTACTCCCAAAGAAGAGGTTATTATCCGACCTAATATTCCGGGAATTATTGATGAAATTTATGTAGAAGCAGGAGATACTATACAAATAGGAGATTTGATTGCTAAAATTAAAGTCATTCCAACGGTAGATAATATACAAGCTGCTGCCAATGCGGTGTCTAGTGCTAAAATAGATTTAGATGCCCAACAAAAGATTTTTGATCGTCAGCAACTTTTGTTCAACAAAGGAGTGATTTCGGCAAACGATTATGACAAGAGCAAAGCTACCTATCAACAATCAAAACAAAAATGGGTTTCTGCCACAGAAAACTACCAAATCATTAAAACAGGAACTACACGTGGTTTTGAAAATTTAGCCAATACCTTAGTAAAAGCAACCATAGGAGGTGTGGTTTTAGAAGTACCCGTAAAGAATGGTTTTCAGGTAATTCCAAGTAACAATTTTAATGAAGGAACCAAACTAGCTACCATAGCAGATAGTAATAAAATGATTTTTGAAGGAACTATTGATGAAAGTGAGGTGGGAAAAATTAAAGAAGGAATGCCTATTGATATTAGCATTGGAGCTTTGCCAGATGTAAAGTTTCAATCTACTTTAGACTATATTGCCCCCAAAGGAGTAGAAGAAAATGGAGCAGTGCAGTTTGATATTGAATCGGCTTTAAAAATACCAAGTAATACGGTTATTCGTGCGGGATTAAGTGCCAATGCTTCTATTATTTTAGATAAGGCAGAAAAAGTTTTGGCTATTAAAGAATCTTTATTGCAGTTTGATAAAAAAACAAAAAAGCCCTATGTAGAGGTGCTTATTGGCGAACAAGAGTTTAAACGTAAAGATGTGGTTTTAGGGGTAAGTGATGGAATTACTGTAGAAATTAAAAGTGGAATTTCTAAAGAAGATAAAATCAAAGATTGGAATGCCATCATCCCAAATGATAAAAAAGAAAAAAAGAAGTAGTATGAAGTTGAAACAAATCATTACTGGAACTGCGTTTTTGCTTTGTGGATTGACTTCTGGGGTGGCACAAACCAAAAAATGGTCATTAGAAGATTGCATCCAATATGCCATAACGCATAATATAGAGATACAACAGCAATTGCTAACCTTGCAAGAAGCTGCCATTGATATAAAAGGTGCTAAAGGGGCTTTCTTACCCAATTTGCAGGCTTCGGCAAACAATGCTTGGAATAACGGACTAAGTCAGAATGTTACAACAGGAGTGTTGCAAAATCAAACCACACGTAATTCTAGCTATGGTTTTAATTCCAACGTTCCTTTGTTTACAGGGTTTAGAAACTATCATCAATTACAACAAGCTAAGTTGCAACAAGTAGCAGCACAGTTTAACATAGACAAAAGTAAGGATGATTTAATGTTGCAAGTAGCCAATGCTTTTTTAGAAGTTTTATTGCAAAAAGAAAACGTTGCTATTTTAGAAAATCAATACCAATTAACACAAGAGCAATTGCAGCAAGCTCAGCAACAAGTAGAAGCAGGAACTTTGGCTAAAGGAGAAGTGTTACAACTTGAAGCTACTGCAGCCAATGATGTACAAAGAATTGCTGAGGCAGAAAACAGTTTTACCATTGCCAAATTGAGTTTAAAAAGGTTGTTAAATCTTGAGTTAAATGAAGAGATGGATTTTAAAGAAATAGAGATTGATTTGGATGATAGAGCTCAAATGGAAAGACCAATAGATAGCATAGTTACCAAGGTGTTGAAAAATAGAAATGAGCTAAAATGGGCAGAACTGAACATACAGATTGCAGAAAAAGGAGTGGAAATTGCAAAATCGGCTTATTTTCCTACGCTAACGGGATTTTTAAATTTTGACACCAGAGAATCGGATATTTTTGATATATCGTACATAGATCAATTAAAAAATAACTATGGATGGGTGTATGGTTTTCAACTCAACATTCCTATTTTTAATCGCTTTCAAACTCAGAATGCAGTAGCCAAAAGTAAAATCAATGTACTCAAGTCGCAATACCAACTAAAACAAAGTCAACAACGTATTACTCAAGATGTGTATGAGGCCTATTTAAATGCTCAAGCTATGTATAAAACTTTTTTGGCCAGCGAAAAAAATACACAAGCCCAACAATTGGCCTTTGAATACCAACAAACTCGTTTTGATGTTGGTCAAAGCAATCTACTAGATTATACACAAACTAAAATTAACTACCAAAGAAGTCAAACAGAACTGTTACGTGTAAAATACAATTTGTTATTCCGCTTAAAAATATTGGATTTGTATTACCATGCAGAAGAGGTTGTTGAGTAATCGTTGATTTTAATTTTTAGATTGTTTTCATCATATGTCCTCTAGTTTTAGACTAGGGTGTTCTGTATAGAAATATTGAAGCTTTATTTTTGAATTCAATTCTAAAAATGAAAATCATAAAATGAAAATCAAATCCTTAGTTGTATGTAGTGTGCTAGCTTGTATATTTGCGGCTTGTCAATCACAAAAAACGGTACTCAACAATTACCAAGACATCAGTTTTCAACCTTTGGATACAACTGCTGTTGCTAATTTTTTCAACCATAAAAAACAAGCACAAGTTTTGGTAGAACCAGGCTATTATGTATGGGGACTCTCCGTAGTACAATGGGAGGGAAAATACCATGCGTATTATGCACGTTGGAAAAAAGAATACGAACACAAAGGTTGGATGACTCATTGTGAAATAGCGCATGCAGTGGCCGATGCACCACAAGGACCTTTTGAGTTTGTTAACGTGGTTTTAGAGAGTAAAAAACAAAATGGATGGGATGCCAACAATGCACACAATCCTTACGCTGTAGTTGCAGATGGAAAAATTGCCTTATATTATATTGCTAATGATCTAGGAGGTTTGTTTCAGTCTAGTGATACGTTAGTGTATCCAGACCAAACTTGGTTTGATGCGCACAGAATGGAAGTAAGAGATCGCCAGCGTATAGGAGTTGCTCTAGCAAATAACCCTAATGGACCTTTTGTACGATCAGAAAAAGTGGTGGTGGCTCCTGATGATGTGCTCTTTAAGAAAATTGCTGTCAATCCAGCAGTAATTTATAAAGACAAGCAATATAAAATGATTGTAAAAGGAGACGATTTAAAACACAAAAAACCATTTAGAATTCAGCTTGTAGGAAATGCAGATTCCCCTGAAGGACCCTTTGAATTTCATCCAGAACCCGTATATGCCAAGGCACAAACGGAAGATGCAACTTTGTGGTACGATACCATTCTTAAAAAATATTTTATGGTATGCCATGTAATGGGCAAAAGAGACTTGGCTTTGTTTAGTTCTACCAACGGTAAAGCGTGGCAAGAAGATAAAAGATCGGTATTTATGAAAAAAGAATTTGTTTTAACCGATGGTACTGTATGGAAACCAAAACGTGTAGAACGTCCTTTTGTATTGACAGATAAAAATGGGCAACCCATAATGATATACGTGGCGGTTTACGATAAAAATGTGAATGGTAATATTGCCATTCCAATACAGTGGAATTCACAAAATAAATAAGAATAGCAATGAAATCAATGAAAATTATTTTAGGAGTAGTTGTCTTGTCTAGTTTGATGGCTTGCAACAATAAAAAAGAAGCAACTCCCTCTTCTCAAAAAAAAGCACATAAAAATATCTTATTTATTTTGGCTGATGACTATGGATACAATGACGTGAGTTTTAGAAACGATTCATTTTATGAAACACCCAATATAGACCAAATTGCAAAAGATGGTACTGCATTTAACGAAGGCTATGCGGCTTGTCAGGTTTGTAGCCCCTCTAGAGCAAGTATTTTAACGGGGACTTTTCCGGCACGTCACGGAATTACGGATTGGATAGGAGCTAGATCAGGAGAAAAATGGAGAGAAAAAAAACGATTTTCAAAATTGTTGCCAGCAGAATATAAGCACGAGTTGAACAAAGAAAATATTACATTGCCAGAGGCGTTAAAAGAAGCCGGCTATACTACTTTTTTTGCAGGAAAATGGCATTTGGGAGAAAAAGGTTCTTGGCCAGAAGATCATGGATTTGATATTAATGTTGGTGGTTACCATGCAGGAGGTCCTAAAGGAGGGTATTTTGCTCCGTACAAAAATCCAAATTTAAAAGATGGACCTGATGGAGAAAACCTAAGCATGCGTTTGGCAGAAGAAACTGTACAATTTATGAAAACACACAAAGAACAACCTTTTTTTGCCTATTTGTCTTTTTATGCTGTGCATGGTCCCATAGAAACTACTCAAATAAAATGGGAAAAATACAGAAATAAAGCAGCAGTCAATGGAATTGCAACCAACTCTTATAAAATGGGGAAATATTTACCCATAAGGCACACACAAGACAACCCCGTGTATGCTGGTTTGGTGGAAAGTATGGACGATGCTGTAGGGCGTGTATTGCAAGGGTTAAAAGATTTAGGTTTGGATGAAAATACCTTGGTTGTTTTTACATCCGATAATGGAGGGGTGGCAGCCGGAGATGCATTCTCTACTTCTAATTTGCCCTTACGTGGAGGTAAAGGTTACCAATACGAAGGTGGAATTAAAGAACCTTACTTTATTAAAGTTCCTTGGATGAAAAGTCAGGTAAAACAAACCAATGTTCCTGTTTCTGGGGTAGATTTTTATCCTACATTGTTAGATTTGGTCGGGGTTGATTTGAAACCAAATGCACATCAAGATGGTGTGAGTTTAAAGCCTGTGCTAGAAGGAAAAAAACTGACAGAAAGATCTTTGATTTGGCATTACCCACACTATGGAAACCAAGGAGGAGAACCTTCGTCAATTATCAGAAAAGGGGATTGGAAATTGATTCACTATTACGAAGATGGAAGGAATGAATTGTATCAATTAAAAAAGGATATGGGAGAGCAGAAAGACGTATCACAAAAACATCCAGATTTAGTAGCGAGTTTACATAAAGAACTATTTGAATACTTGCACAAGGTAGGAGCAAAATTTCCAGAAAAAGACCCTTTGTACGATGTACAAAAAGAACAAAAATACTTAAAAAAAATAGCAACCAAGAAATTACAAGCTTTAGAAAAACAACGTTTAAACATGTTAAAAAAAGACTATCAACCTAATGCTGATTGGTGGGGAAGTCATGTAACTAAAGACTAAGTTGTGTTGTTGTCTAGTTACCCAAAGCAAAGATGCCTAAGTTCTAAACATATGGTTTAGATAAATAAGAATATGTTTTGGAGAAAAAAGACAAATTTCATTTTTTTTGTATCGAATCAATAATTAAAAATAGATAAAATGATAAAACTGGATTTGACGAAAGTGTCTGCCTTTGCTGCTTTGTGTTTTATGAGTTTGGGAGGATTCTCTCAAGAAAAAACAGAAGCTTTTCCTTTTAAATTGCCTAAAGAAAAACCGAATAGACCCTTGAGTGCTTCTATGGAAAGAAGTTATGATGTATATGGAGCAACACCACAAGATAATGAATTGTATTCTCAGTTTAAGTATACAGAAATTAAAGGTTTAGATTATAGCAATCACGATGGAACGATTACACGTAGAGATCCATCAAAAGTGATTTTTAAGAACGGAAAATACTATGTTTGGTATACCTATAGAAATACCAAAACACCACCTGTAGGAGGTAGAAATGCACATTTAGCAACGGATGAAATTCCATCGGCAGACTGGGATTTGTGTGAAATTTGGTATGCAACAAGTAAAGATGGTTTTACTTGGGAAGAACAAGGAGTGGCTGTGCCAAGACCTCCAAAACCTAACGTAGGATGGAGATCTGTAACGACTACTGATATTTTAGAGTGGAAAGGAAAGTATTACTTGTACTATCAAGGATTTATGGAAGCTAGTGGGAAAAGAGGAGACGATTGCCCTGTAGCGGTATCTTGGGCTGATTCACCAGACGGACCTTGGACTCCCTATAATAAAGTTGTAATACCAAATGGTAAACCAGGAGAGTGGGATCAATACTCTATTCATGATCCTTATCCGTTGGTGCACAATGGTAAAATATACTTGTATTACAAATCAGATTCAAACGGACAACCCGATTTAATTCGTATGCATGGTTTAGCTATTGCAGACAATCCTTTAGGGCCTTTTAAAAAACATCCATTAAACCCAATTTCTAGTTCAGGTCATGAAACAACAATGTTCCCTTTTAAAGAAGGAATAGCTTCTATTGTTATTAGAGATGGAAATGAACACAACACCATTCAATATGCAGAAGATGGGGTGAACTTTAAAGTTGCTTCTATAACAGAGTTTTTGCCTAATGCAGCAGGACCTTTTATTCCAGATGCATTTACAGATACACAAAACGGTAGAGGAATTACTTGGGGTATATGCCATTTTACAGCAGTAAATGGGTGGAAAACCAATCATGCTATTTTAGCTCGATTTGATTGTGATTTAAGCCAAGACGTAAACGATCTGGATATGAAAAAGAATCATGTTTATTTAAAACCCGAATTCTTTTACAAAATGGGCTTAAATGGAAAACAAAAAAAGCGTATTGAAGAAGAAAACAAAAGATTACAGAATTAATTCTGATAATTCTGTAACGTCCTAAAAAAGCGTTATAGTTTTATAAAAGATAAAATTTATTAAATATCATCACAAATCATGTTTTGTGATGATATTTTGTTTTTATATGATTTTATGTTTATTCTATCCTGTTTATGCATTTGTTCAGGAGTCTTCATCAAACAAGACAACTTAGGTCTTTGAGTATTGTATATTTCAATAGCTTCTTCTACAACCTTTGACATTAATCTAATATTCAATTTTGAAGTATTGCTTAAGAACTCTTGTTTTAAAATACCATACACTCTTTCTGCTATTGCATTTTGATAAGGGGGATAGGACTGGTAATACTACATTTAATTTTAGCTTTTTTATGTAATAATACCATCACCATATTTAGAAGCATAAACTTTAGTAAACTCAGCTCCAAAAAACAAAATAATGCTGGAATACGAAACCCAAAGCAATACTAAAATAACCGATCCAGCAGCACCAAAAGAAGATTCGGGGTTGGCGGTTCCAAAATAAATTCCCAATCCCATTTTTCCAATACTAAACAACAAACTAGTTACAAACGCACCAAGCCAAACATCTTTCCATTTGATGATGGCATCGGGTAAGATTTTAAAAATTAAAGCAAACAAAACCGTAATTAACAACAGAGGAATTACAAAGTTGATTACTTGGAATAAAAGGATAACAAATTCTGGTAAAAAACCACGAATCCAATCTGTTAGTGCATTGATAATGGAAGTTAGTACCAAAGAAGTCAACAATAAAAAACCAATGATAAGTATTAGACTTAAAGAAAACAAACGGTTTTTAATCAACTTAAAAAAACTTTGATTTGTGTTTTTGGGCATTCCCCAAATTTTGTTCAACGACTTTTGGAGAGAAATAAACAATCCAGTTGCCCCATAAATTAATGTAGCTATTCCTATATACAATGCAATTTTAGTTTGGTGTTCGTCAAAAGAATTGCGTAAGATATTTTCGACTAAAACTCCAGTCTCTTGACCTAATACTGAAGAAATTTCATCAATTATTTTAGATTTAATTTCTGTTTTGCTGTAAAATAAACCAATAGATTGTACAATAATAATCAACAAAGCAGGAAAAGAAAACAATGCGTAATAGCTTACCGCAGCACTCATTTGAAAAGGATCATTTTTTATCCAGTTTTGATATGTCTGTACTAAAATTTGAAAGGTGTTCTTAAAATCTATTTTCATAAATAGCAATGTGTTTTTAGTGTAAAACAATTGTTTAAAGAAGGTTTATAAGTAGTACCAAGATACTAAAGACAAGTGTAAAATTAGAATAATTGGGAGAAAATGGTTGTGTTTTAAAAGTTTTCAAAAACTCCTAATCCAAACAAAGCAAAATCGTATTTTACTGGATCTATAGGATCTAATATTCTTAGATTGGCATCCAATTCAGCAAGAGTTTTGGCATCGTTTTGTTTACGCGTAATTAGCCCTAGTTTTCTTCCTACATTGCCTGTGTGCACATCTAGCGGGCAAGATAAACAAGCGGTGGGAATGCTTTTCCAAATCCCTAAATCTACACCCAAAGGATCTTTTCTAACCATCCAACGTAAAAACATATTAATTCTTTTGGCAGCAGAACCTTTATTGGGGTCAGAAATATGTTTGGTGGTTCTTGCAGGATGAGGTATTTCAAAAAAAAGATTCTTAAATTGGTGTATAGCAGGTTGTAAAGAATTATCTGTTCGGAATTTGTTAAATACAGCTTCCAATCCGTAGTGATGTGTATAGATGTGGTGTAAAGCTTGTATAAAAAATTGCAAATCGATACCGTTAAAAGTTCTGTGTTTAAAGTCAGAAAGAGTGTCTAAATCTTTTTGCTGATGATGGAGGATAAAATCATAAGGAGAGTTTTCTAATAGTTCCATCATTTTTAGGCAGTTTTTAATAATCATAGGTCGTTTGCCCCAAGAGATAGTAGCTGCTAAAAAACCAGCAATTTCAATATCTTCTTTTTGTGTATATCTATGCGGAATTTGAACGGGGTCGCTATCAATAAAATCGGTGTTATTGTATTGTATTACTTTCTGATCTAAAAAAGATTTTAAGCTAGTTTGATTCATTAAATACAAGGTTTATTTATGCAAGCAAAGATAATAAAGTAAGTAGGGGCTGGGTGTGTTGAAAGCAAACAGAATTAAAACAGAATGCTTGATTGTTGGTTTTTTTTAAATATATTTACAAACCGCTTGATAAATATGTAGCTAAAGAAGCTTTTTTTTAGTAATTCAATTGATTTTAATTTGACATCATCCTCTAAAAAAATAAAACTATCACTTAAAGAATACAAAGAGTTCTATCATTCGTACTACTACTCGTTGTGTTTGTTTGCGAACAAATATGTAGAAGACTTAGAACATTCTAAAGATGTGGTTCAGGATGTTTTTGTAAAGGTTTGGAAACAAGAGGTAGAGTTTGAGAATCGATTGGCTGTAAAAACGTATTTGTATACTTCGGTAAGAAATAAGTGTTTAGATTTGCTAAAAAGTAAAGCTTATAAAAATAAAGCTCTGCTATCTGAACATGAGCTGACTTTACTTACTTCAGAAAATTATTTTGAAAAAGAAGTAATGATTGAAGAAGTAAACAGAGTACTTTACAAAGCTGTTAATACCTTACCAGAACGTTGTAAGCAAATTATGAAACTGAGTTTAAGTGGCCTAGAAAATGCGCAGATTTCAGAAGAATTGTCTCTTTCTATCAATACGGTAAAAGCACAAAAAAGAATTGCGTACCAAAAATTGCGACCTATTTTAAAAGAATCTATCCTAGGATTGTTTTGGTATTTATTTGTATAATTCTTTCTTTTTTTATTTTTTCTATAAAAAAACATTTTTTTTAACCCTATTCGTTTTTTTTGTCGTCTTAGTTTAAGAATGTGTTAATTTTTAAGCTGAAAAATGAAAAGAATAGAAAATATTATTGTCCTTGCTAAAAAAATAGCATTGTCTATGTTAAAGGACAAAAAGGTGAATGAAGATGAGATAGGAAGTCTTTTCAATCCTGCAGATACTAAAGAAATTTTTTACAGGCTAAGCAATCAAAAAGAAAAAGACCAAAGAAATTCGTTTATCAAAAAACTAAAACAAGATAAAAAACAACAATGGAAAGAAATTGAAGAACTGGTGGCTCCTAAAACAAAACTTTACTACTTAAAAAAAAGTGTAAAGTATGCAGCTGTGTTTGTTGGGCTGGCTGGTGTTTCTTACTTTTTTTATGACTATTATTATACAGCTCCAGAAACGTATCAATATGCAGAAAATGAAATTATACTAAAACACGATGATGGTAAAGTAGAAGTAATTTCTGAGGATGGAACCAGAACTTTAGTCAACAAAAAGGGCGAAGTGATTGGGGTACAAAAAGGGCAACAACTGGCATATATAGGAGATACACAAACAACGGAGCTGAAGTTTAATGTCATTACAGTTCCTTACGGAAAACAATTTCAATTGCTTTTATCCGATAGCACAAAAGTTTACTTAAATTCGGGTACCACTTTAAAATATCCAATCCGATTTTTACCCAATCAAAAAAGAGAAGTCTCTTTGGTAGGAGAAGCTTTTTTTGAAGTTTATAAAGATAAAAAGCATCCGTTTATAGTAAAGTCTAATGATCTTAATATAAAAGTATTAGGAACAAAATTCAATGTTTCATGTTATCCAGAAGACTGGGCAATCAATACAGTATTGGTAGAGGGAGCAGTAAGCTTGTACAATGACAAGAAATCTAAATCTGTACTAAAACCATTTACCCTATACCCCAATCAAAGAGCTAGTTGGATAAATACTAAAAAAGTGATGAAAGTAGGTAATGTGTATGACACTTCTATATATACTTGTTGGATTGATGGGAAAATAGTTTTTAAACACTTAAAGTTTAAAAATATACTTAAAAAATTAGAAAGACACTACAATGTGAAAATTAACAATCACTACACAGAATTGTCTGAAAAAAGGTTTACTGCAAGGTTTGATATAGAAACCATTGAACAGGTGTTAAATACTTTTAGCAAAAGTTTTAAAATTGACTATACCAAAGAAGAGAATATCATTCACATTTACAAACCTAAAAACTAAATTTTATGACTTGACTTATAAGAGATGACCAATCACTTTAAGTGCTATAAAAAAAATCGAGAAATGCGGCCACATTTCCCGATCCATAATTATAGTGCTAACTAACAATTAATTAAACACTAAACGAAAAAACAAAAGTATGAAAAATCTCATTAATGTAGTGAGGAGTACTCGCTACACCCTAAAGTTGGATTTAAAGATGAAACTAACTATTTATTTATTCATTTTTTCTCTGTTTCAAATCCATGCCAATACGTATTCGCAAAACACTAAAATTACTCTAAAGTTAGAAAATACTAGTATTGAAAATGTGCTGCATGAAATAGAATCTAAAACGGAATTCAAATTTCTGTACAACGACAATGAAGTAGATTATGCCAAAAAAGTTTCTGTTGATTTTAAAGAAACACGTGTGCATAAAGTTTTGGACAGAATTTTTAAAGACACACAAATTACATACGATGTGTTAGACAAGCAGATTGTGTTGACAAGCAATGCGCAAAAAATGTATGCCCTGTCTGGGTTTGCTAATGAACAAAGTCAAAAAATTACTGGAACCATTACGGATGAAGGAGGAACTCCAATGATTGGAGTAACCGTAATGGTAAAAGGAACTTCTTTAGGAGTAAATTCTGATTTTGATGGGAACTATTCTATTCTTGTAAATGAAAAGCCAGCAGTACTGATTTTTTCTTTTATGGGTTATGTAACTCAAGAAGTTTTGGTAAAAGATAGCAACACTATTAATGTAACTATGAAAGCTTCTACCGCAGATTTAGATGAAATTGTGTTGGTGGGATATGGTACACAAAAGAGGAGTGATGTTACTGGAGCTATCTCTTCTATTACATCAGAAAAATTATTAAAAGCTCCTATTGTAAAAATGGAAACAGGAATGCAAGGAAGAGTGGCTGGGGTAGCAATTAAGCAAAATACGGGTGCACCAGGACAAAGAATGAAGATGAGAATACGTGGAGCAGGTTCTATTAATGGGTCTAATGAGCCTTTGTATGTAATAGATGGTTTTATTGGTGCAGATATTTCTACAATAAACCCTGCAGATATAGCTAAGATTGATATTTTAAAAGATGCTTCAGCAACAGCAGTTTATGGTTCTTTAGGAGCAAACGGAGTTGTGTTGATTTCTACAGTAAAACCAGAAGGTGGACCTTTTAAAGTAACTTTTGATACCAATTACAGCATTAGTAATATGGTCAATAAATACCAATTACTTTCAGCAGGAGAAATGGCTGAATTGATTAATGAACAAAGAGATGCTTTAGGAAATCCAGCAGCTTTTACTCCAGAAGAGGTAGATTATTTTAAACAAAACGGGGGAACTGACTGGCAAGATTTAGTAACAAGAGATGGAATAAGAAAAAATCATACATTAACCCTAAATGGTGGAGGTGAGAATCTAAGATATTATTTTTCTGCTAATAGCTTAGATGATGAGGGAGTAATTAAGAACTCTTTTTATAAAAGAAAATCTTTGAGATCTAATATTGCAGGAAAAATTGGGAAAAACATAGATTTTAAATTCAATACCTATGGAACAATGACTGATAGTCAGGCAAATGGAGTAGGGACAGGAGGTAGAAATAATGCTTTAGGACGTGCTGTAATTTTTCCTCAGTTTTGGCCTGCAAGAGATGATCAAGGAAATATAATGAACCCTAATAATTACAACAGTTATAATGGAGCATTTTTGGTAGGGCGTGATGTACATCCTGAACAAGCAATTAAGCAAAATCAAGAGACTGAAAATGAGAGTTTATTATCTAATTTAGATTTGCATTTCAACTTAAGAAATGGATTTTCTTTTGATTTTAACAATTCAGGTAGGTTTACCACCGGGTTTACAGGACAAAGAACTTTAATTGATAATGTAAATGTAGATAGAGATGATGTAACTGCTCAACACGTATACAGAAGAGGAAAAAGATACATGACCACAAGTATGCTGAATTATGAAAATGAGCTTGGAGATCATAAAATTAAAGCAACAGTTGTTTATGAATATCAAAAAACAACAGGACAAAATACATTAGCAAACGTTAGCAACTTGCCTACACTTTCTAACGAATGGTATTTTTTAGGAAGTGCAGAGCCTTCAAGAATAGTTTCTACAGGGCTAGGAGGGGCAAGAAAAATACGATCTTATATGGGACGTTTAAATTACAGTTACAAAGGGAAGTATTTGCTAACAGCTTCGTTAAGAGCAGATGGGCACTCTGTATTACATCCAGATCACAGATGGGATTACTTTCCATCAGCAGCATTGGCATGGAATGCTACAAAAGAAGAATTTGTAAAAAATTCTGAGTGGTTAAGTAGGTTAAAGTTAAGAGTAGGTTTTGGTTCAACAGCAAACAGCTCTGTAGATAATTATTATAGGTTTACAAAATTTGAAACAGATCCCAACGTTGCAGCAGGATTTGGTTCTTCTTTGTTAGACGGACAAAATACAACAACAGGTAAAATCTTAGGAAGCCCAACAGATCCATTTATTAAGTGGGAAAGAACAACTCAGTACAATTTTGGTGTGGAATCAGGAATGTTGAACAACCGTTTGAGTGTAACGTTAGACTTATACTCAAAACAAACATCAGATATTGTATTGGAAAAATCGATCCCAAGATATACAGGAAGTCCATCGTTTGGAGCTAACCTAGCTGAAATTCATAACAATGGTATTGAGTTAGGGGTAAACTTTAATGTAATGGATAGTCAAGATTTACATTGGGATGCTTACGTAAATGTATCTAGAAATGTGAACATAGTAAAAGATTTAGGTGGTTTAGATGAAACCTTTTTAGCCAATGAAGAGCCATTAGGTATATGGAGTTTGGTAGGAGGAAATTCTAAATTTATTGTAAAAAAAGGTGAAGAAATGGGAAGTTTGTATGGGTTAAAAGCTATAGGAATTTGGCAAGAAGATGAGGCTGCAGAAGCAGCGAACTATGGATCAAAACCAGGAGAGGTTAAGTACGAAGATGTAGATAATAGTGGAAATTATTCAGCAAGCGATAGACAGATTATTGGTAATACAATGCCAGATGTTGTTTTTGGATTGGGAACCAATATGTCGTACAAAGGATTTGATGCAGCAGTCCAGTGCGTAGGTTCTATTGGAAATGAGACTTACAATTGGTCAAGAAATTTTATGAATCAAATGTTATCTCATGCAGATTATAGAAATAGATGGACACCTACAAACACTGGTTCATCACAACAAAGTTATCCTGTTGGGAATGATTATACGGGGAATTATGTGGTAAGTCAGTATGTTGAAGATGCATCTTTCTTTAAAATTAGTAATATCACATTAGGATATAATTTTCCGAAGACAATTACTGATAAGTTAAAAATAAGCTCTTTAAGGTTTTATGGAAGTGTAGACAATGTAGTAACCTTTACAAATTACAGTGGTTTAGACCCAGAAGCATCTAGTACAGCTATCAATAGTGATGCACAGGCAGGGATTGATGCTTTTTCTTATCCACTAACAAGAACAGTATCTTTTGGAGCTAAATTGTCATTCTAAGATTCATTAAATAACTAAAAAGAGACACAAATGAAAAATAAAATATTAAAATATATATACGTTGCCTTAGCAAGTTGTAGTATTACATTAACAAGTTGTGAGGATTTAGATGAAGATTTGTCAGGAGTTGAAATTCCTCAAAGTTATTACTCTGATGATAAGACATTAGAGTCTGGATTGGTAGGGATTTTTGGAGTATGGCATAGAAATACCTGGTCTCTAGAAATGCTTTCATCTTATATGGGTGCTGATGATTTGACATCTAGAACAGGAAGTAATAAAATTCCTTTAATTGAAGCTGATCGTTTTGGATTAACAGGAGGAAATTCGTGGGTAACAAACAATTGGAACACAAGCTACCAAACTATTGCTAATTGTAATTCTGTATTAGAAAATGCAGAGCAAATAACGGATTTAGAGGAAGATGTGTTAAACTATTATATTGCAAATGCTAGGTTTGTAAGAGGAGTAATTTATTACAAATTAGCTAGTACTTTTGGAGATGTTCCTATGCCTTTAGTTTCTGCTGTAGATTTAACGATTAAAAAGACACAGAAAAGAAAAGTAATGCAACAAGCTATAGATGATTTAACTTTTGCAATGCAATGGGCTGCAAACCCAAGAGATACAGATCCAATGGTAGCTGATGGGCATGCTTCTAAAACAGCGGCCAAAGCTTATCTAGCGAAAGTTTATTTACACCTAACTGGTTGGCCCTATAATGAAGCAGATAAGTGGGCTCAAGTGAAACAATTAACTAAAGAAATTATAGATGGTGGAGTGTACTCACTTACAGATGATTTTGCACATAGTTTTCAGGATCCACACCAAATTAACAAAGAGGTTATTTTTTCGCACTATTGTCAAAAAGATCCTTGGCCTTTTGCAACTCATAATAGAAGCTATGGTCTAAGATGGGCTAATTGGATGGACTTTTATATGGAATGGACCTACTTTAACAATTTTCCTGAAGGGTATAGAAAAGAATATTCAACAGCTACCACAGGAAATCCATTTTTTGATCAGTTTGGAAACCCTGTAGTAACTAAATTTACTTGGGGAACACAAGCTCCTAATTCAACAGATCCAGTAGATCATGTTTTTGAACATAGGTGGCAAACTTCAAATGATAACATAGCCATTCGTTATGCCGAAATTTTGTTAATCTATGCAGAAGCTTGTGCCAATACAGGAGATTTGCCAGAAGCAAGGGAAAAACTGAATTATGTAAAAAGAAGAGCTTACGCTGGTGGGGCAACAAAACAAGCAGATGTAGCATTGTTACCTACTGAATTTTGGAAATTACCAAATGCTCTTATTGACTACACGGCGATTTCATTGCCAGACAAAGATGCAATTGTAGATGCAATTTTAACTGAAAAAGCCTATGAGTTTTTAGGAGAGATAGGAGGAGTAAGATGGTTTGATTTGGTTAGACATGAATTGGTAGGACCTGTTAATGACTTACGAGACCCAATAGATACAGCAGACATTCCATTGGTTGGAGATCCATATGACAATAGTCTTTGGTTTACTCCAATACCAGATACAGAAACCGTTTTAAATCCAAACTTGTTGTTACCAGCAGAATAAGGTTTAAATAAATTTTACTTTTTTCACAAAGCCTCATCCATTTTAGCGATGGGGCTTTTTTTATAAAAAATGATAGGGCTTGGTGTAAAATTAAATCACTACACAAAACAAAAGGTCTAAACGATGGATTTTATCTGTTTAATGGAACTATAAAAGTTTAGGTTTCTTATTTTTGATATTCATGGAGACAGCACTAAACTCACTTTCCACTCAGTTAGAAGGGGAATTACACACAGATGACTTACATCAAAAAATATATGCTACGGATGCTTCCGTTTATAGAAAGATTCCAATGGGAGTGGCCTTGCCTAAATCCATTTCAGATCTAAAAAAAATTATTCTTTTTGCCAAAGAACAACAAATAACATTAATTGCTAGAACTGCAGGAACTTCCTTAGCAGGACAATGTGTTGGAGAGGGATTGGTGGTAGATGTGTCTAAATACTTTACAAAAATAGTATCATACAACCCTAGTAACAAAACAGTAACAGTCCAGCCAGGTGTTATTAGAGACGACTTAAATAGAATGGTAAAACAAGAGGGATTGTTTTTTGGACCTAATACTTCTACGGCCAATCGTTGTATGATAGGAGGGATGGTCGGAAACAATAGTTCTGGAACCACTTCCATCCGATATGGAGTAACAAGAGATAAAGTGCAAAAAATGAAAGCCTTGCTAAGTGATGCTAGTGAGGTGGTTTTTGAAGAGGTAAACGCTGCAAAATTTTTACAAAAAGCCAAACAACAGAACTTAGAAGGTAAAATTTATAGACATATATTAGAAACCTATCAGCAAAAAGAGATTCAGCAAGAAATACATCAAAAGTTTCCCAAACCCGAAATTCACAGACGAAACACAGGATATGCCATAGATGAGTTTTTAAAGTTTGAACTATTTGGTGGAACACAAAAAAACATCAATCTGGCTAAAGTGCTTTGTGGTAGTGAAGGCACCTTGGCTTTTATTACGGAAATTACGTTACAATTAGATGTGCTTCCGCCCAAACATCATGTTATGGTAGCGTCACATTTTAAGTCTATAGAAAGCTCTTTACAAGCAGTAAACGTGGCTATGCAACACGAACTGTATAATTGTGAATTGATGGATAAAATTATTTTAGATTGCACAAAAAATATTCGATCTCAAGAACAGAATAGAAGTTTTTTACAAGGCAATCCATCGGCAATTCTAATGTTAGAAGTAGCGGACGATAGTTTAGAAAAAGCATTAGAAAAGGCACAAGTACTTATTGACGATTTAAAAACAGCCAATTTTGGTTATGCACATCCTATTATAAAAGGCAAAAAAATTGAAGGAGTACACGAGCTAAGAAAAGCAGGTTTGGGAGCTTTAGGTAATATGGTAGGTGATAAAAAAGCTGTGGCTTGTGTTGAGGATACAGCGGTTGCATTATCAGACTTAGCCAACTATATTGCAGATTTTACAAAAATGATGAAAGAATATGGGCAAAAAGCAGTGTACTATGCACATGCAGGGGCAGGAGAAATTCATTTACGACCTATATTAAATTTAAAAATAAAAGAGGACGTTGCTCTATTTAGAACCATTACCACACGTGTAGCTTTGTTGGTAAAAAAATACCAAGGGTCTCTAAGCGGAGAACATGGAGATGGAATTGTAAGAGCAGAGTTTATTCCGACAATGATAGACGAAAAAAACTACACACTTCTAGTTCAGCTAAAAGAAGTCTTTGATTCCGATTACATATTTAATAATGGGAAAATAGTCTATCCTTTTAAAATGGATGAATCTCTAAGGTACGAAACCGATAGAATAGAGCCTATAGTTAAAACCAAGCTAAATTTTTCTGAAAACAACGGAATTCTAAGCTTGGCAGAACAATGCAATGGATCTGGAGATTGCAGAAAGTCAATTGCTGCTGGCGGAGTAATGTGCCCCAGTTACAGAGCAACTAAAAACGAGAAAGACACAACAAGAGCCAGAGCCAATGCCCTTAGAGAGGTTTTAACAAACAATACGCATCAGAATAAATTTAATAGCGAAACTTTAAAGCAGGTTTTCGATTATTGTGTGGGATGCAAAGCTTGTGCAAGCGAATGTCCTAGCAATGTAGATGTAACAGCATTAAAAACAGAGTTTTTGTATCAATATCAGCAAGCAAACGGATATCGGTTAAGAGATCGTCTTTTTGCTAATTTGGTAAAAATCAACCAATATTTAACGTTTGGAGCTAGGAGTGTCAATTTTATTAGCAATACCAAATTGTCTAAGTCTTTTGTGGGAATTGCCAAAGAAAGAAAATTACCTAGTCTAAAAAGGATAACTTTATGGGACTGGATTGAAAATAATGAAGAAGAATTACAGGTAACAGACCCTATAAAAACCATTTACTTTTTTAATGACGAGTTTACCAATTACTACGATGTATCTGTAGGGAAAGATGCCTTGTTGTTATTGACACGGTTGGGATATCAATCTGTGTTTATCAATCATGAACAAAGCGGAAGAGCTTATTTGTCTAAAGGTTTTTTAAAAGAAGCAAAACAAGTAGCAGAAGAAAATATCAGTATTTTTTCTTCCGTAACTTCAAGAGAAAATCCATTAGTGGGAATAGAACCATCGGCAATTTTGTCTTTTAGAGATGAATACTTAAAACTTGCAAATGACCCAAAAATAGCAAAAGAACTAGCTACTTACACTTTTACAATAGAAGAATTTTTAGCCAAAGAAATAGCACTAGGAAATATAGATGAAACCGCTTTTACTCAAAAGTCAAGAGAAGTAAAAATTCACGTTCATTGTCATCAAAAAGCCTTAAGCACTAGCAAGTCTACGTTTGATATGCTAAATGTAATACCTAATTACAAAGTCACCTTAATCAATTCGGGTTGTTGCGGAATGGCTGGGTCTTTTGGTTATGAAAAGGAACACTATTCTATTAGTATGCAAATGGGAGAAGATACTTTGTTCCCTAAAATTAGAAATACATCTTCGGAAACTATTTTGGTTGCAGCAGGAACAAGTTGTAGGCATCAGATAAAAGATGGAACCCAAAGAACTAGCTTACATCCTGTAACGGTATTAAGGGAAGCTTTGGTGTAAGAGTTTTATCTTTTTATTGAAAGAAAAGTTTGTTCGTGTTTTTTTAAACAAAGTATTTGACTTGAAATAACTTTGGTGATAGATGTTATAAAAAATCACCAAATAGAGCGTATGTTTCAATTAAAAGTAGTCAACAATTACTATTACGAATGTCTGTTTTACTATGATAAGGATGGACATCAACAACAAGCTATTATCAACAAACACTATCAGTTTACATATCAAAATTTAACCAATGGTTATATTGCAATTCCAGGAATTGGTCAGGTAAACTTTACGTATTTAGGAGAAGAAAAAATTTCTAATTACGAAAAATATCCTATAGAAAAATACGGAGTTTTGTTGCGTGTACACACTTCTGAAGTTTATTATCGATTTGACAATCTGGGAAGTTTAGAACTCGTAATTGATAAATACGGAGGATGTTCTGTAAAAGGTAACAATGGAACGTTGATAGAGATTGAATTGAATGAATTAATTATTAAAGATAGCTAAGCATGATATTATTAGGAGAAATAAGATTGTTCGGATTTGGGTTTACACCCAGAGGTTGGGTACAGTGCAAAGGACAATTAATGTCAATTACGTTAAATCAGGCTTTGTTTTCTTTACTAGGAACAACGTACGGAGGTGATGGAAGAACTACGTTTGCTTTGCCAGATTTAAGAGGAAGAACTCCTGTTGGTTTTGGTTCAGGTACGGGTTTGCAAACAATTAATTTTGGAGAAAAAGGAGGGAAGGATCATCAGGTACTTCTAAAAGAAAATTTACCAGCACATCATCATACGGCAAGCCTCAAAGTAAGCAACCAAAATGCATCTCAAAATGCGGCAACTTCCAATGCCTCTATTGCAACAAGTGGAACGCATCAAGGAAGAACTTTTAATGCCATAGAAAATTACAACCAATCATCACCTAATACTTCTTTGCATCAAGAATCAATTGCGATAAACAATACAGGTAATGGGACTCCTTTTAACAATAGAAATCCTTATCTGGGCTTAAATTATTGTATCGCCATAGCAGGTGTTTATCCATCAAGAGAATAAATCAAAAAAAAATAAAATGAAAAGAAAATTACACTGTATACTTGGGCTGCTATGGATATCAGCACATACAGCCTACGGGCAAATAACCGAAAATTTTGAAGATGAAACCAGTGCTAGTACTATCTTTATTAGTGATGGACTTCAGTTTGATATTTTAAGCAATATAACAGACGAAACTTTTGATATTTATAACAAACCATCAGAGTGTACTGCTTGCGGATGGGGAGGAACTACAGCCGATAATGTTTTTATAGATAATTCTAATGAGATAGATTTTAGGTGGAATGATGGGACTAGTTTTGGTATTAAAACAAATGATGGAACCAAAATAACTGTTGCCAGTTTGTATTTGTTTTGTTCTGACAGAAAATTGAATAATTTTTCAACAGGAGGGATAACCATTACTGGAAAGAAAAATGGAGGAACAGTGTATACTATTCAAAAAAACACAGGCTTTTCGAATACTGAAACATTTAGTCCTAACAACGGATTTACGTATATTGACTTTGAAATAGAAGGGGGAGTAAACAATGCCACTAAAGAAATAGACGAATTGATTTTTACTGCTTCGGGAGACATAGACTACCTTGCTTTAGATACTTTTGTTTGGAAGTATGCCAGTTCTTTAACCACAGATACATTAAAAAAGGATAAAGCTCAGGTTATTTATAATGCAAAATTAGAACAAATTTTAATTCAGACAGAAGTTCTTTCTTTTAAGTACCAATTGTATGATGTGCTTGGAAATATAGTAAAGTCAGGAAAGAATGAACATGAAATAGCAATTTCCAATTTGCCAGCAGGTTTGTATGTGCTAAAGTTTGTGGAGGGTAGCAAGACCGCTTTTACCTATAAATTGGTAAAAAGGTAATATTATAAAAAAGAGGTAATTTAGTCAAACAAAGATCCCAATACATGAATGTTGGGGTTTTTGTTGTTTGTAAGCCAATGAATATAAAAAGTGTCAGTTTTGAGCAAGATTCTAAAGAGTTGATATTGTTAGAAAGAATATTAATGTCTAACAATTGCTACTTGTATTTTTTTGAAAAAGATACAATAGAGTTAGAAGGAGAAAAAATTAAAACTACAAGTATATATGTACAACCTATTTTATCTAGAGCATTAAAATATAAAGTCCTAAAACCTTGTAAAATATACGGAGTAAGATTGCCTATTGATGGAGTATATCGTATGCATATTACACCCAAGAATCAAGTGGTAGATTTGGCTAATTATTATCCTAAAGAAGTTTTAGAAATTTTAAAACACGCTTGTCAACAAAAAAAGTTTGAGGCTTTACAAACATTTATAAATCACTTTGAGTACAAAGATTCTTCTTTTTTAGGAGCAGTAAAATATATTGTCAATACACAAAAAACAGAAGTAAAGGTTAAAGAACTGGCCAGTTACTTAAATTGCTCTACAAGGTATATAGAAAAAGAGTTCAAAAAAAAGATAGGAATTACCCCCAAACAATATTTAAGAAACAAAAAGTTTATAGAGGCATTGGCTTTTTATAAACCCGAGTTGCACTGGAAAGACATAGGGTATTATCATTACAGACATTTTTTAAGAGATTGGAAACAGGTAATGGAATTGCCCTTTGATGAAACTAGCTTAAATTCTTATGCACATCAAGCACGATTAATAGTAAGTACAAGAAGCAGGAATAATAAAAAAAGGGTAAAGGCAACTAATAAATAAGAATTAGCTAGCTTATAAATTTAATTCTTTTAAGATAGTGATGGTATGATCAATTTCTTCTTTGTTGGTGAGCTTAGAAAACGAAAAACGAACCGATGTGTTTTGTTGTGCAGCATCCTCTAAAAAGCTTTGCAATACGTGCGATCCTTTGTGACTTCCACTCTGACAAGCAGATCCTCCAGAAACAGCAATTCCTTTTAAATCAAGCTGAAAGAGCAACATAGGAAAGTCCTTTGCAAACTGAATATTAACAATGGTGTGTGTACTAGAATTTAGGTTGTTGCTGTTGGCGTTAAACCGAATATTGGGAAGCTCTTTTTGGATTTGAGAAACAAAGTAGCTTTTAAGATCTTTTAAATAAGCAACATCACTATCTAAGTTTTTTACACAACAGCTCAATGCTTTTTCCATTCCTACAATTGCAGCGATATTTTCAGTACCTGCTCTGGTACCTCGTTCTTGTTCCCCTCCTAAAATTTCGGGGTGTATGGCAGTACCTTTTCTAAAAAAAGCAAAACCAATTCCTTTAGGTCCATGAAATTTATGTGCAGAGGCAGCAATAAAATCAATGTCTATTTTAGTTAGGTTAATGTTAAAATGCCCCACAGATTGCACAGTATCACTATGAAACAAAGCTTGATAATCTTTTTTTAGTTGTATGACTTTTTCTAAATCTAAAATAGTTCCTATTTCATTGTTTACGTGCATTAAAGAAACAAGGGTTTTTGTAGATGGTTTTTGTAACAAATGCTCTAAATGTTGATAATCTAAGGTACCATTAGGCAAAATATTTACATAAGAAACGTGAACTCCCTTAGTTGCTAAAAAATCAACAGTATGTAGTACCGCGTGGTGTTCAATGGCTGAGGTAATAATGTGATCCACCCCTAAATGGTAAACGGCATTTTTTAGAATCAAATTATCTGCTTCGGTGCCTCCGGAGGTAAATACCAATTCGGAAGTAGCACAACCCATATAAAGAGCAATACTTTTTCTAGCATTTTCTATAACAGCTCTTGCGCTTCTTCCAAAGGCGTGTGTAGAAGAAGGGTTTCCAAAAATAGTTTGCATCGTTTGCACCATAGCCTCTGTTACTTGTGGCAATAGGGGAGTGGTTGCAGCATTGTCTAGATAAACTCGTTTCATAAAGCAAAAATACGCTTTCAAACCAAAAGCCAAAGTACAATATAAGGTGATTTTACATTTTGTCAGTTCTTGACAATTGGCATTAATATTGAATTACCTATGGTAGACACAGATACATGCTTGTTTTTTTGTACTTTTGCAAATCGACCAAGTGGTTCTTTAACTTTTTTGTGTCAAAATGACATTATGCCCTATGAGTAAATACAAAAACATAAAAATAAACACCTTGTCTATGCACAACATCATTGATGAAGATTCGGATTTAATACCTTTATTAACTCCAGAAGACGAAGCAGAAATGAACAAAGAGGTGGTTCCTGAAATACTGCCCATTTTGCCTTTAAGAAACACGGTTTTGTTTCCGGGTGTTGTAATTCCTATAACAGCAACAAGAGACAAAGCAATTGCGTTAATCAAAGAGGTAAATAAAGGAGACAAGACCTTGGGAATTGTTGCACAAAAAGATCCTGCAAGTAAAAATCCAACCTTTGATGATATTTACCACACAGGAGTGGTGGCACAAATTTTACGTGTGCTAAAAATGCCCGATGGAAATACAACGGTAATTATTCAAGGAAAAAAACGCATGCAAATTAAAGAAGTTGTGCAGCAAGAGCCTTATTTAAAAGCAACTGCTGTAGAAATGCTAGACGATTTGTTTGTAGAAGATAGTAACGAGTTTAAAGAGATTATAGAAACGGTAAAAGAAACGGCTTTAAATGTAGTAGAAGAAAATCCAAACATACCCACCGAAGGAACGTTTGCAATTAAAAACATACAAAGCAATTCGTTTCTAATTAATTTTATTTCTTCTAATATTGATTTGTCAGTTGATGAAAAACAAGAACTCTTAGAAATCAACAATTTAAAAGACCGAGCAATTGCTACTCTAAAAAAGTTGAATGTAGAGTTGCAACGATTGGAATTGCGTAACGATATACAGAACAAAACCCGCGTAGATTTAGATCAGCAACAGCGAGAGTATTACTTGCATCAGCAACTAAAAACCATTCAAGAAGAATTGGGTGGAAATTCTCAGGAAGCCGAGGTACAAGAACTCATCACTAAAGGAAAAAAGAAAAAGTGGAGCAAAGAGGTAAGGGAAACTTTTGAGAAAGAAGTTGCCCGAATGAAACGTTTAAATCCACAAATGCCCGAGTATTCTATTCAAAGAAATTACTTAGAATTGATGTTAGATTTGCCTTGGGATACTTATTCTAAAGACAAATTTGATTTGAATGCTGCCGAGGAAATTTTAGAACGCGAACACTTTGGGCTTGAAAAAGTAAAAGAGCGAATTATAGAACATTTGGCTGTACTAAAGTTAAAAGGTGATATGAAATCTCCGATTATCTGTTTGTACGGACCTCCAGGTGTGGGAAAAACATCTCTGGGAAAATCGGTTGCAGAAGCCTTGGGTAGAAAATATGTACGAATTGCCTTGGGAGGATTAAGAGATGAGTCTGAAATTAGAGGTCATCGTAAAACTTATATTGGTGCAATGCCAGGTAGATTGATTCAGAACTTAAAAAAAGCAGGAACCAGCAATCCTGTATTTGTGTTGGATGAGATAGATAAAATGGCTTCTGGAATTCAAGGAGATCCTTCTTCTGCAATGTTGGAAGTATTAGATCCTGAACAAAACGCAGCATTTTACGATAACTTTTTAGAAATAGGTTACGATTTGTCTAAAGTAATGTTTATTGCCACTGCAAACAGTATTGGAGATATTCCATGGGCTTTAAGAGACCGTATGGAAATGATTAATGTTTCTGGATATACCATTGAAGAAAAAATAGAAATTGCCAAACGTCACTTGTTACCAAAACAGTTAAAAGAGCATGGACTTAAATCCAGTCATTTAAAAATTAACAAACAAGTTTTAGAGTTTGTTGTTACAGGATATACTAGAGAATCTGGAGTCCGTAGCTTAGAAAAGGTAATTGCCAAATTGGTGCGTTACGCAGCTAAGTCCATCGCTTTAGAACAAGAGTACGAAAGTAGCTTAAGTCAAGAAAAAGTACTAGAAATTTTGGGAGCTGCTAAATTGGAAAGAGACAAATACGAAAACAATGATGTTGCGGGTGTTGTAACTGGTTTGGCTTGGACTAGCGTTGGAGGAGATATTTTGTTTATTGAATCGATATTATCTAAAGGGAAAGGCCTTAGTATTACAGGAAATTTAGGAAACGTAATGAAAGAGTCTGCTACAATTGCTTTGGAATACATAAAAGCTAATGCAGAAGAGTTTGGAATTAAACAAAAGACGTTGGATGAGAACAAAGTGCACATTCACGTACCAGAAGGAGCTACTCCAAAAGATGGTCCAAGTGCAGGAGTTACCATGCTTACTTCCTTAGTGTCTGTGTTTACCAATCGTAAAGTAAAGTCTAAAATAGCGATGACAGGAGAAATTACTTTGCGAGGAAAGGTGTTGCCTGTAGGAGGAATTAAAGAAAAAATTTTAGCAGCAAAAAGAGCCAATATCAAAGAAATTGTATTGTGCGAAGCTAATAGAAAAGATATTGAAGAAATAAAAGAATCCTATTTAAAAGGTCTAAAATTTCATTATGTTACAGAAATGAAACAAGTAATTGAAATAGCCTTGACCAAACAAAAAGTGAAAAAAAATGTGTTAGAAATCAAATAATTTTACGACTAATACGTTTGTATAGCAATACAAATTTTTTCAAAAAATTTTTATTTTCTTTTTTCAGCAATGGTTTGGTGGTTTACCAAACCATTGTTTTTTTATAAAGAAACAGGAGTGTACATTAAAAAATAAATACCATTTTATGTTAAACCTTTGCATATAATTAACGTCTTACATCAAATCAAAGATATTCGTTTGTTTTAAACACTAATCCCCACTTTTATTTTGACTTCTGAAATTATTACATACAATAAGTTAGCCGCTGTAGAAAATATTAAAATAGAACCTTTTGACAAAAGCAAACGTTACACAAAACCTCATAGGCATAGCAAATATCTAGAGTTGGTTTATTTTACTCAAGGAACAGGTTTTCATCATATGGATTTAAATAGCTATAAAATTGCTCCGCCTGTGGTATTTCTCATCAAAAAAGAAGAAGTACATCATTGGGAGATTACTAGCGAACCTGAAGGCTATGTAATGATTATTAAAGAAGATTTTTTAGCTCACACTTTAGACAAACACATCAATACTCAGTTGTTACGTTTATCAGAAAATCAAAAAATAGAAATTCACGAAGAAGATGCTGTCATTTGCTCGTTGTTTGACATGTTGAGCCAAGAAAATAAAAATCCTAAAAGTTCTGTAGAGCTGATAGAGGGAATGTTAAAAGCTTTATTGTCTAAAATACTCTCTTATACCCAAGACATTACTACGGTAGACAAAAAGGATAAAATGACTCAGTTTGTAAATTTACTCAACGATTGCTTAAAAAACAACGTGGCTTTTTATGCAGATCAACTACATATTAGTGCTCAAAACTTAAATCAAATCTGCAAAAGAAAACTTGGTAAAACGGCCTCACAGATTATTGCTGATCATATGGTGCAAGAAATCAAGAGATTGCTTGTGTATACTAATAAATCTGTTGGAGAAATTGCGTTTGATTTAAATTTTAAAGACGTATCTCACTTTGTAAAATACTTTAAAAGGCATACAGGGCTAACTCCTGTACAGTTTAAAAACGCCATACAATAATATACCTTAGCTTTTACAAATACACCATGGTTTAGCTAAGAATGCTTTGTAATATTGTAGCATAAAAAATAACAAACAAAAAAATGAATAGATTGAAACAGACAAAAGAAGGTTTGATACGAACCGTATGGTTGCTTGCAGCCTTTTTTTTATTTACAGGATGGGCACAAGCACAAATTGCAGGAAAAGTAGTTGATAAAAGTAACAATCAAGCATTAGAGTATGCCACCATTACTTTATTCAACACTGAAAGTGGACAGCTAGTTACAGGAACGATAAGTGAAGCTAGTGGAAATTTTTTATTAAAAGGAATTAAAGAAGGAACTTATAAAGTAGAAGCCTCTTTTATGGGATATTTACCACAAACTATAAGTAATGTGGTAGTTGCTAAAAACAATGCTTTTGTAGATTTAGGTACAATTGCATTGGGAATTAACGGAAATGAACTGGATGCTGTAGTGTTAAAAGCAGAAGCAGCCACTATGGTAAATAAAATTGACAGACAAGTATTTGAAGCCAATAAGTTCCAAGCGAGCCAAGGAGGAAGTGCTGTGGATGTAATTAAAAACTTGCCTTCTGTTACCATGAATGTAGAAGGCGATATTAGCGTAAGAGGAAGTAATAGCTTTGCGGTGTTGTTAAACGGAAAACCTACCCAAGGAGATGCAGCTTCTATTTTGGCACAATTGCCTGCCAACGCATTAGAAAAAGTAGAGCTAATTACAGCACCGTCTGCAAAATACGATCCAGAAGGAGCGGGAGGTATTTTAAACATCATCACTAAGAAAGGAGCAACTAACGGTGATTATTTTCAAGTAAGTGTACGTGGTGGTTTTCCTCCAATACAAGACTATGATACCAAAGAGTACCCACAACGTTATGGTGCTGATGTAACGTATAACACTAGAACAGACAAATGGAATTTTTCTGTAGGAGCAAGTTACCAACGAAACGACAAATCGGGTAGAAGAGAAGGAGGATTGAATATTTACAACAATCAAGGAACACCAAACGACACTTCGGACGATACTCAACGTTTTTTACCTTCGGATGGGGAGCGTAGTTTTGATGATGTTAGTTATAACGGTCGTTTTACAGTAGATTATACACCAAATGACAAAGATGAGTTTTCTGTTGGGGTGTATGCTGGGAAAAAACAAAAAGATCGTTTGGCAGACATTTACTACGATAATTACACAGTAAACGATCCTAAAGGAGCAGCAACTATAGACCCTGCATCAAGGTTTGCCTACTACAACCACAACTTAAGAACTCGTAAAGGAGATTTTGCTTTGGGTAGTTTTGATTATGCACATACATTTGATAACAAATCTAAACTGTCAACTTCTTTCTTGTACGAGTACACGTTTTTAGGAGGGCCAACCGAAAATGACAACGTAAATGATACTGACTACCAAACCATTTACCAGCAAGAATACAACACCAACGACAATCCATTAAATGGAATCCGTTACAACTTAGATTATGAATGGAAACCCATGACAATTGGTAAAATTGAAACAGGATACCAGTTTAGACATTTAAACCACGAGGGAGACTTTACTTACTTAAGAAATAATTCAGGAGACAGAAGACCTGTAAGTGATTTTAGCCAAGTGAAAGAGTTCTCTAGTGATATTGAGTTGAAAAGAATCATTCACTCTGCTTATGCGCAATTGTCTGGAAGCAAAAATAACTGGGATTATGCAGCAGGTGTACGTGGAGAATATATGGACAGAGAGTACAAAGAGAAATTAGCCTCAGATACAGAAAACAACGTGTATAATTACGATTATTTCAAATTGTTTCCTTCGGCATCTTTGCAGTACAATATCAACAAAAAAACAAGCGTAAAAGCTGCCTATAGTAAAAGAGTTCAGCGTACCACCACCTTTAAAATGAACAGTTTTGCAGAGCGTGAGCACTCAGAAGTGTACGAGCAAGGGGACAACCAATTGAGACCTGAGTTTATCGATTTGGTAGAATTGGGAGTAAATAAAAAGTTTAAAGGAGGAAATTCTATTTATGCAACGGCTTATTACAGACATACCAAAAATGTCATCAACCGTGTAAATGCTTTGGCTTATGAAGAAGATGCAAACAATCCGGGGAATTATGTGGTTAATGATAGCATCATCAACCGTGTGTTTTCAAATGTAGGAAAGAGCAACGCTATTGGTATAGAAGTAGGGGCAACGTTAAAGCCTACGAAAAACTGGACCAATTTTATTGGTGCAAACGTGTACAATTACGCAATTGATGGTGTATTTAATTTTGATCATAGAGATGGAAACACTAGATCGTATACAATTGATAGTGAATCGACCATTTACTCTGTAAACTTTAACTCTACCTACAATTTTTGGGAAAATGCTTCTGTACAGTTAGCATTGAATTACATATCGGATAGAAATACAGCGATGGGAGAAGATTCAAGGTTTTACACACCAAATCTAACCTTTAGAAAATCGTTTTTGGATGATAGTTTAACTGCTACTTTACAATGGCAAAACATAGACATGGGCTTGTTAAAATCTAACGAACAACGTATTACTACATGGAGGCCTGATGAGTTTTATACCACCACTAACTATGTATACGAAGTAGATATTGTAAGCTTAAACTTAACGTATACCTTTAACAAATTAAGAAACAAATCTAAGTTTATTGAAAGTGAATTTGGGAAAAACGAATTTTAAAAATATATAGTTTAGTTAGTTTATCGTAGTTTAATTTAGAAAAGCATCTGTAGTAAAACAGATGCTTTTTTTTAAGTAAATAATTGATGAAATCAATCGTTTAGAAGAAGTGGAGTTTTACCATCAGTAACAATAATTTTGCTGTTGGGTGTTTAGA
>NZ_AFPK01000027.1 GCF_000220525.1 Ochrovirga pacifica | reverse complement strand
TACTNTTTTTTTTATAAATTATTCTACTTTGCTTATAGGAACAATCAGCTTTTCGCTTAAAGCCCAGTCGTAAAAACGCTCTATCCAAGTGTCCGATGGAGTATTTCGTTTTAGCATACCAAAACCATGTCCGCCTTTGGCATACATGTGCAGGGCTACACTAAAACCCATTTCTTTCCAAGAGGTGTACAGGTGTATGCTTCCCATAGCCAAATCTAAAGGATCGTTTGTTGCACAAACAATAAGCATTGGAGGTTCGTTATCTTGAGGTTTTCTTACGGAGTATTTAGATGTCCAAGGATATATGGGAACCAAAAAATCGGGTCTGTTTGTAGTTTTGTAATTGTAAGCAACTCCCATAGTTACAGCACCCCCAGCAGAAAATCCCATCATTCCAATTTTAGTAGGGTCTACACCCAGATCAGCTGCATTTTTTCTTACATAATCAATAGCACTAAGTGCATCAGAGATAGCGTATGGAAATACTTTTTGCAACAATTCTTCTTTTTGTTCAGCAGTTCCGCTTACTTTACCTTTTTCCGAAGGAACCAATCGGTACTTTAATACAATGGCAGTAACTCCTTTTTTTACCAACCAATCGGCAACCATAGTTCCCTCACTTTCTATACTGTTAATGCGTAAACCACCTCCTGGAGCAATTACCACAGCAGTCCCTGTATTGATTTCCTTTTTTGGGGAATAAATTAAAATACTGGGTTCAGCTATGTTAGAAAGGCGTAAAATATTTGTTTTTTCACTATGTACAGTTCCCGACCATTTAACATCTTCGGCAGGTCTGTAGGCCAACTTTACTTCTTTTTGAGCATGTAATTGAACTGTTAAGCACAGAAAATAAAGGATTGCTATAGGTAACTTTTTCATTGTTTTATGATTTATAGTTTAAAATAAAATCCGTCTTCTTTTAATTTTTGATATACTTCCTCATCAAAACGATACAACACAGCAGGTTTATGGGCAACATTTTTTTGTTTTTTTCCAGTATTAATTAGTAATTTCATTTGATTTAATTTTGTTCTAAAATTACGTTTATTTAGTTCTATTTGTAAAATGGCTTCGTACAAATGTTGTAAATTGGTTAAACTAAATATTTCGGGCAACAAGTTAAATCCAATAGGTTCGTGTCTAACTCTTCTTTTAAGTCTTCTGTGTGCAGATTCAATAATTTCTTTATGATCAAATGCTAGCTCTGGTAGTTTGTCCACATCACACCATTCTAGTTTTTCGGCAGTATAACCTGCGTGTGGCGAGTAATTTTCTATGTTGATTAATGCATAGTAACTAATGGTAACCACTCGTTTGCCAGGGTATCGGTGGGTTTCTCCAAATGCTTTAATTTGTTCCAAATAGATGTCATCTAAATCAGTTATCATTTTTAGAGTGTTTTTTGCACTATCATAAATGCTAACATCTTCGTCTAAAAAATCACCAGGTAAGGCCATCAATCCTTTAGAAGGTTCGTTTTTTCTTTTAATCAGAAGCACTTTTAGACTTTCATTCTGAAATCCAAAAATGACACAGTCTACAGAGGTTTCTATCATATTTATAGTGTTCTTAAGTCAAAATTATACATAGTGCATAAAAATATGCTGCTCTTTTAATTTTTGATTGTATTTTTTGTTATTTTTACTTTGTTTAAAAAGTAAACTAAGTTGTTTTGGTTTTGTGGATTTGAAACAAAACTAAACATATTAATCCAAGAAACGATGTTATCAATAGGTTTTGATTTAGGAAGTTCGTCTGTAAAAGCAGTTTTGTACAACAATCAGACAAAAAAGGTACTGGCTACAGCTAGTTATCCCGATAGGGAAATGAAAATGAATGCCCCCAAAGAAAACTGGGCAGAGCAACATCCAGAAGATTGGTGGGAAAATGTATTAAAAGTAACCAATCGACTTTTTGAAAAAACAGAAGAACCAAGAAACAAAGTAACTGCTATTGGTGTTGCTTACCAAATGCATGGTTTGGTTACTTTAACAAATACCGGGGCAGTAGTTAGACCTGCTATTATTTGGTGTGATAGTAGAGCTGTTGAGGTAGGAAATAAAGCGTTTGAACAAATTGGAGCAGAAAAATGTTTAGAAAGTATGTTGAATTCCCCAGGGAATTTTACAGCATCTAAATTGGCTTGGATAAAGGAAAACGAACCAGAAGCGTATCAACAGATTGCAAAAATTATGTTACCTGGAGATTATATTGCCTACAAATTTACCAATCAAATAACGACTACAGCTACAGGACTTTCAGAGGGAGTTTTGTGGGATTTTAAGAAAGAAGAATTAAGTAAAACCATAGTAGATCATTTTGGATTTGCAACGGATTTGTTCCCGAAAATTGTTCCTGTTTTTGCAAATCAAGGACAAATTTCAACAGAAATGGCAACGAAATTCGGTTTTAGTCCTAAAGCAATGGTATCTTACAGAGCAGGTGATCAGCCTAACAATGCGTTTTCTTTAAATGTATTAAAAGCAGGAGAAATTGCTGCTACAGGAGGTACATCTGGAGTGGTGTATGGAGTAGTAGATCAGTTAAAATATGATGTCAATCAGCGTGTAAATACTTTTGCCCACATCAACCATAGTATAAACGATAGAAAGTTAGGAGTTTTATTGTGCATTAACGGAACAGGTAGTGCATATGCTTGGTTGCGTAATAATTTGGCATCGGATAAAGATTATTTTGAGCTAGAAAAAATGGCTCAAGAGGTTGCTTCAGGAGCAGAAGGTTTGTCTTTTTTACCTTTTGGAAACGGAGCAGAACGTATGCTAAACAATCAAATTGTAGGAGCTCAGTTTGAAGGATTACAGTTTGCTAAACATGGACTAAACCACATGGTTAGAGCTTGTTTAGAAGGAATTGCTTTTTCTTTTGTGTACGGAATTCGTTGTATGAAAGAGTTGGGGCTAAACCCTAAAGTGATAAAAGTAGGAAACGATAATATGTTTCAATCTCAGATTTTTGCAACTACTATTGCTACACTAACAGAAGCAGAAATTCAGGTAAAAGAAACTTCGGGAGCTGTAGGTGCTGCTATAGGGGCAGGATATGGAGCAGGAGAAATAGAAAGTTTAGAAGCAGCTTTTGCTCAGGAGAATAATATCAAAACTCACCAAGCAGATAGTCAACAAAAAGAAGCATTAGAAACTGCTTATCAAAAATGGCTAAAAGCATTAGAATCAAAATTAAAATAATATACAATTTATAAATTATGTCAAAATTAACCATCGGAAGTAAAGAGTACTTCAAAGGAATAGGAGAAATTAAGTTCGAAGGAAAAGATTCAAAAAATCCTTTAGCTTACAAATATTACAATCCAGACCAAGTAGTTGCAGGAAAAACAATGAGAGAACATTTTAAATTTTCTGTAGCGTATTGGCATACGTTCTGTGGTCAAGGCTCTGATCCTTTTGGACCAGGAACTCAAAATTTTGAGTGGGATCAAAATGCAGATCCAATCCAGGCAGCTAAAGACAAAGCAGATGCCGCTTTTGAGTTTATTACCAAAATGGGATTTGATTATTATTGTTTTCATGATTTTGATTTGGTACAAGAAGGAGCAACTTTTGAAGAGTCTGAAGCTCGTTTGAAAGAAATTGTAGCCTACATTAAACAAAAGCAAGAAGAGAGTGGAGTAAAATTATTGTGGGGAACAGCCAACTGTTTTTCTAACCCACGTTATATGAATGGTGCTTCTACAAACCCAAACTTTGAAGTAGTAGCAAGAGCTGGAGCTCAAATTAAATTGGCTTTGGATGCAACAATGGAATTAGGTGGTGAAAACTACGTGTTTTGGGGAGGACGTGAAGGGTACATGTCTTTATTAAACACAGATATGGGACGTGAGTTAAACCACATGGGACAGTTTTTAGGAATGGCAAGAGATTATGCACGTAATAAAGGGTTTAAAGGAAACTTTTTTGTAGAACCTAAGCCTATGGAACCGACCAAACATCAGTACGATTTTGATGCTGCTACTGTGATTGGTTTTTTAAACAAACATGGACTGCAAGACGACTTTAAGATTAATTTAGAAGTAAACCACGCAACTTTAGCAAGCCACACGATGCAACACGAAATGGATGTAGCGGCACAAGCAGGTATGTTAGGAAGTATTGATGCAAACCGTGGAGATTACCAAAACGGATGGGATACAGATCAATTCCCAAATAACATTCAAGAAACGGCAGAAGCCATGTTGGTATTCTTAGAAAATGGAGGTTTGCAAGGAGGTGGAATCAACTTTGATGCAAAAATAAGAAGAAACTCAACAGACCTAGAAGATGTATTTTTAGCACACATTGGGGGTGCAGATACTTTTGCAAGAGGTTTATTGGTTGCTGATAGAATTTTAAGAGAATCAGACTACAAAGCGTTAAGAGAAAAAAGATATGCTTCTTTTGATGCAGGAAAAGGAAAAGCATTTGAAGAAGGAAAATTAACTTTTGAAGATTTGTATGCCATTGCTAAAGAAAACGGAGAGTTACAAAGTATAAGTGGTAAGCAAGAGTTGTTCGAAAATATTGTAAACAACCATATTTAATCCTTAAAAAAGTTATAAAAAATGCTAGCGTTAGTAAGCCCAATACATATCTAATTTTTTTATTATGAGTACATCACAATCCGCATATTTAACCAAATTAACCTTAGTAGCAACCCTTGGGGGCTTGTTGTTTGGTTACGACACCGCAGTAATTTCAGGAACTGTTAGTTCTTTAGAACACTTTTTTGTACTTCCCAAAGGATTGGAAGAATCTGCAGCCAACTCTACCTTAGGAATGTTGGTTTCTAGTGCATTGATTGGTTGTATTATTGGTGGTTTGTTTGGAGGGTTGGTTAGTAAAAAATTAGGCCGTAAAAAGGGATTGATTCTAGCAGCCATTTTGTTTTTGCTATCAGCTATTGGTTCTGCTATGCCAGAAATGCTAGTAAAAACCATAGGTGAAGGCGATCATACTTTTATGAGTACTTTTATTGTGTATAGGGTTATAGGAGGAATTGGTGTTGGACTAGCTTCTATGTTGTCGCCATTGTATATTGCAGAAATTGCACCCGCTAACATTCGTGGAAAATTGGTTTCAATGAATCAATTTGCTATTATTTTTGGAATGTTAGTAGTGTATTTTGTCAATTATTACATTGCTTCACAAGGAGACGATTCTTGGATAGATACTATAGGATGGAGATGGATGTTTGCTTCGGAAATTATCCCAGCCTCTCTCTTTTTATTCTTTTTATTTACGGTGCCCGATACTCCTAGATCTTTGGTGTTAAAACAGCAACCTGAAAAGGCATTAGAGGTGTTGACCAAAGTAAATGGAGCTTCTAAAGCAAATTCTATTTTAGAAGAAATTAAAGGAACTATAGAAACAACCTCAGGTAAATTGTTCTCTTTTGGAGTACCTGTAATTATTATTGGAGTATTACTTTCTGTATTTCAGCAGTTTGTAGGAATCAACGTGGTGTTGTACTATGCTCCCGAAATTTTTAAAAGCATGGGCTCAGGAACCGATACCGCTTTGTTGCAAACCATAATTGTGGGTGGGGTAAACCTAGCCTTTACAATATTGGCCATTCAAACAGTTGATAAGTATGGAAGAAAACCTTTAATGATTATTGGAGCATTGGGGATGGCAACTGCGATGTTTGCTTTAGGAGGAACTTTTTATAGCAAATCTATGGGAGTTTTTGCATTGCTTTGTATGTTGGTTTACGTAGCAGGTTTTGCCATGAGCTGGGGGCCGGTATGCTGGGTGTTGTTGGCAGAAATTTTTCCCAATAAAATTAGAGGCAAAGCATTGGCAGTAGCAGTAGCAGCCCAGTGGATTTCTAATTATTTAGTTTCTTGGACTTTCCCTATGATGGATAAAAATACTTATCTTGTGGAGCAATTCAACCATGGTTTTGCCTATTGGATTTACGGTGTGATGGGATTGTTAGCAACGTTAATAGTGTGGAAGTTTGTACCTGAAACCAAAGGAAAAACACTAGAAGAAATGGAACATATTTGGAAAAAATAATTAACAAAAAATAGAAAAAATGAAATTTTTTATCGACACAGCAAACCTTGAACAAATTAAGGAAGCGCAAGCATTAGGAGTGTTAGATGGGGTAACAACCAATCCATCATTAATGGCTAAAGAAGGGATTTCTGGAGAGGAAAACATCTTACAACACTATCGTGATATTTGCGATGCTGTTGATGGAGATGTAAGTGCAGAGGTACTTTCAGTAGATTTTGATGGAATGGTAAAAGAAGGAGAAGCTTTGGCAGCCTTAAATCCACAAATTGTGGTAAAATTACCAATGATAAAAGACGGAATTAAAGCGTGTAAATACTTTAGCGAAAAGGGCATTAAAACCAATGTAACTTTAGTTTTTTCTGTAGGACAAGCATTATTAGCTGCAAAAGCTGGAGCAACGTATGTATCTCCATTTATTGGTCGTTTGGATGATATTTCTACAGATGGATTGCACTTAATTCAGGAAATTAGAGAAGTATACGATAATTACGGTTTTGAAACTGAAATTTTAGCTGCTTCTGTACGTCATACGATGCATATTGTAGACTGTGCTAAAATTGGTGCCGATGTGATGACAGGACCATTAAAAGCTATTGAAGGTTTAATGAAACATCCTTTAACAGATAGCGGTTTGGCTACTTTCTTAGAAGCAGCAAAAAGCATGTAGTCGTTCTTCGATTTTATTTAATAAAGTTGGAAAGCCCTCGCATTTTTATTAAGATGACGAGGGTTTTTAATACCTCCAAGCCACAAACCTACTTTGCTTGTTTCCTTGTTGCATGTCTACAATTTTTACTTCTGTAGGATTGGTTTTGTTAATGGCTCTTTTAATGTTTTTTAAATGTTCTTTTTGAGAAACTAAAGAAGTAAACCATCCTACCTGAGTTTTAAATAAAACACTTTCTTCGGCCATTTTTTTTACAAAAGTTTCTTCGCCACCTTTGCACCACAATTCGTTAGATGTTCCTCCAAAGTTGAGGTTTTCTTTTTCGGTGAGTTTTAAATTTTTATTTTTTTGGTTGTTTTTTTGAGCTGCATCAAAAGAATTTTTAAAAAACGGAGGATTGCATACCACTACATCAAAATAGTCATTGGGTTGAATAATGTTTTCTAAAATAGAGTTTTTAAAACGTTGTGGTCTAATGGTTATAGTTGTTAAAAGAGGATTATTTTTAACAATATCTTTGGCATTATTAATAGATTCGTTATCAACCTCACTCGCTGTACATAGCCAATTAAAATGACAAGTTCCTAAAATCGGATAAATTAAATTAGCTCCTGTACCTATGTCTAACAAATGAATGTCTTTTTTGTTGTCTAGTAAATCAGCAACATGTAACAAATAATCCAAACGTCCAGGAATGGGTGGACATAAATTTTGCTTTGGAAGATCCCAGTAATCTAAATAGTAATACAGCTGCAATAGTGCTTTGTTCAACTCTTTTACAGCATCTTTATCGGCAAACTTTATGGTTTGATTTCCGTATGCATTTACAAAAACATATTTTTGCAAAGCTGAATTTACTCTAGTAAGCTTATCAAAGTCGTAATTGTTCTGAAAAGGATTGTTAGGGTGCATGTTTTTATTTGTTGGTAAAGATAACACAAAGATGTATTAGAAAAGAATGATACGCAAAGGCTAGTGTTTACCAAAAAGTAACAAAAAAACGTTCAAATTTATCATTGCGTTTTATCCAAATTAATGGACTATGTTTTACAGCAATTTGTTCTAAAATAATTGGTTTGACTTCTACATAGGTCATCCACTTGTTATTGTATTTAGGGTCAATTAACCAGTCTTGTTTTTTAGGAACATGATATAAGGCCATTGGAAATAAGTAGTCTATTTCTTTGTAACTGATATAATAACCTTTAATGCAATTTTTGTTAATGTTTGGAAAAGTATGATTCACTAAGCTTAAAGGAATGTATAATTGTGCTTTGAAATGAACGGATTGTTGAATCTCATTCACAGGAATTCCTATGCTTGTTAATAACTTTTGAGTAGCCTTATGATATAGCTGAGGAAATTGTTTTTCTTTTAATTTTGTTAGTTTTTTAACTAAAGAATCTCTTAAGTTGGGGCCTACCCATCGATCAATTTCATAAGGAATATCTGTTTTGTACAAGTAAAATTTATATGTGAGTTCTATGTGCTGAATTCCAGAAGGTGTACTACAAATAAAATCCAGTTCTCCAATAGTCTGGTGTTTGTTTATTTGCAATTGTATGTTGTTGGCTAAGGGAGTGTAGTTGGTAAGTTTTTCTAAATTTTTTTGATAAAATATTTCTACTAGTTTTCCCAACCTGTAATGTTTTGTAGTATCAATATCAGAGAGATTTATAGTGTCAGAAAAAGGCAGGTTTATTTGCGGATAGTCAAAAAAAGAGTTGTCTAACCATAAATTAGGTTGATCTTTAAAGCCTAGATATTGATATGTTAATTGTTCTAAATTGGCCAATTTACAAAGCTTTTAAGTGTTGTTCTAAAATTTTTACTCCTTTTACAGCAGATTCTTGTATACAAGTATAATGTTTGGGTACCTCTATTTCATCTACTTTTGGATCGATAATAAATACCGGAGTATTTTTGGGGACGTTGTAAATCAGTCCTGCAGCAGGGTATACTTGTAAACTGGTACCAATAATCACAAAAACATCAGCAGTTTCACAAATTTCAGCAGCTTTGTTTAGCATAGGTACTTCTTCACCAAACCAAACAATATTAGGTCTAAGTTGATGTCCTTCTGGGCAAAAATCGCCTAACTGTATTTTATCACCACCAATATCTTTTATATAAGCTGGGTTGTTAAAGCTTTTTACTTCGGAGAGTTTTCCGTGTAAATGGATTACGTTTTTACTACCACTACGTTCGTGCAAGTCATCTACATTCTGAGTAATTATAGTTACATTGAACTGTTTTTGTAATAAGGCTAAATAAGTATGTGCTTTATTGGGAAAAACGCTTGCTGCTTTTGATCTTCGTTGATTGTAAAAGTCCAACACCAATTCTGGGTTTCTATGCCAACCATCAATAGAAGCCACATCCATTACATTATGGTTTTCCCACAATCCATTATGGTCTCTAAACGTTTTTACTCCGCTTTCGGCACTAATTCCTGCTCCTGTAAGTACTACTAAGTTTTTCATAATTGATTTTTTACGAAGATAAGCGTTGTTGATTCAAGTTTCTTGATTTCTAGTTTCTAAGTCGAACTCATTATATTTTCATTGTTAATCCTATACGTTTGTTGCTTACATCTAGTTGCAGAATTTTTACTTTTACCACCTGATTTAGATGCAACACATCATTAGGAGATGAAATGTATCGATCTGTAATTTGAGAAATATGAATCAACCCATTTTCCTTAATTCCCAAATCTACAAAAGCACCAAAATTGGTAATATTGGTTACTTGCCCCTGTAGAATCATTCCTTCGTGTAAATTTTCAATATGGGTAATGTTTTTATCAAAGCTTAATTGATCTTCTTGTTTTCTAGGGTCTTGGTTCGGTTTAGCCAATTCGTTCAGTAAATCGATTAAAGTCAATTTTCCAAGTTTCTCTTGTAAATAAATATCTTTAGTCAAAGACAAAATACTTTGGTTTCCAATCATTTCTTTTACAGATATTTTTAACTGTTTGGCTATCAGTTCGGTTTCTTTGTATAGTTCTGGGTGAACTCCAGTATTGTCTAAAGGTTGATTGCCTTGCACTCGTAAAAAACCAGCGCATTGTTCAAAAGCTTTGTTTCCTAAACGAGGTACTTTTTTTAGTTGATTGATGTTGGTAAACATTCCATTTTCTTTCCTATAATCAACAATATTCTGAGCCAAACCAGAGCCAATACCTGCAATGTATTGCAATAAATATTTACTAGCAGTATTCAGTTGAACACCAACTTTGTTTACACATTTTTCTACGATATGATCCAACTCTTTTTTTAGCATGCTTTGATCTACATCATGTTGGTATTGACCCACGCCCAAAGATTTTGGATCTATTTTTACCAATTCTGCCAATGGATCCATCAACCTACGTCCTATACTTACAGCACCACGTACGGTAATGTCGTGCTCAGGAAACTCTTCTCTTCCAATTGCTGAAGCAGAATAGATAGAAGCACCGTCTTCATTCACCATATAAATTTCAACAGAATGCTCAAAACGAATTGATTTTACCAAACTTTCAGTTTCTCTACCCGCTGTTCCATTTCCTATGGCAATAACTTCTATTTGGTGCTTGTTTACCAAATGAGTTAAAGTAGCTATAGTTTTATGTGTTTGATGTTGCGGAGGATGTGGATAAACAACAGTATCTTCTAACAAATCTCCTTGGGTATTTAAGCAAACCACCTTGCAACCTGTTTTAAACCCAGGGTCAATGGCAAGTGTTTTCTTTTTACCTACAGGAGCCGCTAACAATAATTGCTCTAGGTTTTTAGAAAAAACTTGTACGGCATCTGCATCTGCCTTTTGTTTAAGTTCTTTAAGCAATTCTTTTTCTAAAGCAGGTTTTAAACTTTTGTTATAGGCAGTTTGTAAAGCTTGTTGTATCAATTCAGAAGATTCACTGTTTCCTTTTACAAAATTTCTTTCTAATTGAGCTATGGTAGTGGTTTTGTCTACAGTAATTCCAGAACTCAGCAATCCTTCTTCGGTTCCTCTTAAAATGGCTAAAATGCGATGAGATGGCACCTTGGTGGCTTTTTGTTCAAAATCAAAATAGGTTTTGTAAGTCTGAGCCTCAGTTTCTTTTCCTTTTTTTAGTTTGCTAAACAATAGTCCTTCTCTAACAAACAATCGCCTTAGTTGATTTCTACTGTACACATGCTCTGTAACCCATTCTACAATAATGTCTAACGCTCCTTGTATAGCTTCTTCGTTATTTGCAATACTGCCTTTCACAAATTTGTTAACATTAAGACTGTAATTATTTTGAGACATGATGATTTTGGCTAAGCCTTCCAAACCATTTTCACGTGCTACACTGGCTTTGGTTTTGCGTTTGCTTTTGTAAGGCAAAAACAAATCTTCTAATTCTTTTTTATCCCAACAAGCATTAATTTTGGCTAACAATGTACTCTCGTTAATTTTTTGTGCTGTCAGGCTTTGAATAATGTATTCTTTTCTTTTAATAAGATCTTGTACCAGCTCATGTTGTTTCTGAATGCCAAAGATTTCATGATCTTCTAAACCTCCTGTTTGATCTTTTCTGTAACGGGCCACAAAAGGAATTGTAGCCCCATCATTTAAAAGGTTCAAAACAACGCGAACTTGTTTGTCAGAAATTTGGGTAAATTGTGCTACCAAAGACGAATAATCCATACTGTAATTAAAACTGTTTTTTAAGGGATGTAAATATAGTTTTTAAGTGTTTTTAAAACTATTAATTGGTTTAGTTTTGCTGATTGGTTAGATTTAACAAAGCGGAATTTACAAAAGTAAAGTCAATTTAGTATCTTGCCACATATTGAATTTTGAGATGAATTGGATTGATAAAATTCGTTATTTTTTTGAGCGTTACGGTTTTGATGTTTCATCAAGATTGGCAGACCGATTAGGAATAAGAACTGTAAACGTGCGGTTGTTTTTTGTGTACATATCTTTTGTAACCCTAGGAGCTACGTTTGGATTGTATTTAACCTTAGCTTTTTTATTAAAATTAAAAGATATGATTCGCACCAAAAGAACCTCAGTTTTTGATCTGTAAAAAGCGATATGCTAAGTAAAATTTTTAAAGGCTTGTTTTTATTTGCGATTGTTCTTATTATAGGAACAATAGGTTTTACCATCGCGTTTAATTACACCGTGTTAGATGCTTTTTTTATGACCATTATTACAGTAACTACTGTAGGTTTTGGAGAAGTACAACCTTTAGATGAAAGTGGTAAATTGTTTACCATTTTTTTATTGCTGATTAGTATTGTAGCATACGGATATTTGGTAACTACCATTTCGGAGTTTTTTTCTAATGAAATATTGGCCCAAGCCTACCGAGCAAAAAAAAAATAAAAAAGATTTCTAAAATGGAAGGACATACCATTATTTGTGGTTTTGGTAGAAACGGAAGACAAGCCTACGAAAAACTAAAAAAATTTAACATTACCTGTGTGGTTATCGAAAAAGAAGAAACCATTTTAGATGGTATTATCGATCCTAATTTAACCATTATTAAAGGAGATGCAACCAATGATGAAATTTTACAAAATGCAGGAATAGAAAAAGCAAGTCATTTAATTGCAGCTTCGTCCTCAGATGCTAATAATGTGTATATTGTACTATCTGCAAGACAAATCAATCCTAAACTAAACATTGTAAGCAGGTCTAGCAGCGATCAATCTGTAGAAAAGTTAAAAATAGCTGGAGCAAACAATGTAATTATGCCCGATCGGTTAGGAGGAGAGCATATGGCCTCTTTGTTAGTAACCCCAGATTTGGTAAAGTTTGTAGATAGATTAAGTGCAGAAGGAGAAAACAATGCGTTTTTAGAAGAAATTTCCGTAGAAGAATTGCCTAATGAATATATGATGAAGTCGATTAGTGACCTAGATGTTAGAAGAAACTCTGGTTGTAATGTAATTGGTTTTATCACTCAAAAAGATGAGTATATAGTAAACCCATCGTCTAAAACTATTTTGGAACCCCACTGCAAACTCATTGTACTGGGAAGACCTGAACAAATTAAAAAATTTAAAGAAGTTTATGAGTAAAACAATTCGTAAAAAAGTACAAACCATCGTCGGATTTTTGATGGTAATTTTTCCAACATTTTCTTTTGCCTCTATTGATGAGTTAATTGAAGAAAAGTTTCAGCCCATATCTCATGTAGTTACACAAATAGTGTTCTACGACATTCAGATTGGACCAAAAACAGTTCCTATTGTTTTGATTATTTTACTGGTAGGAGCCCTGTTTTTTACCTTGTACTTTAAGTTTGCAAATATCCGTTTGTTAAAAGTAGCTTTTAAAGCCACCAAAGGAGATTATGATGAAATAGATCATGCTTTTGAAGAAGGAGATTCTATCGAAAAAATTAAAGACGTAGCAGATTCTGACAAAGAAAGAGAAACAACTCCTGTTATTGGAGTGGTTACTCATTTTCAAGCTTTAACAGCTGCTTTGTCTGCAACCGTAGGGCTAGGAAACATTGCTGGGGTTGCTGTTGCCATTGCCTTAGGAGGGCCAGGAGCAATTATTTGGATGATTTTAGCTGGATTTTTAGGAATGTCTACCAAACTTGTTGAAGCTACTTTGGGAGTAAAGTACAGAGAGGTAAGTGATGAAGGTAAAATATACGGAGGTCCTATGTATTACTTAAGAAAAGGACTGGCAGAAAAAAACTTAGCCAAATTAGGAAAAGTATTGGCAGGTATGTATGCAGTTTTTGTTGTAGGAGGTTCTTTTGGAGGTGGAAATATGTTTCAATCCAATCAAGCAACAGCACAGTTTATGTCTCTTACAGGAATGAAGTCTGGATTCTTTTTTGGAGTATTTTTAGCTGTTTTGGTAGGGATTGTAATTATTGGAGGTATTAAAAGGATTGGCCAAGTAACCGAAAAAGTAGTTCCCTTTATGGGAATTTTATTTGTTGGAGCTTCGTTAATCATCATCTTTAAAAACTTTGAAATGATTCCTGATGCAGCATTGCAAATATGGCAAGGAGCGTTTGATAGTAGTTCTTTATTAGGAGGTTTTGTAGGAGTGATGATTGTAGGTTTTCAAAGAGCAGCCTTTTCTAATGAAGCCGGAGTAGGATCTGCATCGATTGCCCATGCAGCTGTAAAGACAAAATTTCCGGCAAGTGAAGGGATTGTAGCAAGTATAGGTCCTTTTGTAGATACAGTAGTTATTTGTACAATGACCGCTTTGGTTATTGTAATAACCAATTTAAAAAGCAATTTGTTTGAATACGGAAAACTTGAAGGAAGTAATGTAATAATGAACGGAACAGGAGAGCAATTAGGAGGGGTAGATTTAACTTCTGCTGCTTTTGACTCTTCAATTCCTAATTTTTCTATTGTACTAACGGTTGCGGTAATTTTATTTGCTTTTTCTACGATGTTGTCTTGGTCTTATTACGGAATTCAAGGATGGAGCTATTTGTTTGGAAAGGGGAAAGTAGCAGATATAACTTATAAAGTATTGTTCTTATTGGTAATTATTGTAGGAGCCTCTTCTTCGTTAAACTCAGTGGTAGAGTTTTCAGATTCCATGATTTTTGCCATGGTGTTTCCCAATGTAATAGGTTTGGTGATTTTAGCCCCTAAAGTACGTCATGAAATTAAACGATATTTAACAGCAATCAAACACAAAGTAGAAGATTGATGAAATTTTCATAACTTACAAAAGTTATGAAAAGAAGTTTAATAAAGTATACAAAAAGTCAACGCAATGGAATTTTTGCGTTGGCTTTTTTGATTTTGCTATTACAGCTATTTATATGGCTGTATTCCTTTTCAAGAAAGGAACAATCAAGTATGGTAATAACCCAAGAACTACAACAGGAAATACATCAATTAAGGAAACAAGCTGCAGAACCAAAACGTTACACTTTTAACCCCAATTATATTTCTGATTACAAAGCATACCAATTAGGAATTTCTGCCAAACAGATAGATAGATTGTTTGCTTATCGACAAAAAGGGAAATACGTGAATTCTGGGAAAGAGTTTCAGGAAATTACTCAAATTTCAGATTCATTATTAAAAGAACTCACTCCGTATTTTAAATTCCCAGACTGGGTAAAAAACAAAAAGACAATTAAAAGAGATAAGCCTAAGAAACATATAAAAAATAAGGTTGTTTTAAAAGATATTAACAAAGCAACCACAAATGATCTTAAAAAAATAAGTGGAATCGGAGAAAAAAGAGCTGCTACTCTTATTAAATATAGAAACTTATTGGGTGGTTTTGCATCAGATGCTCAGTTAAAAGAAGTTTGGGGAATTCCAGAAGAGGTTCTGGTTAATCTTCAGAAAGAGTTTAGAGTGCTTTCTGCTCCAGAAATCCAAAAAATAGATGTAAATCTGGCTACGTTAGATGAGTTAAAAGGCATAGTTTATATAAATTATAAACAAGCAAAATCTATAGTAATCTATAGAAGCAAAGTGGGGGAAATTAAGAACTTAGCAGAGTTAAAAACAATAAGAGATTTTCCAGTGGACAAATATGAGTTAATAAGTTTATATTTGCACGCTCATTAAAACAGCTAAAACTTTTTTTGAATGAACTTTGAGCAAAACGAAACCCAAAAAATGATAGCAGAATCCATAAAAGATTTTGCTAAAATTCATATTGCTCCCAACGTTAATCAATGGGATGAGAGTCAATTATTTCCGGTAGAACTGTTTAAGAAATTAGGAGAAATGGGGTTTATGGGAGTTTTAGTTCCTGAAACTTATGGAGGGGCAGGGCTTACCTATCATGAATATATCACGGTGATAGAAGAAATTTCTAAAGTAGATCCTGCTATTGGTTTGTCGGTTGCTGCTCACAACTCACTTTGTACAGGGCATATTATGCAGTTTGCTAGCGATGAACAAAAAAAGAAATGGTTGCCGAAATTAGCAACAGGAGAATGGATTGGAGCTTGGGGGTTGACAGAGCATAATACAGGATCGGATGCAGGAGGTATGAATACTACAGCTGTTTTGGATGGAGAAGCGTATATTTTAAATGGTGCTAAAAATTTTATTACCCATGCTATAAGCGGAGATATTGCTGTTGTAATTGCAAGAACAGGAGCAAAAGGAGATTCTCATGGAATGACAGCTTTTGCGGTAGAGAAAGGAACTCCTGGATTTACATCAGGAAAAAAAGAAGACAAATTAGGAATGCGTGCTTCTGAAACTGCAGAACTTATTTTTGATAATTGTAGGGTTCCAAAAGAAAATATTTTAGGAGAAGTTGGAGAAGGTTTTGTACAATCTATGAAAGTATTAGACGGAGGTAGAATTTCTATTGCTGCTTTGTCTTTAGGGATTGCAAAAGGAGCTTATCAGGCTGCCTTAAAATACGCTAAAGAAAGAATACAGTTTGGAAAACCAATTTCATCGTTCCAAGGAATCTCGTTCAAGTTGGCCGATATGGCAACAGAAATAGAAGCATCAGAGTTATTAACACACAAAGCAGCAGCTAAAAAAGAACTAGGAGAGCGAATGACAACTATAGGAGCAATGGCTAAAATGTATGCATCTGAAACATGTGTTAAGGTAGCAAATGAAGCGATTCAGATTCACGGAGGTTATGGATATACCAAGGATTTTCCTGTAGAGAAATTTTTTAGAGATAGTAAGTTGTGTACCATAGGCGAAGGAACAACGGAAATACAAAAAGTGGTAATCTCTAGAGACATATTAAAAGACTAGTTTTTAAGATGAAAAAGGTGAATGTTTTAAAGTTGTAAGAGTAAAAACTTTATATTTTTTATACTTGCAGCTTCGTAAATTTTGTATATCTTTGCAGTCCGAAAATAAGAATCAAAAAACACTAAAAATATATTACGACATGAAGGGAGGTGCTAAATTATGTTAATCATTCCAGTAAAAGACGGAGAAAACATTGATAGAGCTTTAAAGCGTTTCAAAAGAAAATTTGACCGTACAAAGACTATGAAAACTTTGCGTGAACGTCAACAATACAACAAACCATCTGTTGTAAACCGTAAGCAAAGAATCAAAGCAGCTTATGTTCAACGTATGAAAACAAATGCAGAACAAGCATAATTAGCTTAAACTGCTCAAAAACTAAAACCCTGTGATTGCCACAGGGTTTTTTTTGTATCTTCCAGTTATTAAGATTGTTTTATGGAATTACTTCAAAAATTTATTGATTATCTGAGCTTGGAAAAAAAGAATTCCAGCCATACTGTTACCGCTTATCAAAAAGACATCAAAGACTTTTTAGTGTATATTAGAAATACGGCTTTAGTAGACTGTTTGGAAGTAGATAAAGATGTAGTAAGATCTTGGGTAGTGTTTCTTAAAAAGAAGCAATTAAGCAACAGGAGTATCAATAGAAAGTTAAGTTCGTTAAAAGCATTTTATAAATTTCTGCAAAAAATAGAAGAACTCCATCAAAACCCAGTAGAACAGCAAAAAAGCTTAAACGAAGAAAAAAAAGTAATGATTCCTTTCTCAGAACAGGAAATAGAAGCAGCACTAACTTTAGAGGTGAAAGGACTGTCTGAGTTTGAAAAATATAGGAACAAAATGATGATACATCTTTTGTATGCTTCAGGAATAAGACAAGCAGAATTGATTGGCTTAAGAATAGAAGATTTAGAATTATCTAACAAAACCATAAAAGTTACAGGAAAAAGAAACAAGCAGCGCATGATTCCGCTTTATGATGCAGTTGTGGAAGAGTTGGTTTGTTATTTAAAACTTAGAAGTCAGATTGATACAAAAGACAGTTCGCTCTTTGTAACAAAAAGAGGAGCTAAATTGTACAGTTCACTTGTTTATCGAATTATAAATTTATATTTTAGTGAGACTTCCACTAAGCAAGTTAAAAGTCCACATGTATTAAGGCATGCCTATGCAACGACTTTGGTAAATAATGGAGCAGATCTAAACTCAGTAAAAGAATTGCTAGGGCATTCTAGTTTAGCTGCTACCCAAGTTTATACGCACAATAGCTTAGAAAAGTTAAAACAAGTATATAACCAGGCACACCCTAGAAATGCCACAAAAAAGTAACTGTATGAAAGTAAACATTCAATCCGTAAATTTCACAGCAGACAAAGATTTGGTAAACTTTGTGCAAAAGAAAGTAGCAGGCTTAGAGAAATTCCACGATAAAATCGTAGATGCAGAAGTGTTTTTAAAGGTGAAGCAGACCAGCGAGAAAGAAAACAAAGTGACAGAATTGAAACTGAATGTTCCCAATCATGATCTAATGGTTAAAAAAGAAGCAAAGACCTTTGAGGAAGGGATTAGTTTGTGTGTAGACTCTATGAGAAGGCAGGTAATGAAGACCAAAGAAAAGGAAAGAGAGTTGCAGCAATAAAAAAAGATAAAATATTTAATGTTTTTTTTGCATGATATCTAAAACTTTATAAATTTGCAGTCCGTTAAGATAGCGGGCTGTTTTTTTATGGCTTGTTAACATAACAAAAAAGCCGATGTAGCTCAGCTGGCTAGAGCAGCTGATTTGTAATCAGCAGGTCGGGGGTTCGAGTCCCTTCATCGGCTCAAGAAAACAAGAAGGTAATTACTTGTTTAAGTTCCATAACATTATTGGATTGGTGAGATACTCAAGTGGCCAACGAGGGCGGACTGTAAATCCGCTGACTATGTCTTCGAAGGTTCGAATCCTTCTCTCACCACAATTTTAAACTTTATTAAAGTTGAAATAAGCGGGAGTAGCTCAGTTGGTAGAGCGTCAGCCTTCCAAGCTGAATGTCGCCGGTTCGAACCCGGTCTCCCGCTCAAAAAAGTTCATTAAGAAAATTATCTTCATAAGATGGTTTTTGTTTAGAGCTAAAAAGTTATATCGGATTTTAGATATGAGATGTTAAGAAGTAGATGATGGGTCTTATGTTCGAGTATTTAATATCAAATATACCATTGCCGGTGTAGCTCAGTTGGTAGAGCGCATCCTTGGTAGGGATGAGGTCACGGGTTCAAATCCCGTCATTGGCTCAAAATCGTAAAGGTTTTAAGAATAAACACTAAATATATAACTAAGAATAAAAATTAAGAATCATGGCAAAGGAAACATTTGACCGTTCGAAACCGCACTTAAACATCGGTACAATCGGACACGTTGACCACGGTAAAACTACTTTAACTGCTGCTATTACTACTGTATTGGCAAAAGTAACTGGAGCTCAAGTAAGAGATTTCGATACGATCGATAATGCACCAGAAGAAAAAGAAAGAGGTATTACTATTAACACATCTCACGTAGAGTATGAGACTGAAAAACGTCACTACGCTCACGTTGACTGTCCAGGTCACGCCGATTATGTAAAGAACATGGTAACTGGAGCTGCACAGATGGATGGTGCTATTTTGGTAGTAGCTGCAACTGATGGACCTATGCCACAAACTCGTGAGCACATCTTGTTAGGACGTCAGGTTGGTATTCCTCGTATCGTTGTTTTCTTAAACAAAGTTGATATGGTTGATGATGAGGAGTTGTTAGAGTTAGTAGATATGGAAGTTAGAGACTTGTTGTCTTTCTATGACTACGATGGTGATAATACTCCAGTAATTCAAGGATCTGCATTAGGAGGATTGAACGATGAGCCAAAATGGGTTGAGACAATCTTAGAATTAATGAATGCTGTTGATGAATGGATTGAAGAGCCAACAAGAGAAGTAGATAAAGATTTCTTAATGCCAATTGAAGATGTTTTCTCTATTACAGGACGTGGTACTGTTGCTACAGGACGTATCGAAACTGGAGTTGCATTAACAGGTGAAGCTGTTGATATTATTGGTATGGGTGCTGAAAAATTAACTTCTACTATTACTGGAGTTGAGATGTTCCGTAAGATTTTAGATAGAGGTGAAGCAGGAGATAACGTAGGTATTTTGTTAAGAGGTATTGAAAAGTCTCAAATCAAAAGAGGTATGGTGATCTGTAAGCCAGGTTCTGTAACTCCACACGACAAATTTAAGGCAGAGGTTTATATCTTGAAAAAAGAAGAAGGTGGACGTCACACTCCATTCCACAACAACTACCGTCCACAGTTCTACGTACGTACAACAGACGTAACAGGAACTATCAATTTACCTGATGGAGTAGAGATGGTAATGCCAGGAGATAACTTAACTATTACTGTAGATTTACACTCTCCAATTGCAATGAACGTAGGATTACGTTTCGCAATCCGTGAAGGAGGTAGAACAGTAGGAGCTGGTCAGGTTACTGAAATCTTGTAATCATAAAGATTATATTATAATATTTGGAGCTTAGTATAAGCTAAGCTCCTTTTTTACGGGCGTAGCTCAGTTGGTAGAGCACTGGTCTCCAAAACCAGGTGTCGGGAGTTCGAGCCTCTCCGCCCGTGCAAAAACAAAGGAATTATATTTTATATAGTTCCTTTTTTTAACAAGAAAATTAAAAAAAGATATAAAGTTATTTGCGTGTTGAATAATTTTATATCTTTGCACCACTTTTTAAGAAAAATAATATGAATATTATAGAATACGTAAAGTCGTCATTTTCAGAATTAAAAGATGAAATGACTTGGGTGTCTAAAGAAGAAGCTCAGAAATCTACTGTAGTAGTAGCTGTATTTACTATTGTATTTGCCGTAGTAGTATTTGCTGTAGATCAAGGTTTTCAAAAGGCATTAGAAGGTTTTTTTAATATTATAAAGTAAAAAGTAGTTATGGCTGATTCTGTAAAGAAATGGTATGTAGTAAGAGCAATCGGAGGTCAGGAAAATAAGGTCAAGTCTTATATTGAACAAGATATAGCAAGATTTGGTCTGTCTGATTATGTCGATCAGGTTTTGGTACCTACAGAAAAAGTCGTTCAAGTACGTAACGGGAAAAAAAGTACAAGAGAGCGTGTTTATTTTCCTGGATATGTAATGGTTCAGGCAAATTTAAGTGGAGAAGTTCCTCACGTAATAAAAGCGGTTACAGGAGTAATTGGTTTTTTAGGAGAAACTAAAGGAGGAGATCCTGTTCCGATGAGACAAAGTGAAATTAACAGAATGTTAGGTAAAGTAGATGAATTGACTGTAGAAGCAGATAACAATGTTGCAATACCTTACACTGTTGGTGAGACCGTTAAAGTAGTAGATGGACCTTTCAATGGGTTTGATGGAATAATCGAAGTAATTCACGAAGATAAGCGTAAGTTAGAAGTAATGGTTAAGATTTTTGGAAGAAAAACACCATTAGAATTAAACTATATGCAAGTAGATAAAATATCATAAATAAGAATGTTACAATTTAGTTTTGTGCTGGCTTCCAACTTATAAGTACAAGGCTTAATTTAATTTTATATTAAAATGGCAAAAGAAGTAAGTAAGATTGTAAAATTACAGGTAAAGGGAGGGCAAGCAAATCCTTCACCACCAGTAGGTCCTGCTTTAGGTGCTGCCGGAGTTAACATTATGGAGTTCTGTAAGCAGTTTAATGCAAGAACTCAAGACAAACAAGGAAAAGTATTGCCAGTTGCTATTACAGTATACTCGGATAAATCTTTTGAGTTTGTAGTAAAAACTCCACCAGCTGCAGTTCAGATTTTAGAAGCTGCAAAACTAAAAGGGGGGTCAGGAGAACCTAACCGTAAAAAAGTAGCAGATATTACTTGGGATCAAGTAAAAGTTATTGCGGAAGATAAAATGCCAGACTTAAATGCTTTCACAGTAGAGTCGGCAATGAAAATGATTGCAGGTACTGCAAGATCAATGGGTGTAACAGTAAGTGGAGAAGCTCCATTTTAATTAATAGACAAGTAAGACATGGCAAAATTAACAAAAAAGCAAAAAGAAGCTCAAGCTAAGGTTGACCGTTCTAAAGTTTATTCTTTGAATGAAGCATCTACTTTAGTAAAAGAAATTACATCAGCTAATTTTGATGCATCTGTTGATATCGCTTTGCGTTTAGGAGTAGATCCAAGAAAGGCAAATCAAATGGTTCGTGGAGTAGTAACTTTACCTCACGGAACGGGAAAAGATGTTAAAGTTTTAGCTTTAGTAACTCCAGACAAAGAAGCAGAAGCAAAAGAAGCGGGAGCTGATTATGTTGGGTTGGACGAGTATTTAGCAAAAATTAAATCAGGATGGACTGATGTTGATGTGATCATTACAATGCCTTCTGTAATGGGTAAATTAGGGCCGTTAGGACGTATCTTAGGACCTAGAGGTTTAATGCCTAACCCAAAAACAGGAACAGTAACAATGGACATTAGCAAGGCTGTTTCTGAAGTAAAAGCAGGTAAAATTGACTTTAAAGTAGACAAAACAGGTATTGTTCATGCTGCTATCGGTAAAGTTTCTTTTGATGCTCAGAAATTGACGGAAAACGCAAATGAATTAATTCAAACGATAATTAAGTTGAAGCCAACAGCGGCTAAAGGAACTTACATCAAGAGTGCATTTATCTCTAGTACACAGTCTCCTTCAGTTCAGTTGGATACCAAATCACTTTAATTAGCTGTTAAAACTTATACACAATGACAAGAGAAGAAAAATTTCAAGTAATTGAAGATTTGACAAGCCAATTAGAGGATAATGGAGTAATTTACATTGCTGATATTTCAGGATTGGATGCAGCAACAACTTCAAACTTAAGAAGAGCTTGTTTTAAAGCAGGTATCAAATTATCTGTTGTAAAAAATACATTGCTAGAAAAAGCAATGGAGAAGTCTGAAAAAGACTTTGGAGAATTGCCTACTATCTTAAAAGGAAATACGTCTGTATTGTACTCTGAAGTAGGGAATGCACCTGCAAAATTAATCAAAGAATTTCGTAAGTCAGCAAAATCTGAAAAGCCTTTGTTAAAAGGAGCTTATGTAGAAGAAGCTGTATATGTAGGAGATAATCAGTTAGAAGCACTTGTAAGTATCAAGTCTAAAGATGAAGTTATCGGAGACATCATTACGTTATTACAATCACCTGCTAAAAACGTTGTATCAGCTTTACAATCAGGTGGTCAAAAGCTTTCTGGAATCGTTAAGACTTTATCAGAGCGTCCAGAATAAATTAAGCGCACAAATAAATTAATATAAAAACTTTAAAGAAACGAGAAAATGGCAGAATTAAAAGATTTCGCAGAACAATTAGTAAACTTAACAGTAAAAGAAGTTAACGAATTAGCAACTATATTAAAAGAAGAGTACGGTATCGAGCCTGCTGCTGCTGCTGTAGCTGTAGCTGCTGGAGGTGGTGCTGCTGGAGCTGGTGAAGCTGCAGAAGAAAAAACTGAATTTGATGTAGTATTGGTTGAAGCTGGTGCTTCTAAGTTGAAAGTTGTAAAAGCTGTTAAAGAATTAACAGGTTTAGGATTAAAAGAAGCTAAGGAATTAGTAGACGGAACTCCATCTAACATTAAAGAAGGAATCGCTAAAGACGAGGCAGAAGGAATCAAAGCTTCATTAGAAGAAGTAGGAGCAAAAGTTGAGTTGAAGTAATTTTTACTACTCAAAACCTTATAGGTTTAGGTCTTTCCCATACGGGTTAGACCTAAACCATTTTTTGCGTTTATACAGTTCTTGTTTACGCAAGCCCAAAAAAAGCTAGAAAAAGAATAGAATTATTAATTCACAACTAAATTTTTTCACCTTTGGCAACGAAAAATAATACAAGAGTTAACTTTGCCTCAGCCAAACTAAGTACAGAATATCCGGACTTTTTAGATATTCAGATCAAGTCTTTCCAAGACTTTTTCCAGTTAAAAACTAAGGCTGATGAAAGAAGTAATGAAGGTTTGTATAAAACCTTTATGGACAATTTCCCAATTACTGACACACGCAACAATTTTGTGTTAGAGTTTTTAGATTATTTTGTAGATCCACCAAGATACTCTCTTCAAGAATGTATCGAAAGAGGTTTAACGTACAGTTTACCTTTAAAAGCTCGTTTAAAATTGTACTGTACAGATCCAGAACATGAAGATTTTGAAACCATCGTTCAGGATGTGTATTTGGGAACAATTCCATACATGACCAATTCAGGAACCTTTATCATTAACGGAGCAGAACGTGTTATCGTTTCTCAGTTGCACCGTTCTCCAGGGGTTTTCTTCGGTCAATCATTCCATGCGAATGGAACCAAGTTGTATTCTGCAAGAGTAATTCCTTTTAAAGGTTCTTGGATAGAATTTGCAACAGATATCAATCAAGTAATGTATGCTTACATTGATAGAAAGAAAAAATTACCTGTAACAACTCTTTTCCGTGCCATTGGTTATGAAAGAGATAAAGATATTTTAGAAATATTTAACTTGGCAGAAGAGGTTAAAGTTTCTAAATCAGGATTAAAAAAAGTATTAGGTAGAAAATTAGCTGCTCGTGTCCTAAGAACATGGTTCGAAGATTTTGTAGATGAAGACACAGGAGAAGTAGTTTCTATTGAACGTAACGAGATTGTTTTTGATCGTGACACTATTTTAGAAAAAGAACATATTGATGAAATTGTAGATACGGGTGTAAAAACAATTTTATTACACAAAGAGGATAATGAATCTGCAGATTATGCAATTATCCACAACACATTGCAAAAAGATCCTACCAACTCAGAAAAAGAAGCGGTAGAACATATATACAGACAATTACGTAATGCCGAGCCGCCAGATGAAGAAACTGCAAGAGGAATTATTGATAAATTATTCTTCTCTGAGCAACGTTACAACTTAGGTGAAGTAGGACGTTTTAGAATGAATAAAAAGTTAGGACTAAACGAGTCTTTGGACGAGAAAGTTTTAACAAAAAATGATATCATCACCATTATTAAAAACTTGATTGAGTTGGTAAACTCTAAGGCAGAGATTGATGATATTGACCACTTATCTAACAGACGTGTTCGTACCGTAGGAGAACAATTAGCAGCTCAGTTTGGAGTAGGTTTGTCTCGTATGGCACGTACTATTAGAGAGCGTATGAATGTACGTGATAACGAAGTATTTACACCAATTGACTTGATTAATGCAAAGACTTTATCGTCTGTAATCAACTCATTCTTTGGTACCAACCAGTTGTCACAGTTTATGGATCAAACCAACCCTTTGGCAGAAATTACGCACAAGAGACGTTTGTCTGCTTTAGGGCCAGGAGGTTTGTCAAGAGAAAGAGCTGGATTCGAGGTTCGTGACGTTCACTATACTCACTATGGACGTTTGTGTCCGATTGAAACACCGGAAGGACCCAACATTGGATTGATTTCATCTTTGGCTGTATATGCAAAAGTAAACAACCTTGGGTTTATTGAAACACCATATAGAAAGGTAGAAGACGGTAAGGTAAACGAAACAGAAGAACCATCTTATTTAAGTGCAGAGGAAGAAGAAGGAATGAAGTTTGCTCAATCTAACATTTCCATTGGAAACGATGGTGAAATTTTACCAGAAAAGGTAATTGCAAGAGAGCAAGGAGATTTCCCAGTATCTTCTCCACAAGAAGTAAATTATATGGACGTTTCTCCAAACCAAATTGCTTCTATTTCTGCATCTTTGATTCCTTTCTTAGAGCATGATGATGCCAACCGTGCCTTGATGGGATCGAACATGATGAGACAGGCAGTTCCATTATTAAGACCAGAAGCACCGATTGTTGGAACTGGATTAGAGCGTAGAGTTGCAAAAGATTCTAGAATTTTAATGAATGCTGAGGGAGCTGGAGAAGTAATTTATGTAGATGCAAACAAAATTATCATTCGTTACGAGAGAACAGAAGAAGAGGCATCAGTAAGTTTTGATTCTAACGAAATTACATATGATCTGATTAAGTTTAGAAAAACCAACCAAGGTACTTCTATCAACCTAAAACCTATTGTAAAAGTAGGAGATACTGTTGAAGAAGGTCAGGTGTTATGTGAAGGTTATGCAACTCAAAAAGGAGAATTGGCTTTAGGACGTAACATGAAAGTTGCCTTTATGCCTTGGCAAGGATACAACTTTGAGGATGCGATTGTAATTTCTGAAAAAGTAGTAAGAGAAGATATCTTTACTTCTATCCATATTGATGAATATTCATTAGAGGTAAGAGATACTAAATTAGGAGCAGAAGAATTAACCAATGACATTCCAAACGTATCAGAAGAGGCTACCAAAGACTTGGATGAAAATGGAATGATTCGAATTGGTGCAGAAGTAAAACCAGGAGATATCTTAATTGGTAAGATTACACCAAAAGGAGAATCGGATCCTACACCAGAAGAAAAATTATTACGTGCCATTTTTGGAGATAAAGCAGGTGATGTTAAAGATGCTTCTTTAAAAGCTTCTCCATCATTAAGAGGAGTTGTAATTGGTAAGAAATTATTTAAAAAAGCTGTTAAAGATAAGTCTAAGAGAGTAAGAGACAAAGAACAGATTGAAGCTTTAGAAGCTCAATTCTCTCATGATTTTGAATCTTTAAAAGATACTTTAATAGAAAAGTTATTTAACTTAATTTCAGGAAAAACTTCTCAAGGTGTACAAAACGATTTGGGTGAAGAAGTATTCCCTAAAGGAAAAAAGTATACCTTAAAAATGTTAAATTCTGTAACAGACTTTACTCATTTAACAAAGGGTTCTTGGACTACAGATGACCACATAAACAATTTGGTAGCAGAATTAATTCACAATTATAAGATTAAGGTAAGTGATTTACAAGGATCTTTAAGACGTAAAAAATTCTCGATTACTATTGGAGATGAGTTACCATCAGGAGTGTTGAAACTAGCTAAGATTTACATTGCTAAGAAGCGTAAGTTAAAAGTAGGGGATAAGATGGCAGGACGTCACGGAAACAAAGGTATTGTGGCTCGTATTGTACGTCAAGAAGAGATGCCGTTCTTAGAAGATGGAACGCCAGTAGACATTATCTTAAACCCATTAGGGGTACCGTCTCGTATGAACATTGGTCAGATTTATGAAACCGTGTTAGGATGGGCAGGACAAAAATTAGGTCAAAAGTATGCTACACCAATCTTTGATGGAGCAAAATTAGATCAAATTAATGAATTGACAGATGAAGCGGGGATTCCTAGATTCGGTCATACCTATTTGTACGACGGAGGAACTGGAGAACGTTTTGACCAACCAGCAACAGTAGGAGTTATCTACATGATTAAGTTAGGTCACATGATTGATGATAAAATGCACGCACGTTCTATAGGACCATATTCTTTAATTACGCAACAACCACTTGGAGGTAAAGCTCAGTTTGGAGGTCAGCGTTTTGGAGAAATGGAGGTTTGGGCTCTTGAGGCCTACGGAGCTTCAAGTATCTTACGAGAGATATTAACAGTAAAATCGGATGATGTAATTGGTAGAGCCAAAACTTACGAAGCCATCGTAAAAGGAGAACCAATGCCAGAACCAGGTTTACCAGAATCTTTTAACGTATTAATGCACGAATTGAAAGGTTTAGGATTAGACGTAAGATTAGAAGAGTAGTTATAAGTACTAAGTTATAGAGTACAAAGTAAAAAGTATATGTAATGAGTATAGAGTATTAAGTTAAGAATCATTTTGGTTGCGTAGCCTTGCTACCAATGCTTAATACTCTGTACGACTACTAAATACTAAACAAACAAAAGATCATGGCTAGAAATAACGATAAAAACCTAACACAAAAGAAATTTGAAAAAATTTCTATTGGTTTGGCATCTCCAGAGTCTATTTTAGAGGCTTCTTTTGGAGAGGTATTAAAACCAGAAACCATCAACTACCGTACTCACAAACCAGAAAGAGATGGTTTGTTCTGTGAGCGTATCTTTGGACCTATCAAAGATTACGAGTGTGCTTGTGGTAAGTATAAAAGAATTAGATATAAGGGAATTGTTTGTGACCGTTGTGGAGTTGAAGTAACCGAGAAAAAGGTTCGTAGAGATAGAGTAGGACACATCAATTTAGTAGTGCCAATTGCACACATTTGGTACTTTAGATCATTGCCTAACAAAATGGGATACCTTTTAGGATTGCCATCAAAAAAGTTAGACATGATTATTTACTACGAAAGATACGTAGTAATACAACCAGGTAATGCTACTCAGTTGGATGGAACTCCATTACAAAAAATGGACTTCTTAACTGAGGAAGAATACCTAGATATATTAGAAACAGTACCTGCAGAAAACCGTTATTTAGATGATGAAGATCCAAACAAGTTCATCGCTAAAATGGGAGCAGAGTGTTTGATAGAATTGTTAGATCGTATTGATTTAGATGCATTGTCTTACGAATTAAGACACAAAGCCAATACAGAAACTTCAAAACAACGAAAAACAGAGGCTTTAAAGCGTTTGAATGTTGTTGAAGCATTCCGTGAATCACAACAAAATAGAGAAAACAATCCATCATGGATGATTTTAAAGGCCATTCCAGTAATTCCACCAGAATTACGTCCGTTGGTGCCTTTAGATGGAGGACGTTTTGCTACTTCTGATTTGAACGATTTGTACCGTCGTGTAATTATTCGTAACAACCGTTTAAAACGTTTGGTAGAAATTCAAGCACCAGAGGTAATTTTACGTAACGAAAAGCGTATGTTGCAAGAATCTGTAGATTCATTATTTGATAACACACGTAAATCATCGGCAGTAAAAACAGAATCTAACAGACCGTTAAAATCTTTGTCTGATTCCTTAAAAGGAAAGCAAGGACGTTTCCGTCAAAACTTATTAGGTAAGCGTGTAGATTATTCTGCTCGTTCTGTAATTGTTGTAGGACCAACTATGAGTTTGTCTGAATGTGGATTGCCTAAAGACATGGCAGCTGAACTGTACAAGCCGTTTATCATTCGTAAGTTGATTGAACGTGGTGTTGTAAAAACAGTAAAATCTGCTAAAAAAATCATCGATAAAAAAGAACCTGTAGTTTGGGATATCTTGGAAAATGTAATTAAAGGTCACCCAGTTTTATTAAACCGTGCCCCTACATTGCACCGTTTAGGAATTCAGGCATTCCAGCCAAAACTGATAGAAGGTAAAGCGATTCAGTTACACCCATTAGTATGTTCGGCATTTAATGCGGATTTTGATGGGGATCAAATGGCAGTACACTTACCATTAGGGCCAGAAGCTATTTTAGAAGCTCAAATGTTACTATTAGGTTCTCACTCTATTTTGAACCCAGCCAACGGAGCACCGATTACTGTACCTTCTCAGGATATGGTATTGGGTCTGTACTACATGACCAAATTACGTGTTACTGATGAAAAATATACCGTTAAAGGACAAGGATTAACGTTCTACTCGCCAGAAGAGGTAACCATTGCTTATAATGAAAAAGCAATTGATTTGAACGCTGGTATCAAAGTAAGAACACAAGATATTGACGAAAACGGAGAGCAAGTCACCAAAATTATTGAAACTACCGTAGGTAGAGTGTTGTTTAATGAGCACGTACCTGCAGAAGCTGGATATATTAATGAGGTTTTGACTAAGAAATCGTTGCGTGGAATTATTGCCAGAGTACTAAAAGCAACAGATATTCCAACAACAGGAAGATTCTTAGATAATATTAAAAACATGGGATTCAAATTTGCCTTTAGAGGTGGATTGTCTTTCTCATTAGGAGATATTATTATCCCTGAAGAAAAGAAGCAAATGATTGCCGATGCAAACGCAGAAGTAGATGTTATTGTACAAAACTATAACATGGGTATGTTAACCAACAAAGAACGTTACAATCAGGTAATTGACATTTGGGGATCTACCAACAACCAGTTGACAGAATTGTCGATGAAGCGTTTGCGTGAAGATCAACAAGGATTTAACTCGGTATATATGATGTTGGATTCTGGAGCCCGTGGATCTAAAGAGCAGATTCGTCAGTTAACAGGTATGCGTGGATTGATGGCAAAGCCTAAAAAATCAACGGCATCAGGAGGAGAGATTATTGAAAACCCAATTTTATCGAACTTTAAAGAAGGTTTATCTATTTTAGAGTACTTTATTTCTACGCACGGTGCGCGTAAAGGTTTGGCCGATACCGCATTAAAAACAGCCGATGCTGGATACTTAACTCGTCGTTTGGTAGATGTTGCACAAGATGTTATTATCAACGAGCATGATTGTGGTACTTTAAGAGGATTAGATGTTTCGCCATTAAAGAAAAACGATGAAATTGTTGAATCGTTAAGCGAACGTATTGTAGGTCGTGTGGCTTTACACGATATCAAAGATCCAGTAAATCACGAAGTATTGGTACCTGCAGGAACTGAAATTTCTGAAAAATTGGCTGATATTGTAGAAAAATCAGGATTGGATACAGTAGAAGTACGTTCTCCGTTAACTTGTGAGTCTAAACGAGGAATATGTGCTAAATGTTACGGACAATCGATGTCTACACGTAAAATGGTTCAGATAGGAGAATCTGTTGGAGTAATTGCTGCACAGTCTATTGGAGAACCAGGTACACAGTTAACACTTCGTACGTTCCACGTTGGAGGGGTTGCAGGTAACATTTCTGAAGACAATAAATTGATAGCTAAGTTTAGCGGTAAATTGGTGATTGATGACTTGGTAACGGTACCAGGAAAAAATCCTCAAGGGGAAGATGTAGAAATTGTAATTTCTCGTACTGCTGAAGCAAAAATTATGGACGAGAAGATAGGAACAGTGTTAAGTAACACTGTAATTCCTTACGGATCGTACATATTTGTAAAAGGTCAAACAAGTATTAACAAAGGAGATGCTATTTGTCAGTGGGATCCATTTAACGGAGTAATTGTTTCTGAATTTGCAGGTAAAGTTGCTTTTGAAGACTTAGAGCAAGGAATTAACTATTCGGTTGAAATTGATGAACAAACAGGGTTCCAAGAAAAGGTAATTATTGAATCTAAGGATAAGAAAAAAATTCCTGCCATTATCATTGAAGATAAAGACGGAAATGCACTACGATCATATTCATTGCCAGTAGGGGCTCACTTAATGGTAAATGATGGAGATGCTATTGAAACAGGTAAAACATTGGTTAAAATTCCTCGTAAGTCTGGTAAGGCTGGGGATATTACAGGAGGTTTACCACGTGTAACGGAGTTGTTCGAAGCACGTAATCCATCGAATCCAGCTGTTGTAGCTGAAACTGATGGTGTGGTTTCTTTTGGTAAAATTAAACGAGGTAACCGAGAGATTATTGTAGAGTCTAAGTTTGGTGATATTAAGAAATACTTAATTAAACTTTCTAACCAAATTTTGGTACAAGAAAACGATTATGTAAAAGCAGGAATGCCATTGTCTGACGGTTCTATTACTCCAGAAGATATTTTAAGAATTCAAGGACCTTCAAAAGTTCAAGAATATATCGTTAACGAAATTCAAGAAGTATATCGTTTGCAAGGGGTGCGTATTAACGACAAACACTATGAAGTAGTGGTTAGACAAATGATGCGTAAAGTAAGAATTATAGATTCTGGAGACACTTTATTCTTAGAAAACTCTTTGGTACACAAAAATGACTTTATCGAGAAAAACGATGAGATTTTTGGAATGAAAGTAGTAGAAGAAGCAGGAGATTCAGGAACATTTAAACCAGGACAAATCATTACAGCTCGTCAGTTAAGAGATGAAAATTCTAGATTGACACGTGAAGATAAAACCTTGGTACAGGCTAGAGATGCAAGACCTGCAACAGCAGAACAAATTCTACAAGGAATTACAAGAGCATCGTTACAAACCAAATCATTTATCTCTGCAGCATCGTTCCAAGAAACAACAAAAGTATTGAACGAAGCAGCTGTAAATGGTAAGGTAGATTACTTAGAAGGATTGAAAGAAAATGTAATTGTTGGTAAAAAGATTCCTGCCGGTACAGGTATGAGAATTTATAACAATATGATTGTGGGTCCTAAAGAGGAAATTGAAGAAAGTTTTGAAGAATAGTTAATACTTCAAAAAGTTATCTATAGATAAAAGTCAGCTCCTATTTTTGTAGGAGCTGATTTTTTTTTGCTCTGAATATTAATAGTATTTTAGTTCCTTAATTAATATCAATATCACAGTATGGAACAATCAAAAGAAAAAGACGGAAATATCAATATAGAATTGTCACCAGAAACAGCAGAAGGTGTTTATTCTAACTTAGCAATTATCAATCATTCAAATTCTGAATTTGTAGTAGATTTTGTAAGTATTATGCCTGGTTTGCCTAAGGCTAAAGTAAAGTCTAGAATTATTTTAACCCCGCAACATGCCAAAAGATTAGCACAAGCTTTGGTAGACAACATTCAAAAATTTGAAGCTCAGGTAGGAGAAATTAAAGAGTTTGAGCAACAAGACTATCCTATTAATTTTGGTCCTATAGGAGAGGCTTAGACACTGCGTTGTAAGATAATGTAATACAAAAGAGGTGTAGCAATCTATACATCTCTTTTATGATATATACTTTTAAGACAAGTGTAGAAGATAATATAAAGAATCAACTTATTTAATTAGCAACAAAAATACGTTGTAATAGGTTATTGCAACAGCGTTAAGTGTTGCCCTATATGTATAATACTTTTAGGTGTAAGCGAATTTATTTTACAAATACTAGCAATAGAAACACTATAAGCATGTGCAATTTTAGAAAGCGTATCTCCAGGTTTTACAGTATATTGAATTTTCTTTTTGATTTCGCTAGCAATAGCATCCTCTTTAGTGGCGTATAGCTGAATATTACTTTGTTTGCTGGCTCTGTGAAGATATGGGGTAGCCCAATAGTTGGTAATCCAATTGCGTTGCTGCCATAGGGTATTGCTTTCATCAAAATTAAAAATAGCTTCTGGGTTAAGAGTAATCCCTTGGTAATGTACTTCTAAGTGCAAATGACTACCGTGTGAATGTCCTGTATTGCCTCCAAGACCAATTGCCTGACCTTTTAGAACGGTATCATTTTCTTTAGCAATATAGTCAGACAAGTGTGCGTAAACGGTTTCTAGTCCGTTTTTGTGTCTTACCACAATTGTTTTTCCATGTCCCGAATGGTAGTTTGCATAACGAATTTTTCCTTCTAGCATTGCAAATACAGTATCTCCTGTAACCAAGTCAATATCTATACCTGCATGTGCTCTTCTATTTCTCCATCCGTATCTAGAGGTAATTAATTTTTTTCTTTTAATAGGAGAGTGATAAGTGTCTTCTGTGAATACAATTTCAAAAGGAAACTTTACAAGGTCTTTTTGATAGGGGTTAAAATGGTAGTTGTCCCAATTCTTTTGGTAGTAGTGAACAATGGACTTGCTTTTTGATAAGGTATCAAACGGAAAGAGCACACGTTCTACAGGCTTGGCATTTTTTGCATATTGTCCGTATAAACAGGTGGACATTGCTAAGATGCAAAAAGTTATACATCCTCTTTTGATGCGGTTAAAGACAAAAGACATGAGTACTTAAATGTTTTTTATTAATGAATTTTACTAATTGTAGGCAAATAAAAAGCCTCATTGAGAACGTTCAAGAGGCTAAAAGATTGTATTAGTTTATATTTTTTTTTAAAACGGAACATCATCATCTGGTGCATCGGGTTGCACTGGAGCATCAAAGGCATCACTAGGGCTAATATTGCTGGCAATGTCATTAAAACTACTATTCATAGAAGACTCTAATTGTCCTCCAAAATCCTCTTCTAAATCCGAGAATTTAGCCAAATGACCGGTAAATTTTAATCGAATATTGTCCAGTCCACCATTACGATGTTTGGCAACAATAAACTCTCCTTGTCCTTCACAAGGAGAATGGTCGTCATCATCCCATTCTGTCATTCCATAATATTCGGGTCTAAATATAAACGATACAATATCAGCATCTTGTTCAATAGCTCCAGATTCACGTAAGTCAGATAGCAAAGGTCTTTTACTTCCTCCTCTAGTTTCTACAGAACGAGAAAGCTGAGACAAGGCAATAACAGGTACATTAAGTTCTTTAGCTAGGGCTTTTAAGTTTCTAGAAATCATCGAAATTTCTTGTTCACGGTTTCCTCCTGCAGCACCTCCAGCTGTCATTAACTGCAAATAGTCAATAACTATAATTTTTATATCGTGTTGGGATTTAAGTCTTCTTGCTTTTGCTCTTAAATCAAAAATAGAAAGTGATGGAGTGTCATCTATAAAAATAGGAGCTTCGGTTAAATTTTTTACTTTAATATTTAACTGTTCCCATTCGTGCGGTTCTAAGGTTCCTTTACGAAGTTTTTCTGATGATAGTCCTGTTTCAGAAGAAATCATACGAGTAATCAACTGTACGGAAGACATTTCTAAAGAGAAAATAGCAACTCCAGAGTTAAAATCGATGGCCATGTTTTTTGCCATAGAGATAACAAAAGCTGTTTTTCCCATACCAGGACGTGCGGCAATAATAATTAAATCCGAAGGTTGCCAACCTGATGTCAATGCATCGAGTTTGGTAAATCCAGTTTGCAAACCAGACATTCCTTCTTTACCTCCCATTTCTTCTATTTTTTTTAAAGCTTGTCTTACCAAAGAGTCCGATTTTTCAGAACTTTTTTTCAAGTTTCCTTGAGTTACTTCAAAAAATTTAGTCTCGGCCATATCTAACAAATCAAAAACATCTGCTGTTTCATCATACGAACTTTCTATAATTTCACTACTGATACTAATCAATTGTCGTTGAATGTATTTTTGTAAAATAATACGTGCATGAAACTCTATATGTGCAGATGAAGATACTTTTTGTGTAAGTCCGATAAGGTAAAAGTCTCCCCCTACAAAACTTAGTTTTCCATCTTTTTTTAATTGATTGGAAACTGTTAATAAGTCGATGGGTTCTGAGTTTTGAAACAAAGTATGTATGGCACTGTAAATGGCCTGATGTTGTTCTTTGTAAAAGGCATCTGCGTGCAAAATATCAATAACCGCATCAATTCCTTTTTTATCAATCATCATAGCTCCCAAAGCAGCTTCCTCCATATCTACTGCCTGTGGAGGGATTTTTCCTTGTGCTAAGTTGACAATTTTGCTCTTGTCTACTTTTTTTCCTGCGATGTTCTTTGTTTGTTCCATGGAAAAACAAATTTAGTTGATATTATTGATTTGAACAGAAAATAGCATAGAAAAAAGAATTGACACCAGTGTTGATAACTTTTTTTATTGTTGATAACTTTTTGAATACTATAAAAAAAGAAGCAAAAAGTTATTGAATGAAACTATGTTTAGTTTTGGTTTAGAGGTATTTTTAACCCAGTTAAACCCACTATCTTTGTAACTAAAAAATATGTGTACATGGATTTATCAAATGTAAAATTGGTGGTTTCGGATATGGATGGAACTCTGTTGAATTCCAATCATGAAGTAAGTGAATTGTTTTTTAAACAATTCCATCAATTAAAAGAAAAAAACATTCAATTTGTAGCAGCTAGCGGTAGGCAGTACCATAGCATTGTTCAAAAGTTAGCACCAGTTAAAAAAGATTTAATTGTAGTTGCCGAAAACGGAGCTTTTGTAGTAGCACACGAACAATTGATGTATGTAAATGCATTTGATTCTAAAGACATTCGTTATTTTTTAAATATCGTTGCAGATATTCCTAGCACATATGCAGTTTTGGCAGGTAAAGACAGAGCTTATTTTCTAAAAGGAAATAAAGAGTTAGAAACTATTGTATCTGAATATTATAGCGAGTATCAATTGCTAGATAGTTTTGATGAATTACCCAAGGATGAACTACTAAAGATAGCACTTTACAATCAAGAAAATTCAGAAAAAAATATTTATCCGTACTTAAAACATTTATCCAAAGATTGGCAAATAAAAGTTTCTGGAGTTTGTTGGTTAGATATTGCTTTGCCAAGCAATCACAAAGGAAATGCCATAGAAAAAATACAAGAACAACTAGGAATTGGTTCTGAAGAAACATTGGTTTTTGGAGATTATATGAATGATGTGGAAATGCTAAAAAAAGCAAAATTTAGTGTTGCAATGCAAAATGCACATCCAGAAGTAAAGAAAATAGCCCGTTACGAAACAACATCAAATGATGAAAACGGAGTAGAAAAAATAATAGAAAAGTTAATTGCTCAGATTTAATCCAAAACAAATTGCCTTAAGCAGGCAATAAAAAACAATCTAAATGGATACCTATTTAAAATGTATTTTTGTAGCAGAATAAAACGAAATACATGCACAAACATATAAGTAGTGTACAAAACAGTTGGGTAAAGTCCTTGGTATTGCTTACCGAAAAGTCTAAATACAGAAAGCAAACCCAAACCTTTATTGTAGAGGGGCAAAGAGAGCTTAAACTTGCCATAGAAAGTAGTTATCAAATAGAACAGTTGGTTTATTATTCGGCTCTATTACCAGATGATTTTAAGGTTGATAGCATAGCTGCAAAAGATTATATACAAGTAAGCAAAGAGGTGTACGAAAAAATAGCGTACAGAGGATCTACGGAAGGAATTTTAGCTGTGGTAAAAAACAAAACCATTGCGTTAGATGCTCTGACATTTGCAACCAAAACTCCGTTAATTTTGGTTGCCGAAGCCCCCGAAAAACCAGGGAATATAGGAGCTATGTTGCGTACGGCTGATGCTGCTAAGATAGATGCAGTGCTAATTGCCAACCCCAAAACAGATCTGTACAATCCTAATATTATACGCTCTAGTGTGGGATGCTTGTTTACCAACCAAGTAGCTACAGGAAGTACGCAAGAAATTTTAGCATACCTTAAAAAGCAGAATATTCAAACGTATGCAGCAGCACTTAAAGAGGACTCTGAAGCGTATCATCATCAAGACTTTACCCAAGCAATAGCATTGGTAGTAGGTACCGAAGCAGTAGGATTAAGTGAAGAATGGTTAAACCATACGGATAAAAAAATCATCATTCCTATGCAAGGAAAAATAGATTCTATGAATGTATCTGTTGCGGCAGGAATTTTGATATTTGAAGCCAAGAGACAACGAAATTTTAACTAAATGACTGGAGACTTTTTATTTTATACCATCATTGCCATTTTGGTACTAAATTATGTAAAAGAAGAATGGATTAGTTATGCAAATGCAAAACGTTTTAATGACCCCATTCCAAAAGAATTACAAGATGTTTACGATGCTGATGCCTATCAAAAATCACAAAAATACAAACAAACCAATTATAGATTTTCTACTTTGTCGGGAGTGTTTTCTTTTGTGGTAACTCTTATGTTTTTTATGTTAAATGGAGTTGCTTGGGTGGATGAAATTAGCAAACAACTAACAGAGCATAGCTTATTGCAAAGTTTACTCTTTTTTGGAATAATAGGCTTGGCAAGTTCTATTTTACAAGTTCCATTTTCGTACTATCACACGTTTGTAATTGAGGAAAATTTTGGTTTTAACAAAAGTACACCCAAAATATTTTGGTTAGATAAATTAAAAGGCTTGTTGATGAGTTTATTAATTGGCGGGGGCTTACTTTCCCTTGTGGTATGGTTGTATCAACAAATGCAAAACAATTTTTGGTGGTACGCATGGCTAGTTTTTACGCTATTTTCGGTAGTAATGACGTTGTTTTATTCCAATTTAATAGTACCGTTGTTTAACAAACAAACTCCGCTAGAAGAAGGAAGTCTAAGGCAAAAATTAGCAGCATATGCCAAAGCACAAGGTTTTAAACTTTCGGATATTTTTGTAATAGATGGTTCTAAAAGATCGACCAAAGCGAATGCATATTTTACAGGTTTTGGGGCAAAAAAAAGAATTGTTTTGTACGATACGTTAATTCATGATTTAACAGAAGAAGAAATTGTAGCAGTTTTTGCACATGAAGTAGGGCATTACAAAAAGAAACACACTTTATACAATATGCTTTTGTCATTATTGCTAACAGGAGTTACCTTATACATATTAGGTTTGTTGTTAGGAAATCCATTATTAGCAGATGCTTTTGATGTGCCAAATAGCAGTTTTCACATAGGTTTGTTGGCTTTTGGAGTACTGTATAGTCCAATTTCAGAAATTACAAGTTTGTTGATGAATATTTTATCTAGAAAATTTGAATACCAGGCAGATGACTTTGCCAAAGAAACCTACGGAGCAAACCCCTTGATAAGTTCGCTTAAAAAACTGTCTAAGAATAGCTTGAGCAACTTAACTCCACATAAATGGAACGTGTTTTTTCATTATTCGCACCCAACCTTATTACAAAGAGTATTGAATTTGAAAAAAACACAAATATCTTAGAGAAATTCCGTATATTTAATAACAGAACATATCAATTTACTGATGGCTTGTATCATACAATCGATCAGTAAATTTTGTTTTTTAAAACACACTATTTATGGGATACGTTGTTGATACTGAAAAAGAAAACAAAGAAATAACTCGTAGGTACAAAGACTTGCTAAAAGATAGTTATCAACACTTGTCGGATGATGATAAAAAATTAATTCGAAAAGCGTTTGATATTGCTGTAGAAGCACACAGTGAACAAAGAAGAAAATCAGGTGAACCCTACATATATCATCCTATTGCTGTAGCCAAAATTGTTGCTTCAGAAATAGGTTTAGGAGCCGTATCTATTGCTGCTGCTTTGTTGCACGATGTGGTAGAAGATACAGACTATACTATAGAAGATATGGAGCGTTTGTTTGGTGATAAAATAGCTAAAATTGTAAATGGATTAACTAAAATTTCTAGAATGAGTAAAGACCAAATGGTTTCTATTCAGGCAGAAAATTTTAGAAAAATGCTGTTAACATTAAATGATGATGTACGCGTTATTTTAATCAAAATAGCAGACCGTTTTCACAACATGCAAACCTTAGGTTCTATGCCTGCAATTAAGCAAGTAAGAATTGCTTCGGAAACGCTGTATATCTATGCACCGCTTGCACATAGATTAGGGCTGTTTAACATTAAAACCGAATTAGAAGATCTTGGATTAAAATATACCGAGCCAGAAGTCTATAAGGATATTGAAACCAAAATAATTGAAAACAAAGACAATCAAACAGATTATATAGAAAATTTTTCATCTAGAATTAGTCAGTCTTTAAAATCGCAAGGTTTTAATTTTGAAATCAAAGGAAGAACAAAATCTATATTTTCTATTCGTAAAAAAATGCGATCGCAAGGAGTTCGTTACGAAGAAGTTTATGACAAGTTTGCCATCAGAATTATTTACGAACCTAAAGAAGATGAAAAATTTGATGCTTGGAAAATTTACTCAATTGTTACCGATAATTTTAGACCCAATCCTAGCCGATTAAGAGATTGGATATCTCAACCCAAAACAACGGGATACGAAGCTTTGCATATTACAGTAATGGGACCCGAAGGAAGATGGGTAGAAGTGCAAATCCGATCGAAACGAATGAACGAAATTGCCGAAAAAGGATATGCAGCCCATTTTAAATACAAACAAGGAAATGTAACCGAAAGTGGTTTAGAAGATTGGCTAAATAGATTAAAAGACACTTTAGAAAATCACTCTACAAACAATGCCGTTGATTTTGTTGAAGATTTTAAATTGAATCTTTATGCCAAAGAAATTTATGTATTTACTCCAAAAGGAGATATCAAATCTTTACCCAAAGGATCTTCGGCATTGGACTTTGCTTTTAGTGTACATACAGATATTGGACTAAAATGTAGAGGTGTTAAAGTAAACGGAAAATTAACCCCTTTAGATCGTGTGTTAAATAGTGGAGATCAGGTAGAGGTAATGACGTCCGAAAACCAAAAACCATCGGAAAGATGGTTAACCTTTGTGGTAACAGCAAGAGCAAGAGCTAGAATTAGAGCTGCTTTAAAAGAAGAAGAAAAACGTGTAGCCGAAGAAGGACGAGAAATATTAAAACGAAAATTAAAACACCTTAAGTTTGAACCTACCGACAAAAACCTAGGTGCCATGGTGTCTTACTTTAAGCTAAAAACAACTTTTGATTTGTTTTATAGAGTAGGAGTGGGTACCATTGATAATACACAGATTAGAAATTTCGTCAATCAACGTACCAGTACATTTGCCAAGCTGTTTAGAAGAACCAAGCAAGACAGTTCTAAAGTTGTAAAAAAAGAAGAAGTAAACACCAATTACGATACCTTACTTTTTGGAAACGATAACGAAAAATTAGAATACTCTTTTGCCAAATGTTGTACTCCTATACCAGGAGATAAAGTGTTTGGTTTTATTACCATTAATGAGGGAATTAAAGTTCACAAAAACAACTGTCCTAATGCCATTAGCTTACAGTCTAATTACGGATATCGTGTTTTAAAAGCAACTTGGGTAGATTCTACCAAGCAAGAATATAAAGTAACGCTAAGTATTAAAGGAGAAGATGAACAAGGAGTGCTAGGAAATATAACCAAGATTATTACCAATAACAACCATATTAATATCAATAACATTAATATTTCGGGTGATGGAAGTTTGTTTCATGGAAAAGTAACAATTACAGTACCAAACAAAACAAAATTAAGCAAAGTAATCAACCAATTAAACGGAGTAAAAGGAGTAAAGCAAGTAAAAAGGATAATTTAGAAAAAAAAGCAAATCTTTCTATTATCGATAAAAAATAAAACTATAAATTTGCACCTTGCTGTTTTAAACAACATAGTATGGATACTAAACAGAAAAATCAGGAAACTGTTAAAGAAGTGTTTGTTAAGTTTTTAGAGAATAACAAACATCGTAAAACGCCAGAGCGTTTTGCCATATTACAAGAGATTTATGATTTAGAAGAACATTTTGATATTGAGTCTTTGTACATCAATATGAAAAATAAAAAGTACCGTGTAAGTAGGGCTACTTTGTACAATACCATAGAGTTGTTGTTGGAATGTGGTTTGGTAAGAAGACATCAATTTGGTCAAAACCAAGCGCATTACGAAAAAAGCTTTTTTGACAAACAGCATGATCACTTGATTTTATCGGATGGAGAGGTTATTGAGTTTTGTGACCCAAGAATTCAGACCATCAAAAAAACAATAGAAGAAGTTTTTAACGTAGAAATAGACAAGCACTCGTTGTATTTTTACGGAAAACGAAAAGAAAATTAGAATTATACATTTATTTAAAAATGGCGGTAGATTTATTATTAGGATTGCAGTGGGGTGATGAAGGAAAAGGAAAAATAGTTGACGTTTTAACTAAAAAATACAATTTAATATCTCGTTTTCAAGGAGGACCTAACGCAGGGCACACTTTGATTTTTGATGGACACAAACACGTATTACATACCATTCCATCAGGGATTTTTCACAAAGAAGCAATTAATGTTGTTGGTAACGGAGTAGTAATAGACCCCGTAATTTTTAACAATGAAATAGAAGGCTTGTCTAAGTTTGATGTAGATTTTAAAAAAGTTTTACTAATTTCTAGAAAAGCACACTTAATTTTGCCAACGCACCGTTTGCTTGATGCTGCTTCAGAAAAAGCAAAAGGGAAAGATAAAATTGGATCTACTTTAAAAGGTATTGGCCCTACGTATATGGACAAAACAGGTCGTAACGGAATGCGTGTGGGAGATTTAGAGTTAGACAACTGGAAAGAAATTTTTGAAAAATTGACTCAAAAACATTTAAAGATGATTGAATTCTACGATGTAGAGTTGGATTATGACTTGGATGATTTAAGAACATGTTTCTTTAATAGTGTAGAAAAACTAAAAGAGTTAACTTTTATTGATAGTGAAGAGTATTTACACCAAGCAATAAAAGCCGATAAAAAGATTTTAGCAGAAGGAGCACAAGGTTCTTTGTTAGATGTTGATTTTGGAACCTACCCATTTGTAACATCTTCTAATACAACTGCTGCAGGAGCTTGTACAGGATTGGGGGTTGCTCCTAATCAAATAGGAGAAGTTTATGGAATTTTTAAAGCTTATACTACTCGTGTAGGTTCAGGGCCTTTCCCAACGGAATTGTTTGACGAAGACGGTGCTACTATGGCCAAAGTAGGGCACGAGTTTGGAGCTACAACAGGTCGTCCTAGAAGATGTGGTTGGTTAGACATGGTCGCTTTAAAATATGCTTGTCAAGTAAATGGTGTAACTCAGCTAAACATGATGAAAGCCGATGTTTTATCAGGTTTTGATACCTTAAAAGTATGTACAGCATATGAGTACAAAGGAGAGGTTATTAAGCATTTCCCTTATAATATTGAGCCAGAAAACGTAAAACCGATTTACACAGAGTTAAAAGGATGGCAAGCTGATTTAACAGAAATGACTTCTAAAGATCAGTTTCCTCAAGAATTAAACGATTATGTAACGTTTATAGAACAAGAAACAGGAATTAAAATTTCTATTGTTTCTGTAGGACCCGATAGAAAACAAACTATTTTGATGTAAATATTGTAACAAAATAAGAAACAAATGTAAAAAGCTCAGATAAAAGTCTGAGCTTTTTACGTTTGTAAAAGGAAATAATAAGTAGATACCTTTGGCATTGTACTTGTAAAGCAATAGTGCAACAAAGATTTCTAAAATAGAGGGAATAAAGTATCTTTGCTAGTATATGAAAACAATTTTTAAGGTAGGTGTCTTTTGTGTATGGTTGATAGGATTATCAAGTATGGCACAGTCACAAAAAATAAAAATACTGCACGCAGATCAAACTTACTCAGATCAAAAACAATATCCAGGAGCAACGGTGCTAAATGGAGCTGTTAGAGTAAAACATCAAGGGGCAATTTTAACTTGTAAAAGAGCACTTTTTTATAGAAACGAAAATAGAATCTATGCTTATGGAGAAGTGCTTATCAACCAAGCAGATACACTTACACAAAACAGCGATCATTTACAATACGACGGAGAAACCCAGAAAGGATTGTCTTGGGGAAAAGTAATTGTAAAAGATAAAGATGTGATATTAACCACAGATACACTACACTTTAATCGTGCCACACAAATAATGCATTACGATTGCTTTGGAACTATTGTAAACAAAGAAAATACACTAACAAGTATTGTAGGCGAGTATTATGCGAATGAAAAAAAATTAACTGCCAGACAAAATGTAAAAGTAGTAAATCCTGATATGACGTTAAAAACAGGGCACATGGATTACTACACCCAAACAGGTAGAACGCATTTGTATGGACCATCAACAGTAACCAACAAAGAAAGTGATTTGTATACAGAACGAGGAATTTATGATACCCGTTTGTCTTTGGGGTATCTTTTAAAAAATTCTAAAATTTACCATCAAAATAGTGAGATAGAAGGAGATAGTTTGTTTTACAATCAGGCAACAGATTTTGCATCGGGAACGGGGAATTTGGTAATTACTGATACAGTAAACAATATAGTGGTTACGGGAGATTATGGGGAAGTGTATCGTCAAAAAGATTCTATTATTATTACCAAAAAACCTGTGGCAATTTCTATTGTGGAACAAGATTCTATGTTTATTCACGGAGATACATTATCGGTTACTGGCCCTGAAAATAATAAGCTGATGAAAGTATATCATCATGTAAAAATATTTAAATCGGATTTAAGCGGAAAGTGCGATTCTTTGGTATCTCATCAATCTAAAGGAATTACAGAATTGTTTGAAAACCCTGTGTTATGGTCTACTAACAATCAAATTACCGGAGACAGTATTCGTTTAATTAGTAATCTGGAAACCAATAAATTAGATTCTATAAAAATTTTAAGAAATGCTTTAATTGTTCAGAAAGATAGTGCAGGTTTCAATCAAATTCAAGGAAAGAACATGTATGGTAAGTTTATCAATCAAAAATTATCTCATTTGTTAGCCAAAGGAAATGGAGCTGTAATTAACTACGCCCGTGATGAAAAGGGAGAATTGAGTGCCATTATGGACATAGAGTGTAGTAACATTGAGTTTTCATTATTTGATAATAAAATTCGAGAAATTTTATTTCTAAAAAAGCCAGAAGGAAAAACATATCCACCCTCAAAATATCCAAAAGACAGAGGGAAATTAAAAGGATTTATTTGGCGAGAGAGTGAAAAACCGTTGAAAAAAGAAGATATTTTTATTCATGACTAAGCTTAAAGATCAATTTTACAAACACCAAGCCCAAACTACGCCTCATTCTTTAGCTTTAGAGGTTGTAAAAGCTAAAGGATCTTATGTGTATGGTGCCGACGGAAAAGCTTATTTAGATTTTATTGCTGGTGTTTCTGCAAATAGTTTAGGACACAACCATCCTAAGGTTAGCAAAGCTATTAAAGATCAGGTAGATGCCTATATGCATGTAATGGTGTATGGAGAGTTTATACAACAACCACAAACAGAATTGTGTAGCTTGTTAAGCAATTTGCTTCCCGATAATTTAAATACGGTTTATTTGGTAAACTCTGGAACAGAAGCTACAGAAGGAGCTATAAAATTAGCAAAAAGAGTTACAGGAAGAGCAAATATGGTTGCGGCTAAAAATGCCTATCACGGAAATACACAAGGAGCAATGAGTGTCTGCGGAGCAGAACAACAAAATAGTGCTTTTAGGCCTTTGATTCCTGGAACTACTTTTATCAACTTTAATCATTTAGACGATTTACAAAAAATTACAGAAGATACAGCAGGAGTCATTCTAGAAACAATTCAGGGAGGAGCAGGCTTTATAGAACCAAAAAATGGTTTTTTAAACCAAGTACGAAAACGATGTGATGAGGTAGGAGCTTTGTTAATTTTAGATGAAATTCAATCAGGAATAGGAAGAACAGGAAAGCTATTTGGCTTTGAAAACTATGATTGTATTCCAGATATTGTCATCACTGGTAAAGGACTAGGCGGAGGTATGCCTATTGGAGCTTTTATTAGTGATTTTAAACTGATGGAAAAATTACAAAATCAACCCAAACTAGGACATATAACAACTTTTGGAGGACATCCTGTAATTGCTGCTGCTGCATTGGCCACATTAAAAGAGATTACCGAAACCAACCTAATGCAAGAAGCCTTAAGAAAAGAACAGTTGTTTAGGCAATACTTAGACCATCCAGAAATACAAGAAATTAGAGGAAAAGGTTTAATGCTAGCTATTATGGTAAAAAACGATAATTTGGCAACTCAGTTGGTTTTAGAATGCATGAACCAAGGCTTGTTGTTGTTTTTTTTATTGTACGAAAAGAAAGCAGTAAGAATAAGCCCTCCTTTAACCATTTCTGATGAAGAGATAGCAAAAGGATGTAAAATAATTTTAAATGTGATAGATTCGTTGGTTTCATAAAAAGGAATTTGCAACAAAATGAACTTTGATATATAAAATAAATAATTTGTCACAGATAAATAAAACTGTATTTTTGTGGCACTAAATTTAATACAATGGCAACTATTCAAGAGCTAAAAGATTTTACACAACAAGTAAGAAGAGATATTGTACGCATGGTAAGTGCTGTGAATTCAGGACACCCAGGTGGGTCTTTAGGATGTGCAGAGTACATTACTGTTTTGTATCAAGAAATAATGAAGTACGATGCTTCTAATTTTCAAATGGACGGAAAAGGAGAAGATTTATTCTTTTTATCAAATGGTCATATTTCTCCTGTATTTTACAGTGTTTTAGCTCGTAGCGGATATTTTCCAGTATCAGAATTGGCTACGTTTCGTTTGTTAGATTCTAGATTGCAAGGACACCCAACTACTCACGAAGGTTTGCCAGGTATTAGAGTTGCCTCTGGATCTTTAGGACAGGGGATGAGTGTAGCTATTGGAGCTGCACAAGCCAAAAAATTAAACGGAGATGACAGGTTAATTTACAGTCTACACGGTGATGGAGAATTACAAGAAGGTCAGAACTGGGAAGCAATTATGTATGCAGGTAGTAAGAGTGTTGATAACTACATAGCTGCAATTGATGTAAACTTTAAACAAATTGATGGTACAACTGATGAAGTATTGTCTTTGGGGAGTTTAAGAGCTAAGTTTGAAGCTTTTGGATGGCAAGTATTAGAAGTAGAAAAAGGAAATGATATTGAAGCGATCATTACAGGAATAAAAGAAGCACAGTCTTTAACAGGAAAAGGAAAACCTGTTTGTATTTTATTGTACACAGAAATGGGGAACGGAGTTGACTTTATGATGCATACACATGCTTGGCATGGTAAAGCACCTAATGCAGAACAATTAGAAGCAGCATTAAGTCAAAACCCACAAACTTTAGGAGATTACTAAAAAAGACTAGAAAATAAAATATAAAAGAGCCTAGTCAAAAAAAACTAGGCTCTTTTATGTAAACGGGATGTAGCGCAGCCCGGTTAGCGCGCTGGCATGGGGTGCCAGAGGTCGGAGGTTCGAATCCTCTCATCCCCGACAATTTTTACT
>NZ_AFPK01000028.1 GCF_000220525.1 Ochrovirga pacifica | reverse complement strand
AAAAACATTGTAAAAACACAAAAAACACCCTAAACAAAAGCTACTCAACCTCTAAACATACCTAAAACCAACATCTATATATAGTTTTTACTTCTCAAAAAACTCCAACACTCCCAATAAAGTATTTGTATTTAAGTAAAAACAAGCAATTTACAATTACGTATAGCTTTTAACCATGTACAATGCTATCCAGCATGGTTAATTATAGTCTATGGCAAATCAAGCTGGGTTAATGTGTACGGTTTGCTGTGTTTGGTATTAATAATGCCTGGACCTGTCATCAAATCGAAATTAGAAATAATTAATTTGCCTTTGTAAACAATCAAATCAGAAGGCTGATCTATCTGTCCATTACTTCCATCATTATCATCAAACTTAGCCAACACCTTAACTGTTCGGTCTGCTGCTACTCTTACAACCTGATTGCTAAGCAGTCCTGCCACGTAAAGGTTATCGTTGGCATCAAAAAAGATTCCGTCTGCTCCTACAGTATCGGGTAAATCTACATATACACTATGTTGCGTTACAGCTCCGTTGCCATCTTGTGTTAGCTTATAAATAATAGCATCTCCAAAATCACCTACAAACAAAACTCCTTTGCTGTTTAGTGCCAAACCATCCAAACCAAACGGTCTGTTAGGGTTTTGTGTAGCAACCGAAAAAATTAATTGCGTATCGCTCTTATCGTTTTGCACCAACACCTCTCTATCGGTACTTAAAAACCTATACAGTCCTCCTACGTTCTTTCCCTTTGTACTTAGCTTATCTAACTTAGGTTGGGTAACGTATAGCACTCCTTTATAATACCGAATTCCATTGGGGGCTTGCAAACCTTTTGCAACAACTTCGGTCTTAACCAACACATCGTTTTTAAAGGTTAGCTTTAAAATCCTACCTCTGTTTTTTCCTTGGTTTGCACATACGTACAAACCACCATCTGCTCCGTAAGCTATTCCCATAGGGGTACCTTTTCCTTTGTTGTTAATCCCTGCAAGGGTGGTTAAAAGTTTTACCTTTTTGTTTGCTGTAATTTTTACAATAGCTCCCGGAATATTCTTTTCTGCAAAATTAGGACAAGACAACGTAAGGCTTCCATCGGGTGCAATATCATAAGCATCAGGGGTGGGACAAAAGTCTGGCAATGCAACATAGGTTGATGTAGGAACATTACTTTGAGCATTGGCGGTACTTAGCATCAAAAAAGCCCCGATGACTGGAACGAAGAATTTACGCATAAGGATACATGTATTGGTGAATCTTCTGAAAAAGTATCAAATAAAAACGACAACTGCATCAAAGGATTCAAAAGGTGCTGTATCAAGTCAAAATACGTTTTCTTATAATTTGTAAAGTGTATTTATAAATAATACAATAAAAAAATTCCTCTTTCTTTAGGTAAAGAAAGAGGAATTATAAGTGCTGTATCTTTTTTAGTGGCTTATGCCAATACTTCTTGTACTTTTTCAGCAGCTTCTTGGAACTCGGTTGCAGAAATTACATCCAAGCCTTCTTGTGCATCAATCAATTCTTTTGCTTCTACAGCATTGGTTCCTTGCAAACGAACTATAATAGGTACGTTTATGCTATCACCCATGTTTTTATAAGCATCAACTACTCCTTGTGCTACACGGTCGCAACGTACAATACCTCCAAAAATGTTTACTAAAATAGCTTTTACCTTTGGGTCTTTTAAGATAATTCTAAACGCTGTCTCTACACGTTTTGCATCCGCAGTACCTCCTACGTCCAAAAAGTTAGCTGGGTCTCCTCCTGCTTGTTTTATCAAATCCATAGTTCCCATAGCCAATCCTGCTCCGTTTACCATACATCCTACGTTTCCATCCAAAGCAACATAGTTCAATCCTGCTTCTTTTGCTTCAACTTCTGTTGGATGCTCTTCTCTAATATCTCTGTAAGCAACGTAATCTTTATGGCGATACAAAGCATTTTCATCTAAAGATACCTTAGCATCTACAGCTAATATTTGATCGTCTGCTGTTTTAAATACTGGATTGATTTCAAACAAAGAAGAATCTGATCCTTCGTATGCTTTGTACAATGCCATAGCAAACTTGGTCATATCTTTAAATGCAGCTCCAGACAATCCTAAATTGAAAGCAATTTTACGTGCTTGGAACGGTAAAATTCCTGTAGCAGGATCTATTTCTTCTGTAAAGATTAATTCTGGTGTTTTTTCGGCTACTTCTTCAATATCCATTCCTCCTTCAGGAGAGTACATAATCATATTTTTTCCAGTAGCTCTGTTTAGCAAAACAGACATATAATATTCTTCTGGCTTAGAAGGTCCTTCGTAGTATACATTTTCAGAAATCAATACTTGATGTACCTCTTTTCCTTCTGCAGAAGTTTGTGGAGTAACCAACATCATTCCTAAAATTTGATCTGCATACGTTTTTACCTCCTCTATAGACTTGGCAATTTTTACACCCCCTCCTTTTCCACGTCCTCCTGCATGGATTTGTGCTTTTACCGCAAAAATAGTACATCCTTTTTCTGCGTTAATTTTTTGAGCTGCTTCCAAAGCTTCTTCGGGAGTGCTAGCTACAATTTCCATAGGTACTTTTACGCCAAAGCTTTTTAAAATTTCTTTTCCTTGGTATTCGTGTAAATTCATAACTGAGTCTTAAAAATTTTGATGGTTTCAAAAATAGGAATTACCACTAACAATATTTAAAAATGATAAGTATTTAACAAAAAAGTCGATTTCCTATCTTTTTTAGTATTTTCGTTTCACTATTTTTTAGTCTATGATTGTTGCAAAAAACATACAAAAAACCTTTTCTAACCACAAAGTTCTTAAAGGAATTGATTTACATATAAAACAAGGAGAAGTCGTAGCAATTGTTGGGCCTTCGGGTGCAGGAAAAACAACTTTGTTACAGATTATTAGCACCTTAGATATACCTGATTTGATTCCTGAGGTTTCTCTAAAAATTAACAACATTTCCCCTATTGGTCTTAAAGACAAAAAATTAGCAGCTTTTAGAAATCAACACATTGGTTTTGTATTTCAATTCCACCAACTATTGCCAGAGTTTACTGCCCTAGAAAATATTTGCATTCCTGCATATATAGCCAATAAAAAAAAGGCAGAAGTACAAAAAAGAGCCTTAGAGTTGTTAAGTTTTTTAGGAATTAAAAACAAAGCACACAACAAACCTAGTCAACTATCAGGAGGAGAACAACAACGTGTAGCTGTTGCCCGTGCTTTGATTAACCAACCCGCTATTGTATTTGCAGATGAACCCAGCGGAAACCTAGACACTCAAAGTGCCGACAATTTACATCAACTATTTTTTAAACTAAGGGATGAGTTTCGTCAAACTTTTGTTATTGTAACACATAATGAAACCTTAGCCAATATGGCCGACAGAAAATTGGTTCTAAAAGACGGAAATCTTGTTTTATAAAACAAAAAGTTAGTAGCCAAACACATTAAAACTAAAAATTATGATTGGAATTATTAGTGCCATGCAAGATGAATTGGCTGCTTTATTAACCATCGTTACAGATCAAAAAAAACTAGTTTTAGGACAAAGAACATACTACCAAGGAAAATTAAATAAACAAGAAGTTGTTTTGGTTTTTTCTAATTGGGGAAAAGTAGCAGCAGCAATAACTACAACTCAACTAATAGCACATTTTAACCCCAAAGAAATTATTTTTACAGGAGTTGCTGGTGCTATAGATCCTACTTTAGCTATTGGCGATTTGGTATTGGCGAACAGCTTAGTACAACACGATATGGATGCCAGTCCTTTATTTAAAAAACACGAAATACCTCTTATCGGAAAAAGTAGTTTTACTCCTCCTAAAAACAAGTTACTTCAAGACTGTATTGCAGCATTTCAAGCCTCATATTTTACACATATATCTAAAGAAGAAGCAAAGGAATTTAACATCAAATTGCCCACTGTTGTAATGGGGTTAATTGCTAGTGGAGATCAGTTTATAAGCGATGTACAAACACAAAATCAATTAAAAAATCAGTTACCAAATTTGTCTTGCGTAGAAATGGAAGGTGCAGCCGTTGCACAAGTTTGTGAAGCGTATGAAACTCCGTATCAAGTAATTCGAATTATCTCTGACAAAGCCAACGATAATGCCCCTATAGATTTCCCAAAATTCACCCAAAAAATAGCTAGTAAATACGCTAAAGGGATTTTAGAAAAGTATTGCAATTGATTTTCTTTACGTATCTTTGACCAACTTTTTAAACAATGATAAAAAACGCTAAACCCTTTTTTGCGACTTTTTCTCTTGCAGCTCATTGGAGCCCAAATGTTTATTTTCCTATTCCTTTATTTCTAATTTTATTCACCTCAGTTTCGGTATGAATGTTTTATTAAAATCTGCTACTATATTTGATCCACAAAGTGATTTTCACAATCAAACACAAGATGTATTGATTGAGAATGGCATCATTCAACAAATTGCTAGTTCGATTGTTTGCCCTGATAATTTTCAAGAAATTACATTAGACAACTTAACCATATCTAACGGATGGTTTGATGCTAGTGTAAGCTTTGGAGAACCTGGATATGAAGATAGAGAAACTATTGCCAACGGATTGCTAGTAGCAGCCAAAAGTGGCTTTACTCAAGTAGCTCTAAACTCTAACTGTTCTCCTCTTATAGACTCTAAATCACTGGTACACTTTTTAAAAAATCAAAGTATTACAAGCCCTGTAAACATTCACCCTATAGGAAGTTTAACCAAAGAAAGTTTAGGACTAGAGATTGCAGAATTGTATGACATGCAACAAGCAGGTGCTATTGCTTTTAACGATTATAAAAAAGGCATCAGAAATGATAACTTAATTAAAATTGCACTTCAATACACCCAAAGCTTTAATGGGTTGGTGATGAGTTATCCACATAATGAAAAAATTGCTGGAGAAGGTGTAGTAAACGAAGGTATAAATAGTACGCAATTAGGATTGAAAGGGATTCCTGCATTGGCTGAAGAATTACAAATAAGCAGAGACCTATTTTTATTAGAATATACAGGAGGAAAACTACACATACCCACCATAAGCACAACAAAATCTGTAGCCTTAATTAGAAAAGCAAAAGAAGAAGGCCTACAAGTTACATGTAGCGTAAGTGCAGACCATTTAACCTTAACAGATCAAGAACTATCTGCTTTTGATGCCAATTACAAAGTATTACCTCCTTTACGAACTCAGCAAGATGTAAATGCTTTGGTAGATGGTGTTAAAGACGGAACGATTGATTTTGTGACCTCTGACCATGACCCTATTGACATAGAGCATAAGAAAATTGAATTTGCACATGCTAAAGACGGAAGTATTGGTTTGGAAAGTTTGTTTGTAAGTCTGTTACCAGTATTGGGCTTAGAAACGTTAATTTCTACAATTGTAGATCGACCTTTGCAGGTATTTGGCTTAAAACCTTCCTACATCAAAACAGGAAATAAAGCCAACTTAAGTTTATTCTCTACAAAAGGAACTGGTACTTTTACAGAAGATGCTATCTTATCAACTTCTAAAAACAGTGCTTACCTAGGAAAGTCTACCCAAGGAAAAGTTTATGGTACTTACAACAATGGTATTTTAACACTTGCTTAATCAACATTATGACAGATTTATCTTTAGAATACATAGTTAGAGAGCCTAAAATCGCCTCTAACAAAGCACCTTTGATTTTATTAATTCACGGGTACGGAAGCAATATGAATGATTTATTCTCTTTTGCTTCTGAATTGCCAGAACAAGCCTTAGTAGTAAGTGTACAAGCTCCTACTCCGCTTCCTTTTGGGGGTTATGCTTGGTATAGTATTACGTTTGATGCAGATGAAAACAAATTTTCTGACCCTGTAGAAGGAAAAGCATCAGTTCAGAAATTGAATACTTTCTTGGATGAGATTATTGAAAAGTACAACGTAGACACCAATAATATCTTTTTTACGGGTTTTAGTCAAGGAGCCATTTTAAGCTATGCTTTTTCATTTACTTTTCCTGAAAAAATTCAGCATGTGATTGCACTTAGTGGTTATTTTAACTCTGATTTTTTAATCTCTGAACCAAAGAAAAACAATATTGATTACTTTGTTTCTCACGGAACTGTAGATCAAGTAATTCCTGTGGAATGGGCTAAAAAAGGTCCTGAATTATTGACTAGTTTAGGAATTGATTACGAATACAATGAATATCCTGTGGGCCACGGGGTGCATCCAAACAATTTTTACGATTTTAAGAACTGGATTGAAGAACGTTTGTAAAACAAAAAAGAGAGTCTTAGTAGCTCTCTTTTTTGTTTAAAATTACTTTTTGAGTTACAACCCATAAAGAATGTAATATTGCCGGAACCCAAACCAACAAGCATAAAACTATATTAATAAATAAATGCTTGTCTACGGATCCCCTTTTTAAATACACTGCTAATGGAGGAATAAAAAATGATAAGATGATAAGAACTACTTTATTCATATTTGTCTAGTTTAAAAAGTTGATTATTTAATTACCTTCATAAAAATAATCATTTGAATTTCTTAAAACATCAGCTTTTATATAAAAATCAGCCTACATCAAAACTCAATCCATCATACGATAAATAAATATTATTTGGTAATGATTTACTAACTTCTTCATGAAAACCTAATCTGTGACTTATGTGCATAAAATAAGCTTTTTCTGGACTAATTTTTTCAGTCATCGCTATGGCTTCCTTTAAATTTAAATGTGTAGGATGTGGTTCTATTCTTAGAGCACTAATGACCAAAACTTCTAAATTCTGCAATTTTGCAAACTCTGTCTCAGGAATAGTTTTTACATCTGTTAAGTAAGCAAAATTATCAATTCTATATCCTAAAATAGGTAAATTTCCATGGTTTACTTTTATAGGAATAATTTTCTTTCCCCCTAGTTCAAACGGATATTCATTAACCACAAAAGGATTTACAGCTGCCGCTCCTGGATACCTATTTTCTATCTCAAAAATATATTGATAGCGTTCGGACAATACATCTATCACTCTTTTCATTCCGTAAATTGGCATGGGTCCTATTTTGTAACAAAAAGGACGGATATCATCCAAACCTGCTATGTGATCTGAATGCTCATGAGTAAACAAAATAGCATCAATATGTTGTACATTGTTGGCCAACATTTGGTATCTAAAATCTCCTCCACAATCTACCAAAACCGAAAAATTATTCCATTGAATTAACACAGAAGATCGCGTTCTTTTGTCTTTAGAATCTGTTGAGTGATTTACAGGCTCATCCGACAGCAACATTGGGATTCCTTGAGAAGCACCTGTACCTAAAAAAGTTATTTTCATCCGATTAATTTCTTAATCAAAAATACGAAAACGTTGCAAGTAAAAAATCAAAAAATGGTATATTTGGGAAGAACAAAGAAAAAAGTCAACATGCCTGTATCACACAAAGGAGACATTCAAATAGAAAACATCTTAACCAGTAAAACTAAAGCCTTAAAAATCAACCTAAATAAAAATATTTACGGGACTTTTGCAGAAATAGGAGCAGGTCAAGAAACCGTAAGACAGTTTTTTAGAGCAGGAGGTTCTTCTGGTACTATTGCCAAAGCTATGAGTGCTTATGACAAAGATTTTTCTGATGCAATTTACGGAATGGAGTCTGACAAACGATATGTAACCGAAAGTCGTTTAAAGAAAATGCTTCGTCATGAAATTCAATTGATCGAAAGTAGATTGGACAGAAGAAAACATCCAGACAAAATGTATTTTAGTTATGCCAATACGGTGTGTACTATTGACTTTGCCAAACAGTTTAAAGGACACGGTTGGGTAGGAATTCAATTCCAATTATCACCACACGAGCCTTACAACGAAATTGTTTTGCACTTACGATTTAAGCAAACGGATGCTACTTTACAACAAGAAACCTTAGGAAAGTTAGGTGTAAACTTAATTTATGGTGCTTTTTATAACAACGACAATCCTAAAGACTTAATTTTGTCTTTGTATGACAACATTGAAAAAGACGAGTTAGAAATAGACATGATTAACTTTTCTGGACCTCGTTTTACCTATGTAGACAACCGTTTGATGAGCTTACAATTGGTAAAAAATGGCATGACCAATGCTGTGATGTTTAATGATAGTGGTAAAAACTTGTTGCCCGCTCAAGAACTTTACAAAAAGAATATTCTTGCCTTAAGAGGTCGTTTTAGACCTGTTACAAGAATTAATATGGATGTATATGAAGAATCTAAAAAGCTTTTTCATGAAAACCCAAAAGTAGATCCTAAAAATACTCGTACCATATTTGAAATTACCCTATCTAACCTAAAAAATGAAGGGCAAATAAATGAGCGTGACTTTTTAGATAGAGCAGACTTGTTGTGTTCTTTGGGACAAATGGTAATGATTACAAACTTTCAGGAATATTATAAATTAGCTGATTATTTTGGGGAATTTACCCACAAGCAAATATGTTTTGCTATGGGAGTAGATAGTATTATGAATATTTTTGATATCAAATACTACCATCACCTAAAAGGAAATATATTAGAAGGGGTAGGTAAGTTATTTTCTAACAACTTAATTATTTACCTATATCCTATTTTAGATAAAGACGGTAAAACCATAATAAACAGCAATAACTTAAAAGTAAACCACAGAGTAAAAGAACTGTACAAATACTTTAAACAAACCAATAAGGTAATAGATATTCCTAATTACAATGTAGAGTATATGGACATTCAAGGACCTGATGTATACAAAAAAATTGGTACCAACGAAGATGGTTGGGAAGATATGTTACCAGAAGGAATTGCAGAAACAATTAAATTTAAAGGATTATTTGGTTACAAAAAGCAAATAAACGGGTAGATAGAGCTTGGTAAAATTGACGACGGAAGAACAACAATTAGTAGCAGACCTTAAAAACAAACACAAACAGTCTCAAGCATTTGACAAACTAGTTTCACTGTACAAAGAAAGGTTGTATTGGCACATTCGTAAAATTGTGATAGATCACGAAGATACGGACGATGTGCTGCAAAATACATTTATTAAAGTTTATAAAAATATTCAGGGTTTTAAAGAAGAAAGTAAACTCTATTCATGGATGTATAGAATTGCCACCAACGAAGCCATTACATTTTTAAATAAAAGTGCCAAAAAATCTAACTTGCCTTTTGATGAATATCAAAAAGAACTAAGAACCTCTGTACAAGACGATGAGCTTTTTGATGGAGATAGCATACAAATTATACTACAAAAAGCCATTGCAGAATTGCCTCACAAACAACAGTTGGTTTTTAATATGAAATATTTTGATGATATGAAATACGAAGACATGTCCGAAATATTACAAACCTCTGTAGGTGCATTAAAATCCTCTTATCATCACGCAGTAAAAAAAATAGAAGCCTTTATAAAAAAATATTAAACCTTTTTTCACAAAAAACATCTAAAGTACAAGATGGAAAAAGAAACACAACATAGCGAAGATTTCTTAAAAGGTTTTACAAAAGGTAAAAATCCTTTTAAAACACCAAACAATTACTTTGATAATTTTGCTGATAAATTATCTGTTGCTAAAACAGAAAATCAGCTTCCTAAAAGTGATGGGTTTATTGTTCCCAAAAATTATTTTAAAGACTTTAAAGTTCAACAACCAAAACCCAAGCTAATACAACTAATGCCTTACGTTAGTATTGCTGCTGCTTTTGTATTAGGATTGTTTGTTTACAACCAAAACCAACAAAACACTGTACAACTAGAAGACCAAAATGTAATTAATTATCTAACTTACGAAGAGTCTATAGAATACGATGAAATACTAAACACTTTAAAAATAGAAGACTCTAGTACTATTACAAACGATTTGAATGGTGATTACGTAAACATAGAAGAATTATCAAAAGAATTAGATGTACTCGATTTTTAATTATGAAAAAACTACTATTATTCTTTTTCTTAATCCATGTAGTGAGTCTAAGTTATTCACAACAAAAAAACAACAATCAAAAGATTGATTATAAGCAAATTTATGCCTTAAGAAAAAGCTACATAACCGAAAAAATTGCCTTAACTCCTGAACAGTCTAAAAAGTTTTGGCCGGTATACAACAAATATCGCACGGAAACTTCTAAGCTAAATAAAGAGCGAAATTTACTGCAAAAAGGCATCAAATTTAAAGACTTATCCGAAGAACAAGCGGATGTTTTATTAAATCAAATACTAGACAAGGAATTAAAACTTGTTGAGGCTAGAATGGATTTAAGTAAAAATCTTAAAACTATCATCCGCCCTAAGCAAATTTTACGATTAAAAATGGCCGAGATTAACTTTAAGAAAAAGTTATTAGAACATATCAATAAGAAAAAGAAAAAACAGCAAAACTAAACTAAAATCTTTTTCATTACTTGACTTTTTGCTTGGGTTTCTTCCCACTCTTTTTCTGCTATACTTTGTGCTGTAATTCCACCTCCTACGTATAAGTTAATTAAATTGTTGACCCAGTTTAAACATCTTAGATTTACAAAAAGTTCTGTTTTTGCATTCCAGTTTACCACTCCCAAATAACCTGTATAAAAAGAGCGATTGTAATTTTCGTTGGCTAAAATAAATGCTTTGCTCTGCTCTTTAGGCAATCCGCAAACTGCTGGTGTAGGATGCAATAAATCAACAATATTTTTTAAAGAGTTGCAGTGGTCTAAACTTCCCGATATTTTGGTTCTTAGGTGTAATAAATTTCCTGCCTTTACAGTTTCAACATCAGACAAAGATAGATCGGAAACTACTGGTTTTAAATGTGATTCTATATAATCGGTTACCATTTTTTGTTCTTCTAACTCTTTTGCTCCCCAAGTTGCATTTATACTACCTTGATAAGGTAAAGTACCAGCCAAAGCCATTGTGGTAAATTGTTGTTGATGCACTTTGAGTAACGTTTCTGGTGTTGCCCCCATCCAAAGTCCAACCTTGGGATGATACCAAACATAACAGTATGCATTGGTATAATGGGCTAGTAAATTTTTAAAACTCTGAACACAATTAAAATTAGCTCTCTTTATGGTTTCTTTTCTAGACACCACAACCTTAGAAATCTCGGTAGTTTTTATAGTTTTAATTGCACTATTAACTAAGTTTATATGCTTTTGCTTGTCTTGTTTGTTATCTTTTATAGAAACAGAAGAAAACGGCTTTACAGATTCAGAAGTAAGTGTATCAACAAATACTTTGTCCGGAAACAAGAGATAAGCGGTTTGTGCATCATCAAACGGAGCAAACACAAACCCTGATTGATTAAAATCTGTAAATAGTTTTAATTCTTTAGAATTTTGCACCCATAAATGAAGTTGTTTTTCGTTTGGGTTTCTATAACTAACAAAAGGCTTTTCTTCCGCAATTGCTTGGGTTATTTCTTGTAAAATTTTCAATGTCTGTATTCTTATTTTTTAGGAAGTACAATATTGGTTATTTTACATATAGAAATCATTGCACCTTCCTCATCTCTAATTTCTACCTGCCACAAGTGTGTGGTTTTTCCTTTGTGTAAATTAATTGCTTTTGCAGTTACCAATCCCTTCTTTTTACTTTTAAGATGATTGGCAGAAATTTCAATACCCTTTACAATAAATTCTTCTGGATTTACAAATAAAAAAGATGCTGCACTTCCTACACTTTCAGCCAAAGCTACCGTTGCTCCCCCGTGTAATAATCCCATGGGCTGATGTACTTTACTACTAACAGGCATAGTAGCCACCAAAAAGTTTTCTCCTATATCTGTATACTCTATCTCTAAAGTCTCCATTAAGGTATTTTTACTAAATGCATTAACTTGTTGCAAAGCTTTTTTAAAATCCATGAAATTGTAATTTTAATCCTAGCAAAATTAAGTAATATTGAGTTTTATACCTACTTTTGTGACACAAAGTCGTAATTTATATGGTATATAAAATAAGAGTCATTTTAGACACTGAAAAAGATGTAATTAGAACTTTATTAGTAGATGCAAACGATACATTAGAAACGTTTCACTTACTTATTGCAAAAGTTTTTGGATTTAATGGTCAAGAAATGGCCTCTTTTTATAGATCTGATGATGAATGGAATCAGGGTGAAGAAATCCCCCTATTTTCTATGGACGAAGATCCTGATGCTCTGTCTATGTCCAACACCACACTAAAACAAAATATAGAAGATGTTGGTGAAAAACTAATTTACGTGTACGATTATTTAAACATGTGGACGTTTTTTTGTGAGTTGATTGAGGTAAGCCCTAGCACCGATACTGAATTGCCTAAATTGATTTTATCAGTAGGTGAAACACCAGATGAAGCCCCGGTAAAAGAATTTACCGCTCAAAAAAATGACGACGATGATTTTAACTTAGATGACGATGATTTTGATAATGATTTTGATGAGTTTGACAGTTTAGACGATGTTGATTTTGACAAATACTAGTTCAACAATAATTCATTAAAAGAAAAAATAATTGAATATCCTTTAGGTACAAAATAAGAAGCTACTTCTTCTTTTGTACCTGTTACCATTACAAAATCTCCCCCCCAAGCACCCAAGCTTTTTACTGATCCTAAATAATCAGAAAACAATTGTGTTTTTACAGGCTGTATTCCTAACAAATTAGCAATAATTGTTTCATGTTCGGTTACACATTGCTCAAAAACAGACAGTTCATCAGCTTGAACCATTGTTAGAGTTAATTGATTAATTTTAGAAATAGAGTTCTTTTTATCAATGGTTAAAGAACGATACATTTGAATTCCTTCTTTACTATCTTGCTTTTGATTTAAGTACACAAAAAACAATTGGTCTTTAAATTTAGGATTAAAATTTACAGGTTCAATTGTTGGACAAACTCCGTTTCTTTTAAAAAATATAGGAGTATCGTATTGTGCACAAGCAATATCATATCCACTACCTCCAAAAGATTTTTCTAGCAGTTCAAAAGCGTTAATTTCTGCCCATTGTGCAATGTTATTGATTAAGGTTGAAGATGTACCCAAGCCCCATTCATTAGGGAAATTCAAAGTTGTTTTTACAGACAGTCCTTTAGATTCTTTTAAAAAATTAGGATTCAATTTTTTGGCTGTTTGCAATATTTCCAGAAGTGTAGCTGCTATTTTTTTATCATTAAAAGTAAGTAAAGTTAGTGTGTTAATGTTAAAAGTTGCACTAAACCAACATTCTTTATTTACATTGTAACTGTGCCATTCAATACAATTGCTTTGGTTCTCTTTTAACTCTAGTGTTTGCCCGTATTTTGTAGGCACTGCCAAAGACAAAGCTCCGTCTAACACTAAATATTCACCTGAAATCAATAATTTTCCGTTGCTGTAAAATGTCTTCATTAAGCTCTTACTTTTTCTAACGCTGCTACTACTCCGCTATAACTAACTGTTTTTCCTTTCATGGCTAAGGTAACTTTTTCCTTTTCTTCAGCATCTGCTTCTAGCTGATTTAGGATGTTTACCAAATGCATTTTCATATGTCCCTCCTGAATACCTGTAGTTGTTAAAGCTCTTAAAGCAGCATAATTCTGAGCCAGTCCTGCCACAGCAATAATTTGCATCAACTCTTTGGCGGATGGATTGCCTAGTATTTCTAATGACAGTTTGGATAATGGATGAGTACTAGTTAAACCTCCTACTGTTCCTAAGGCCAAAGGAATTTCTATAGAAAATGTAAACACATCATCTTTTATTTGACATTTGGTTAAACTTTTATATTTTCCCGATTTGGCTGCATATGCATGAACCCCTGCTTCTATGGCTCTAAAATCATTACCCGTTGCAATTACCACAGCATCAATTCCATTCATCACTCCTTTATTGTGCGTTACTGCTCTATGTGGTTCTACATTGGCTATAGCTACTGCCTGCTCCATTTTTTTAGCGAACAAAGCTCCATCTGTAGGATGTAAATCATCAACATGGCAACTTACCGATGCTTTTACCAAACACTCTGGCACATAATTAGACAAAATACTCATTACTATTTCTACCTCATTGTTTTTAAACACATTGGCCATAGCTTCTAAGCAGGAATTGATAAAATTTGCTCCCATAGAATCTACCGTTTCAAAAGTTACATGTAGTTGATAGTAGTTTTCTAAATGACTGGTTATGTCTCTAAGTTCAATGTCTAAAATTCCACCACCACGTTTTTCCATGTTTTTGGTAATGTCTTTAGTAGCTCTGTATAATTCGTCTTTTTTAGCACTAAAATAACGCTCCAAATCAGCTTTAGATCCTTGATACATAAAATGTACTTGTCCAACTTTTACTGTATTTATGACTTTAGCAGTAAACCCACCTTTGTTAGACCAAAATTTAGCAACCAAAGAAGCTGCTGCTACTACAGAGCTTTCTTCTATAGCCATTGGTATGGTATAATGATTTCCGTTAATCATAAAATTTGGAGCAATTCCATAAGGCATATAAAAGTTAGAAATGGTATTCTCTATAAAATCATCGTGTAACTGTTGTAGTTTTTCATCAGAGTTCCAATAGGTTCTAAGAATTTCTTTGGCTTCTTTTGTGTTTTGCAAAAAATTTTGAGCCAACCAATCAATTTTTTCAGTTTTGGTTAGTTTAGAAAAACCAGAAATCAGTGCTGCCATTTGTTTTTGTTCAATTAGTTTTCATGCAAATATACATCCTATAAAAATATTATGGAGCAATAAGGGATTTTATCAGTTAACATATATTAATTATAATTTAGTACTTTAGTATTAGACTTTTTGTACTACTAAACCTTTTTTATATGAAAAACTATACCCTAAAAACATTGGGAGTTTTGGCTACCTGCTCTGTATTACTGAGTAGCTGTGCAGACTCTTTTGATACTTCCTTTTTTGAAAAGGAAATTGTAGATCCCGAACTACAAATTGCCCTACCCGTAGGATATGTAAGCTATACTGCCACAGAATTGTTTGAGGAACTTGGAGAAGATTTAACCGTAGGAGAAACACAAGATGGAACCAATTCTCTGATTTCTTTTACCTACAGTGAAAGTTTGAGTGGCTCTGGTAATGACGATTTTGTAAAGGTAGATAATCAAGGCTTTGAAGGAGAATTTAAGCTTTTTGACAATACGGACGAAATTCCGGATGGTGACTTTAACTACGCCTTAGGTACTGTTTCAGGAGATCAGGTAGAAGAAAACTTTTACGAAATTGAACCTTTAACACAAGCAGACAACACACCGTTAAATGAAGATTTTAAGCAAATTCAGTTTCGTTCAGGGAATTTAGCCATCAACCTATTTACCAACACTAGTTCAGAAACTGTGGTTACGTTTACTATTCCATCACTGATAAGAAAATCTGATAATTCCGAATTTTCAGAAACTTTTGTTTTGAACAACAACTCTGGTAGCGATATTACATTGGCCGATGTAGATTTAAGTGAATATATGCTAGAACTTACTTATGATAGCTTAAATCCAAAAACAAAAAATGGTTTTAACAATCTTGCTGTAGAATTAAATGCAATCATCAATTTTGAAGAAAACGATGCCATTAATAAAAACAATCTTTTGGCCTACACCATTACAACAGCTGGGCTTGAAATAGAAGCAGCTTTGGGTGATTTTAAAAACCGTTCTTTTCAAGTAAATAATCAAACGTTTGAGTTGGATTTTTTTGAAGAATTAGGAGATGGAAATATTGCTTTTAAAAACCCAACACTAAAAATTTCTGCCAACAACACTTATGGATTTCCTATTGGTTTGGAACTAGACAACATTAGCACCAATGCCAATACAAACAATAATTTAATGATTATTGACAATGGTAGTACTAATGATCATATTCTTAAAGATAACGGAATTAATTATGTTGTTTTTGATGCAGGAACATCAACCGATGGTGGAGTGACATCTACGAGCACAACTACAGAAATTATACTTAACAACAAGAACTCTAACCTTGTTGATTTGTTAAATCAAAAGCCTACGGAATTCAACCTAAATGTTTCTGGAATTGCCAACCCAGGAGCTACTACCACAAACGATAACTTTTTTAACCCAGCAAACAGCCTAGATGTAACCATTGATGTAGAAATTCCACTACACGCCTCTTTTGATGGACTTAGTTTTAGTGAAGAAATTGACTTTGATAATGCAGAAGACATTCAAGAAAACGCAAAAAGCATCACGTTAGATGTAAGAACCATCAATGCCATGCCTTTGGCAGGAACTATTCAATTGCAATTTTTAGACAATCAAAACAACAATTTAGGTATTGACAAAACTGTAGAAGCATTCAACGCTTGTCCTATAGGAAATGATGGTTATTCCACCGGAAGCATTGATGCCAATGGTACTGTTACAGGAACTATTTCTGACCAACATACAGAACTTGTTTTTACAGAAAATGAAATTGATCTTTTAGCGCAAGCAACCAAAATTAATTTGATTGTTACTTTTAATTCTACCGATAACAACGGAGACAACACACCTGATGCTATTAAACTAAGAACAACAGACACTGTTAGAATGCAATTAGGACTGGTAGGAGATTTAAAATTTAGTGATAACGAATAAAAGTAAAGACAATGAAAAACACAATTAAATTGATAGCCTTAATGGCAAACACTGTCTTTACAAGTCACAGTGTTTGTGCACAAAATAGTCAAGTTTCCTTATTCCATTTAGGAGATTATGTTCTTCAAACCACCAATATCTCTCCAGTTTACATCCCAAAAAATTCTTTTTCTTTAGGGTTGCCTGGTTTAGGAGGTGTAGGTGCACAACTTAGTAACGGATTTACTGCTTCAGACTTATTAAAGGAAGTTCCAGGCACAAACAGATTAGAATATGATTTTTTAAATACATACAATACAATTAAAGGTGATTACAATACATTAAGTCAAACTGCCAATGTTACTCTTCTAAACTTGGCTTTTAAAAGAAAAAAAGGGTCAATTAGTTTCTTTATCAATGCTAGAGAAAATGTAAACTGGCAAATGAGCAAAAAAGGACTGATTCATTTAATGGCAAATGGATTGACCCAAGAAAGCAATGGGATTTTTATAGACGACCAACTTAATACAACAGCATATATAGAAAGTGGTGTAGGATTTACACAACAATTTTTTAACAACAAACTGGCCGTTGGTATAAGAATAAAATCTTTGATTGGACTAGCAAATGGGTCAACTCAGAACAACGCTTTTGCAAGCATACAAGTTAACGACGATTATACATGGACAATTAACACGAGAAATGCTGTAGCTAGAGTTACTGGAATTCAGCTAGCAGACAACAATGAATTTGAATTTACAACTGACAACACAGGATTGGGCTTTGATATAGGAGCAACTTATGAAATAATCCCTAACCTAAACCTAGAAGTTGCAGTAAACGACATAGGCTCTATCACTTGGAAAAAAGGAGTAAAAGAATACTATATTGAAGATACCCAAAACTTAATTGTAGACGGAGTAGACCTAAAAACCGATGATGACATTTTAGACAAATTAGAAGACGAATTGGACGAAGACCTAGAAATGGGCGAAAGAGAAGGAAAATCTTATACCACTAAATTGGCAACCAACTCTTACGCTTCTTTAAGTTATTTGCTGGCAAGTAAACACCTTTTTAGAGCTACAATGTTTAACAAACACACTATTAAAAATACTGAGTCAGTAATTGCTTTGGGATATAATATTGCTTTAGACAAAACAACCTACGGTATTGTAGGTATTAAAAATGCTCAAGGTAATTTGGACTTTGGTTTTAACCTTGCCACCAAACTAGGACCTTTACAATTGTATTTAGTATCAGACAATGTAAACCAAATATTTGCCAAACCCGAAGATGCTCAAAATATCAATCTTCAATTTGGTATTAATTTAGTATTTGGCTACAACAAATGGCTAAATGCTAATTAACAAACCTATTTTATCTACATTTGTAAATTAAAAGACTGCTAAACAGCAGTCTTTTTTTATGAATAGGATGATATCTTTGTTGTTTTTAATTTGATGATCGTATGGAGTATATTTATGGTGGTTCAGAAACCAATCAAAAAACAATCTTAGGACACCCTGCAGGATTGTTTGTTATTTTTTTCACAGAAATGTGGGAACGTTTCTCTTTTTATGGAATGAGAGTCTTATTAGTTAACTTTTTAACCATGGCAATTACAGGAGTAAACAACCCTGGTTGGGGATGGAGCCCTGAACAAGCAGGTGCTTTATTTGGTACTTATGCCAGTTTGCTATACATTACTCCTATTCTTGGTGGAATTATAGCAGATAAAGTTACAGGATACAAATGGGCTGTAGTTATAGGAGCCTTTATTATGACCTTAGGACATGCTTCTATGGCTTTAGAAACAGAAGCCTCTTTGTATGTAGGTCTTGCTTTATTAGTATTAGGTACTGGTTTTTTTAAGCCTAATATGACTTCTATTATTTCTGAAATGTACAAAAACGTTCCTCAAAAAAAAGATGGTGCATACACAATTTACTATATGGGTGTAAATGCAGGTGCATTTTTTGGAATGATGCTTTGTGGTTATCTAGCCGAAACAAAAGGTTGGGCTTATGGTTTTGGTTTGGCAGGAATCTTTATGCTGTTTGGAACTTTACAGTTTTGGCTTGCTTCACCTTTATTTGGTGAAATTGGAGCTGTGCCAAAGCGTGAAAAAAAGGTAAAAGTAAAAACTGAAGACACTAACAAATTTACAATAATTGATAAAGTCTTAATTGTTATTTGTTCTGTTGTTGGTTTATTGTATTTGCTTAACGATCCTATGTCAAAAATTGCTAATATGCACTTGCTACCTCAAAAGTTTATTGGAGAATCAGATAATCTTGCAGGACCAACTCAGATTATTTTAATCACCTTAGGTTTATTTTTGGTATTAGCCATTAGCCGAATTGTAAGATACGAAAGAGTGGTAAGAGACCGAATGGTAGCTCTTATTATTTTTGCAATATTTACCGTTTTCTTTTGGATGTCTTTTGAACAAGGAGCAACTTCATTGGTTATTTTTGCTCGTGATTACACACAAAGAGAACTAACTGGAAACTATGCTGTAATTTTTAACATTATCAACACTCTACTTACCGTTATTCCTTTAGTTATTATCTCTTGGGTATTGTTTTTATTGTACAAGCAAACTCATAAACTTATCAAGATTTCTAACTTTATGCTTATCATAAGCTTTTTGCTTATTTGGGGAATTGTAGGAGGTATGGTTTATAAAGAATTTTCTGCCGATGTTACCACGGTAACAGTTTCTTGGTTTAGTACTTTAAATTCCTTTTTTATTATTGCTTTTGCTTCTTTGTTTTCTAAATGGTGGGAAAGTAAGTACAACCCTACATCAGCTCAAAAGTACGGTCTTGGTCTGGTATTATTAGGAGTTGGATTTGCCTTTTTAGCTTTTGGAGCCAAAGCAGTACCATCAGATGCATTACCTGGTGCCGTAAGAGTGAGTATGATTTGGTTAATTTTCGCTTATCTTTTCCATACTTTAGGAGAGTTATGTTTGTCTCCTGTTGGGCTATCGCAAGTAAGTAAGTTAATGCCCGCAAGAATGATTGGTTTTATGTATGGTATGTGGTACTTGGCCATTGCCATTGGTAACAAAATAGCAGGATCTTTAGGTGGACAAATTGAAAACATTACCCATCAGTATGACTTATCTACCTTTTTCCTTATTTTTACTTTTGTTCCAATTGTTTCTGGAATTTTGGTAGCATTATTGAACAAAACTTTGGTTAAAAAAATGCATGGAATTACGTAGCATTGAGTAAGGCTATTTTAGTAAATTCGACTGTTCTAACAAACATAATTTTATGAAAAAAATTTTCTCTGCTTTATTGCTATTTTCTTCATTGCTATTAGTAGCAAACAATCCAAAGCCTGTAAAAATTAAATGGATTAGTTTTGAAGAAGCCATTACTCTTAACAAAACCAATCCAAAACCTATTTTAATTGATGTGTATACAGATTGGTGTGGTTGGTGTAAAAAAATGGACCAAGCAACTTATGGACATGACAAAATTGCTGCGTACATCAATAAAAATTATTATGCGGTAAAGTTCAATGCAGAGCAAAGAGAAACCCTAACCTACAAAGGTGAAACGTTTAATTACATTAACAATGGAAGAAATGGGGTGCACGAACTTGCTTATGTACTTTTAAAAGGTAAATTAGCTTATCCTGCCACTGTTTTTTTAGACAAAGAGAACAATTATGTTGAAGCTGTTCCAGGGTATTTAAAACCTACCCAAATGGAAAAAATTATAACTTTTATGGCTCAAGAAACGTACAAAAATAGTGACTGGGAAACTTTTGAAAAACAATTTAAAACTCAGTTGTAAGTACAAAAGCACCTTTTTCGCTTATACTATAAAAAGGCACTTGTAAAAAATTACAAGTGCTTTTCCATTTTTGGCTATTGGTGTTGTAATTGTTTGCTTCAATTATTACAAGTCTGGGTTTTAAAGCTATTAGCAGCCTTTCTAAATGCACCTTAGGATTGTTTCTTAAAATCAAAACCATTCCTTTTTTACTTAGTTTTTGGTAAGCTAATGACTCTGAAACAATACAATACCACTGTTGCTTAAAGACAAAAACCTCATCGGATAAAACCTGTAGACTATCCACATTAGATTTATGAATCAATGGCAATATTGCATTTTTTATTTCTTTTGATGTTTCTTGCTCTCCATAAACAATCAATTTTGTTCCTTTCTGAACACTAATCAAGTTTGTAAAATAATTATTCTGAACAATCAATTCTTGTTGTCGACTTGCTATAAAACTATCAATTATTAAATAGGTCTGAAATACAATAACAGCTATAAAAACCCTGTATAAACTTTTAATTTTAAATTGTACCAAAAAATCCCAAAGACAAAAAATTATCAAATAATAAAAAAACACAGAACTTAGCTGAAAAGATATATCTCTTACCACCCAAGATTCCCAAGATGCGATATACTCTATAACTCTTAAATATCCTAAAATTGCTTGATCAAAATAATATTCTATCCAGTTAAAAAAAGAGAACCACATCAACTTTAAAAGCACTACCAAACCACCATAAAGTACCAGTGGTAATAGCGATACTGCAAAAAAATTAGCAATTAAAAACTGAAAAGGAAATTGATGAAAATAGTACAAAGACAAAGGCAACACACCCAACTGAGCAATCATAGAAACTAATAAAACATCTACAAAATACTGTTTTACTTTAGAATTGAATTTTAGTCTTTTTGATAACACCGGATAAAATACCACAATACTAATTACAGCTGCATAACTTAGTTGAAAACCAGCATCAAACAAAAAACTAGGTTTCACAATCAACAAAACCAAAGCAGAACTTAAAATTGGTTCTAACAACAATGTTTTTCTCTGAAACAGTTTTGAAACAACCACAAAACTAAACATCGTTACAGAACGAACTACAGAACTAGACAAGCCCGAAAAGAGAGCAAACAACCATAAACACAACAACACAATACCTACATACAGCCATTTACCGCAGGAAGGTTTTTTTAAAAATCCAAAAGTCCACAACAACAACACATACAAAACTCCAACATGCATTCCTGAAATAGCAATAAGATGTACCACTCCAGAATCTACAAAAGATTTTTGAGTGCTTTCTGAAATCAACTCTTTGTCTCCCAATAGCATTGCCATCATAAGACTTTGGGTTTCTTTAGAAATTTTGGCTTGATGTAATTTTTCTACAATCGCATTTCTAAATTGTTGAATGCTAATAAATACAGACCCTACTTCTCCTATTTTTCGTGCCTCTTTTACCACTATTTTTTGATACACATTGCTTCTAGTCAAATACGATTTGTAATCAAAATGATATGGAGAAACTGGCAGTGCTATTGAATGTATTTTAGATTGACTTAGCAATACATCGCCAATTAACCAATTCTTATTTTCTTTTTTGGGGATTTGTACTAAAACTTTTCCTACATATTGTTTGCAAGCCAACCTATGGACATCTGCATAAAAACGAACGTATTTTTTTGATGATTTTAGCCCCTGATACAAAACGATTTTCACCAAATTGTGTGTGTTTGGTTGGCTACAAGATGTTGTTTTTGGATATTTTTGTGTTATGTTAAGTTGTACAAAATGCGAAGTTTGCATTCCTAAAAAAAGAACTAAAAAAAAGATAATTGTGTTTTTTGCTATATCATTTTTAATCAATTTAACCGCACTCCACAAAGCCAATAATACCAATAGTAGTACTACCATCACAGGTACCAACTTGTAATCAGAAGGAGGAAAAAGAATCCCCAAAAGAACTCCCAACAAAAGTTGAGTTGGAATATAATTAAACAGTAATTTCATAGCCTTTTAAAGCTATAAAAAAAATTACATACCTAAAATACTGTTGGCCAATTTATCACTTGCTCCTTGTCCTCCTAGTTTTTTATGTAAAACTTGGTACGCTTCTAATTGCTGAGTTCGTCCTGGTTCTGTAAGTATTGCCAAAAGTTCTTGATGTACTTTTTCGGTATTACATTCTACCTGAATCAATTCTGTAACTACTTCTTGATCCATTACCAAATTAACCAAAGAAATATAGTTTAGCTTTACCAAAGATTTGGCAACGGTATAGGTAATTCCGCTAGTCTTGTAACAAACCACCTGTGGTACCTTAAACAAAGCCGTTTCTAAGGTTGCCGTCCCTGAAGTTACCAAAGCAGCATGCGATATTGACAACAAATCATAGGTCTGGTTATCTATAAACTTTACATCTAAACCTTCTATATAGGGTTGATAAAAAGATGGTGATTTACTTGGTGCACCAGCAATAACAAATTGATAGTCTGGAAAATGATGAACGACAGATAGCATAACCGAAAGAATTTTATGAATTTCTTGTGTCCTGCTACCTGGCAAAAGAGCCACAATGGGTTTATTGCCTAATTGGTGTTTTTTTCTAAAATCTGTTTCGTTTACTTTTTCTCTTTGATTGATAGCATCTAACAAAGGATTACCGACATAATTTACAGGAAATTGATGCTTTTTTTCATAATAATCAATTTCAAAAGGAAAAATAACGTGCATTACATCTACATCTCTTTTTATTTTATGAATTCGGCTTTCTTTCCATGCCCAAATTTTTGGAGAAATATAATAGTGAACAACAATACCATGTTTTTTTGCAAATTCGGCTATTCTTAAATTAAATCCAGGATAATCTACCAAAATCAAAACATCGGGTTGGTACTTTAAAAGATCTTGTTTGCACAAATCAATATTTCTAAAAATAGTTCTAATATTTTTTAACACCTCCAAAAACCCCATAAAAGCCATATCTTTGTAATGCTTTACCAAGGTTCCTCCAACGGATTGCATCAAATCACCGCCAAAAAAACGAAACTCCGCATTTGGATCTTTCTCTGTAAGGGACTTCATTAAATTAGAAGCATGCAAATCTCCCGAAGCTTCTCCTGCTATTAAATAATATTTCATTTAAACCAATTTTAGAAATACAAAAAACAAAGCCAGCAACATCATCGCAATCAATACTCCTCTAGCATGATATATTTGGTGTTTTTTTAAAAACCAATGAAACAACAATACATTAGGTATGGCTCCTAAAGAAATTACTTTGGTCAACAACTTATTTTTATACAAAGTGGCAAATATATGGCTAATTTCACCTTTGGGCAAAAACACAAGCACATAAAAAAGAACTCCTAATACACAAACACACAAGGCTACTATAAAACCAATACTTGTTTGTTTTAACAACTTTTTAGTCATTCAATTTCCAGGCATTTAGTTTTTGTATCATGTGATGTGCTGTTAAATCAAACTGAATAGGCACTAGAGAAATGTAGTTTTGTGCCAGCCAGTATTCATCTGTATCTTCACCAGCATCTAAGTTTTCAAACTGCCCTGTTAACCAAAAATATTCTTTCCCTATAGGATTTACACGTTTGTCAAATTTTTCTCTCCAATTGGCTCTTGCTTGTCTACAAACTTTAATTCCCTTGTAAGGAATTTCAGAAATCTTAGGAAAGTTTACGTTAAGCACTACCCCATCTGGCAATCCTTTTTCTAGTACTTGTTGAGCTATTTTTTTTACATACGATCTAGCTTCACTGAAATCGGCAGAAGCACCATAATCGCATAAGGAAAAACCAATAGACGGTATTCCTTCAATTCCTGCTTCTATAGCAGCACTCATAGTTCCTGAATAAATAACGCTGATAGAGGAATTGCTTCCATGATTAATTCCGGACACACACAAATCGGGTTTGGTATCTAACACTTCATTAATAGCCAACTTTACACAATCTGCTGGTGTTCCTGTACAAGCAATTTCTACCAAAGCATCCCCATCTACCTTTTGGGGTTTTAATTCTAAAATAGCATCAATGGTAATAGCGTGTCCTTTTCCACTTTGTGGACTGTCGGGTGCCACCACATATACGTCTCCTAACTGACACATTTCCTCTATTAAAGTTCTGATACCGTTGGCAGTAATACCATCATCATTAGTTACTAAAATTTTTGGCCTGTTTTTTGTCATCTTTGCGTATTGAATTTTCGAATTTTAATAAATTAAAAATAGAAAATTGCAACGAAGAAACCTTAGTTTTAGTGGGAATTAAATCCAATGAATCAAATTTTTGTATTGCCCTTAAAAAACTTACTTTAGTAACCATTATTTATGATATATGTTGATATGAAAAAATATGCAAAACACATTTACTTTTCAGCTATTGTTATTGCTGCACTGGCTTTTTATAGTTTCCAAGCTCGTCCAAAAGCAGACGATCCAGAAAAAGACCAAGTACTGATAGAAGCTTTAAGAGTTATTTTAGAAAGAGGTCACTATGCTCCTAAGATGATTGATGATCGGTTTTCTGAAAATATTTTTGACCAGTTTATAGAAAATTTAGATCCTTATAAAAGATATTTTTTGGCTAGCGATATTGCTAGTTTTAAAAAATATTATCACGATATTGATGACCAAATTTTACGTCGTAAGTTTGATTTTTACAAAGAAGTTACGGCTACATACTTAAAACGTTTGAATGAAACGGAGTCTTACTACCAAGAAATTTTAGGAAAAGAGTTTGATTACAATGTAAAAGAATCGATCTCTTTAGACGAAAAAACTATTGAATACCCAATAGACCAAGCAGCACAAAAAAACGTATGGAGAAAACACCTAAAATTCTCTACTTTAAGCAAATTGAACGATTACCTAAAGGAAGAAGAAGACAAAGCAAAAGACGACAAGGCTTACAAAATGAAAACATTTGCTGAGCTAGAAAAGAAAGCTAGAAACAAAACTTTAGAAAGTATTAAAGATTTGTTTTATTACGAACATCAAACCTTAGATGCCGAAAGATTTGCCACATACCTAAACTGTATAACAGAACAGTTTGACCCACATACCAATTATTTTGCTCCTGAAATGAAGAAAAGATTTGATTCTAGCATGGCTGGATCTATTGAAGGTATTGGAGCTCGTTTGTCCGATGAAAGAGGATACACAAAAATTGTAGAACTAATTCCTGGAGGTCCTGCTTACAAACAAGGAGATTTAGAAGTAGGAGATTATATTGTAAAAGTAGCTCAGGGAGACGGTGAACCTACAGATATTGTAGGAATGCGCTTATCTGATGCTATTGAATTGATCAAAGGAAAAAAAGGTACAACTGTAACTCTTACAGTAAAAAAAGTAGACAACACCTACCAAAAAATTGCTATTGTAAGAGATATTGTTGAGTTTGAAGAAACATTTGTTAAATCTTCTATCACCATAAAAAACGGTAAAAAGTATGGAATTATTCACTTACCTAAATTTTACATCGATTTTAAAAATCAAAAGCAACGCAACTCTGGAGATGACATGCGCAAAGAAATTGAAGCATTAAAAAAAGAAGGAATTGATGGTTTGGCGATTGACTTAAGAAACAACGGTGGTGGATCTTTAAGCACCGCTATAGACATCGCAGGTTTGTTTATAGAAAAAGGGCCTGTTGTACAGGTAAAATATAAGGATCGTCATCCTGATATTAGAAAAGACAATGACAGTAGTATTGTTTGGAATGGACCTTTGGTTATAATGGTAAATGAAATGTCCGCCTCTGCATCTGAAATTTTAGCAGCCGCAATGCAAGACTATAAAAGAGCCATAATTATAGGTAGCAAGCAAACCTATGGAAAAGGAACGGTTCAAAATATCATTCCTATCAACCAATATTTGCCCTACAGTAGCGATTTGGGAGCATTGAAATTAACCATTCAAAAATTTTATAGAATTAACGGAGGGTCTACCCAATTAAAAGGAGTAAGCTCGGATATTGTAATGCCAGACCGTTTTACATATTTAGATATATCTGAAAGTGAATTAAAATCTCCTTTGGCATGGGATCAAATTCCCAAAGCTAATTATGTAACACAAACTCACTACAGCAATTTTGATCAAGTAGTTACAGAAATGCAACAGTACATTAACAGCAACAAACAATTTAATAAAATTGATGCCTATGCCAAATGGTTAAAGAACAGCCAAGATGATGTTACGTATTCTCTTAATTTTAACAAATACAAAGAAAAACAAGAACAGTTAAATATTGAAGCGAAAGAATATAAGGATATTTTAAAATTTAATTCTCCATATCACTTTACACATCCTGCTTACGAAAATAATTTAGTTGTTAAAGACTCTATTCTAAAAGACAAACGTACTGCCTGGCATAAAAAATTAGACGAAGATATTTATGTACACACCGCAATTGAAACGTTAAGCAAATTAAAAATAGCACACTAAATCACATGAGATTGTCTTCTCATTTCATGTTTAAAAACCTATTAGCCAACCTTTGTGTTGGCTTTATCTGTTTAGGTAGTGTACTCGCTTTGTTAGCCTATTTTATTGCACCAGACAATACACCCAATGCCAACACCATGCATGTTACTTTACAGGCAAAACCACCTGGATATACTACTTACATGCTACAAGAAGTACAAAACAACAATCATAAAACTTCTGTATGGCATCAATTTTTATATGGCAAATCTATTTTTGTAAAAGAAACACCTATTTCTGAATATTTTACTAGTACTCCAGAAAAAATTACGTATCGACCCGAACGACAAGATGAATTTGTAGAAATAGCAAAAACAGAGCAAGTAAAGGTTGTTAAAAAAACCTTTTGGTTGGGTACAGATAAATACGGTAGAGATTTACTTAGTCGTTTGATTATTGGGGCACGCATTTCTTTTTCTATAGGAATAGTTGCCGTAAGTATTTCTTTAGTTATAGGTATGTTATTAGGAGCTTTGGCTGGTTATTTTGGCGGTTTTGTAGATAGTATCATCATGTGGATTATTAACGTAACCTGGTCTATTCCAACCATATTATTAGTCATTGCAATTACTGTAAGTTTGGGCAAAGGACTTTGGCAAATTTATGTTGCTGTGGGTTTAACTATGTGGGTAGAAGTAGCTCGTGTGGTAAGAGGTCAGACTATAAGTATTAAAAACAGGCAATATATAGAGGCTGCTAAAGTTTTGGGCTTGTCTGATTTTCAAATCATCATCAAACATATTATTCCTAATATTATTGGCCCCATTATTGTAATTTCTGCATCTAATTTTGCCGCATCAATTTTAGTAGAAAGTGGTCTTAGTTTTTTAGGATTGGGAGCACAACCTCCTACTCCTTCTTGGGGAATTATTATAAAAAACCACTACAATTATATTGTTACAGGAAAAGCTTTTTTAGCAATTATTCCAGGAATGCTTATTGTATTTTTAGTACTTTCTTTTATGATTATTGGAAATGTGCTAAGAGATAAGTGGGATGTAAAAAACTAATCTTATCCTAAACAAATCATTTGTGATAGTACTTTTTTAAACGATGTTGTAGTTTCGTGAAAAACAAATTTCATGAAACATTTTTCACTAATACTTTTCTGCTTTTTATGTGGCTTTAGAATATATTCGCAAGAACTCCCTAAAGGTTTTCCAGCAACAGAGCGAACAAAAATAAACCTAAAAACTGGATGGAAGTTTTTATTAGGCCAACCCGATGCCAAAAACTATTTACCCAATCTAGATGATACAAATTGGGAAAATGTTAGCATTCCTCATACCTTAAAACTGACCTCTTTAACCTTAGACGGTTTACAAGACGAAAAAACTCAGCTAATTTTTCATAGAAATGTAGGTTGGTATCGAAAAACAATTCCCGTAAAAAACCACCAAAAAAAGGTGTTTTTAGAATTCGAGGGCGTACATCAAAAAACAGATGTATGGGTAAATGGAGTGCATGTAGGAACTTCAGCCATTGGAGGTTATTCTCCTTTTCATTTTGATATTACACCATATGTTCACAAAGGACAAAATAACCAAATCACTGTATTGGCAGATAACCGACGAAGTGATGTTATTCCGCCAGATCCAGGTCCATTTGATTATGTAAAATTTAGCGGACTATATCGCGATGTTTATTTGGTAGAAACCGATCCAGTACACGTTACTTTTAACTGGGAAGCCATGGATACAGGAGTAAACATTACCACACCTACCATAGATGTGGTAAATAAAAATGCAACGATCAATATTAAAACATCGATTAAAAACGAGCGTAACACCCCAGTAAACTGCACTATCAAAACACGAATTATAGACAAAAAAGGACTGGTGGTTTTGCGTTTGGAGAATACACAAACTATAGATAAGAAACAGTCTTTCCAATTCAATCAAATAGGAAGCATTGAAGACAATGTTCACTTTTGGAATACCATCAACCCTTATTTATATAGGGTAAATAGCGTTATATGGGTCGATGGAAAAGCCGTAGATTTTGTAGAAAACAAAATAGGACTACGAAAATTTGAATTAGATCCAGAAAGAGGTTTTTTACTCAACGATCAACCTATCAAATTGATTGGTGCCAACCGTCATCAACATTTTCCTTATATAGGCGATGCAGTACCCAACTCGTTACATTACAAAGATGTATTACAGTTTAAAGAATATGGTTTTAACATTTTAAGGACCGCACATTACCCTCATGACAACACCATTTTAGATGCCTGTGACGAATTGGGAATTTTAGTTTATGAGGAAGCTCCTACTTGGATTTCTATCTCGCAAAAAAAAGAATGGTGGGATCATTTAGAACAAGCGGCTCGTGTATTGGTTAGAAATCACAGAAATCATCCGTCAGTAGTCATGTGGGGTGCCGGAATCAATCACAGAGGCTATGTTCCTAGAATACATAATACTATCAAACAAGAAGACCCTACTCGTTTAACGGCATCTCAGGGAGCTAGATGGACAGGATGGCAAAGTTCTGGACTTACAGATATCAATGCAAACATGCTTTACGGACCCTTTATTTGGGACCGATCCGAACCAATGTTTGCTATGGAAGGGAGACACGGTGCCGAAGCTTTGGGACCTTATTTTAGAGACCCAAAAATGACTGGATTAATTTCTTGGACTGCTCACGCCTATTATACTTTTCATCCAACTCATGCCAAAGCCAACGATTCTATAGACCGAACACGTAGCGGTATGATGACTATTTTTAGGCAACCTCGCCCAGAACTGGATTGGTACAAAACAGAATTAAAAAAAGAACCTTTTGTTAAAATTCTGGAGAACTGGCAACCCAAAACCAACCAAATAACTGTGTATAGCAATGCCAAAACAGTAGAACTGTTTGTAAACGGAAAAAGCGTAGCCAAACAGCAACCAAGCAAAGACACTATATACAACGGGCTACAGCATGCTCCTTTTCATTTTAAAAACATTCCATATCAAAAAGGTAAAATAGAAGCACGTGCTTACTTTAACAACGGAAATATACTTAGTAAAACCAAACAGACTGTGGGAAAACCCTATGCCATTCAGCTCCGTATAGACGATGCCAACAGAACCTTTGAAGCCGATCAGAGTGATATAGTACTTGCCTATGCCACAGTTGTAGATAAAAACGGAATGGTAGTTTCTAATTTTGATAAAAAAATACATTTTAGCGTTAACAAAGACGCTCAAATCATAGGAGATGCTACAGACATTAATGCCAACCCTATGTTTACAGAGTACGGTGTAGCACCTGCCTTGATACGAGCAGGAAAAGAAACAGGAAAACTAACCGTAAAAGCAAGCTGTAAAGGACTAAAATCTGCCAAAGCTACTACTTGGATTACTTCTTATACAGCTAATGAAATTGCTAAAAATGCTCAGGCAATTTATGATTTTGATACAGAGAGAGTAGATTTGGGAGCTCCAGATCAGTTAACACAGTTTGGATGGAACTACTGGAACGGCACAGACCAAAACCAACAATCAACCTATGTATTTAAAAACTTTAGCTATGCCTCTGTATCAATAAAAACTGCAAGTAACAAGGGAATTATTCGTTGGCTGGGTGAAATGAATGTGATTGGTAAATATGGTTTTGCTTATGGTGATGGTGTAATTGCTATCGACAAACAAGGAGTCAATTTGGTCTTTCAACATTTAGCAAAAGGAACCTACAAGCTCACCACTTGGCATCATGCTCCAAGAACCAATTCAGATTTGATGGATTCGAATACAAACAAACTCAAATCACAAAAAATATACAAATTGCCTTACGAAAAACAGATTGATATTACAGTAAAAGGACAAGAACAAAACGCGCATACAAAAATAAGCGAAGGGAAAAACAGACAGTACAAGGCATCCGAGACGGCTGAAATTGTATTTACATCCGATGGGACAAACGATGTGATTATTAATTATGATGGAAAAGAAGATAAAGGAATTTGGATCAATGCCTTTGAGCTCAGTCAGTGGAGTAATGACTTAAATTAAAAAAGTACCAAGCCGATGTTTTTAATAATACATCGGCTTTTTTGTAAAAATTAAAACAACCACACATACATGATTCACTCATTATCAAAAACTTAGTAAAAACCTATTAAAAAACAGCACCAATTAATAGGTCTTAGTTACTAGATTCCGTTGTTTCCCATAAAAAAGATTGCTACATTTAAGTACACTAAAACACCTTAATATGACAATAAAACATCCTAAAAAAATATTTGTCTTAGATACTTCTGTATTACTTTTTGACCACAACTCCATTAAAAATTTTGAAGATAACAATGTTGTAATTCCCATAACAGTTTTAGAAGAGTTAGACAATTTTAAAATAGGAAATGATACCAAAAACTTTGAAGCCCGATCTGTCATACGTTTTTTAGATAAAATATCAGACAACAAAAATTTAAACGAATGGATTTCTTTAGGAAAAGAAAAGGGAGATTTGTTTATAGCCATGAACAACAATCCTAAAGACAAAAGTGCCAAAGATGCTTATGGAACCGGTAAAAACGACCATAAAATTATTGACACAGCTTTGCTGATGAAAGAAGAATTTCCTGAAACCAAAGTAACCTTAGTCACCAAAGACATCAACTTAAGGATCAAAGCAAAGGCATTACAGCTAAAAGCTGAAGATTACAAAACAGGAAAAGTTGTTGATATTAAAAAAGTTTCCAAAGGCTCTATCAATCTAGATGATTTAGAATCGGACGTAATTCGTGAGTTGTATCAAAACAATGCTATTGATGAAAATGGCATTTTAGGCGATCAAAAAATGGCAAACGGGTATTATATTCTTAACAACAGCCAAGACTCTGTATTGGCTCGATACAATTCCGAAACCAAAAAGATAGAACGAGTAGAAAAAAGTTATGCCTACGGAATTAAACCCAAAAATGCAGAACAAACTTTTGCGATTGATGCACTACTTAATCAGGATATTAAATTAATTGCTTTACAAGGAATTGCAGGAACAGGGAAAACACTTTTGGCATTGGCAACTGCATTAGAACAAAAAAACTTATACAACCAAATTATTTTAGCCAGACCTATTATACCGCTTAGCAACCGTGACATTGGTTTTTTGCCTGGAGGTGCCGAAGAAAAAATATCTCCCTATATGCAACCTTTATTTGACAACCTAAAGTTCATCAAATCGCAATACAAAGCAGACTCTAGAAAAAGAAAAGCTTTGGATGAAATGGAAGAAAATGAAGAACTGGTCCTTACCGCTTTGGCTTTTATTAGAGGTCGTAGCTTGGCAAATGTAATTATGATTGTAGACGAATCTCAGAACCTAACACCACACGAAGTAAAAACCATTATTACACGTGCCGGAGAAGGAACCAAAATTATTTTTACGGGAGACATCAATCAAATTGATACTCCCTATATGGACGAACATAGTAACGGTTTAACTTATTTGATTGACAAATTAAAAGGACATGAACTTTTTGCTCATATAAAATTAGAAAAAGGAGAACGTTCTGAATTGGCCAATTTAGCCAACGACTTGTTATAATTTGTCTATTCTTCTTATATAAAACAGCTTCTAATTCTAAAGAAGCTGTTTTTTTTAATGATTCGTCCTTTAAAAAAGACACTTATTTATTTTTTATCTGGATTATTTTTTAGGTACAAGCCATTTAAAAAATTACGCAATACTTGATCTTGACACTTTTTATAATGATGATGTCCTGGTTTTCTAAAAAAAGCCGAAAGTTCTGATTTTCCAAAATTAAAACCTGCCAATTTAAGCAAGGCTAAAATATCAGTATCTTTTAGGTTTAGGGCTATTCTTAATTTTCTAAAAACAATATTGTTATTTAATTTTTGCTCGGCTACAGGCACTATTCCCTCTTTTTTTCCACGGTAGTGAACAATCATTCCGTTTAAAAAATTGGCAAACTGTTCGTCATCTAAAGATGTATTCTCTTTTTCAGAAGTATCTTTTGCTAAATAAGTTGTTATTTGTTCAGGAGTTATTGTAAGTCCCACTTGATTAAAAAAAGAGATCATATCTTGTGGAGTATAGTTAAAAGCGTATTTTAATCTTCTAAAAACATCATTATTTGTCATGTGATAAGTTTTGTTTTACCGTTTGGTATTCTTCAATTAAATTTTTCATGATAGTTTTTACATCATCAATTTGATGTAAAAGCCCTACTATTTGTCCTATTTCTAATTTTCCGTCTGCAACTTTTCCTTCAAAAATACCCGTTTTTAATTTAGCTGCATCGTAAAAAGCTTTTAGAGTTTCTATACTAGGATGTGTTTGGTACAATGCCAACAATTTTTGATAATATTCATTTTTTACAATTCTTACAGGAGCCAGTTCTTTAAACGTTAACTGTGTGCTGCCATCTTGCAACTCTGTCATTAATTCTTTAAAATTTTGATGAGCTGAAGACTCTTTACTCACCGCAAAACGACTTCCTATTTGTACTCCATCTGCCCCTAAAACTTCTGCAGCTAAAACGCCTCTCCCCGTTGCAATTCCTCCAGCGGCTATTAGCGGAATTTTAAGGTGTTCTTTTAGCATTGGAATAAGTGTAAACGTTGTGGTTTCTTCTCTTCCGTTGTGCCCACCCGCTTCAAATCCTTCGGCAACAACAGCATTCACTCCTGCTTCTTGTGCTTTTAACGCAAACTTAACACTACTTACTACATGCACCACTATTATTCCATGAGCTTGTAATTTAGCTGTCCATAATTTTGGATTTCCTGCCGAAGTGAATACAATTTTCACTCCCTCTTCTAGTACAATTTGCATCAACTCTTCTACTTGAGGATACATTAACGGAATATTAACCCCAAAAGGTTTGTCTGTATTTTGCTGACATTTTTTTATATGTTCTCTAAAGACTTCTGGATACATAGACCCCGCCCCTAACAAGCCCAAGCCTCCTGCATTGCTTACAGCAGTTACCAGTTTGTGACCACTTACCCAAACCATTCCTCCTTGAACAATAGCGTATTGTATCCCTAATAATTTTGTTATTCTATTCTGTTGCATTCTCTGTGTGTTTATCCTCAGTTTCCCACTTGTATTCTTCTGATTTCTGTTTGCTGCTGATATCTGTACTTTACCACATAAATTCCGCTAGCCAATTGCTTAAATGACTGTATGTTTTGATCTGGTGAACATTTCCAATGGATAAGCTTTTTTCCTGTAATGCTAAAAACATCAACCCAAACAAATCCCTTAAAATCAACATCAAACAAAACTTCTACTTGTTGAAGAGACCAAAAAAACTGGAATGGAAACTGTTTTTTTTCGGGAATAGTAATTCCTTTAAGATCTAGCACACCATATCCTTCTTGTGCTCTAGGTTGATGTACCCATTGAGAATTCTGAATGATCATCTCTCTAATTTCCAAGTTGGTTTTAAACGAAAATGCCTGCCACAAACAAGCTGCAATACCTGCTATGATAGGACAAGAAAATGATGTTCCACTCTGTTCCACAATTTGGTTGTCTGTATTCACTACTTTAACCGCAACTCCTTGTGCCAAAGTTTCTGGTTTTACACGTTCATCTGCAGTAGGTCCGTAAGAAGAAAAGCTTGCAATTTGCTTATGCACATCTACTGCACCAACAGCAAGAATATTAGGAGCATCTGCAGGTGCAGCCAAGTACTTCCATGATTTATTTCCTAAATTTCCCACAGCATTTACGACTAAAATTCCTTTAGATGCTGCTATAGCTGCTCCGATTGTTACAAAGGCTGTAGTCCCATTTAAATCTGCATAAGTATAGTTGTATTTAGCTTCTGCAAACTGTGTATATCCCAAAGAACTATTTATGATTGATACCCCTAAACTATCTGCTTTTTCAGCAGCTTGTACCCAATAAAATTCTTCTAACGGATGGTCTAACCCTTGGTAATCTTCGGTAACAAATAAGTGATAATTAGCGTTGGGTGCAGTTCCTATCAAAAAATCTTTCTTATATGCTGCTAAGGTAGATAATACGTGTAATCCGTGAGTTCTGCCTATTTCTTGATATACATCCGTTGTTTGATTCACAAAATTGTATGTGTTTTTAATTTCTCCATTTTCTAAGTTTCCATCCAACAAATGAGAAAATACCGAAACCTTACGAACTCCGTAAAACCCTTCGTCAAAAACAGCAATATCTATACCTGCTCCCAAATACCCTTTTTTATGGAGTTCATCTAAGTGTAATATCGAATTTTGAGATGTTGTATTGCCATAAAACTTGGCGGTAGAGTCTGCTTGCTGTATTTGCTGAGCATCTGTACTTTCGGGAATATCTATACTTAAATTTGTACGTTCTAAAGAACGATTGGCAAACTGTACTCTAGCTACAAAAGGAAGACTTAATGTCTTTAGCACTTGTTCTTCTGTTCCTACTACATGCACTGCATTTCTCCATTTAGAAGCTCCGTATACTTGTAATTCGGTTTCTCTTTTTAGGGTTTGTAGATAGTTAAGTGCTACGGGGACATCACTTAGGTCTAAAGCTATTTGCTGCTCAGTTCTACGATCCAAAGCTTTTTGAGAAAGCATTTGCAAAGGATTTTGCAAATAATACTTTGCTTGTGGTTTGTCTTTAAAAAAAATCCAAGCATGTTCCTGTGCTTTTAGCTGATAGGAAATGAACAACAAAAGCACAGCAAAATACTTCATTTTTTATATTTTAAGCAATCACGCCAGAACCTAACAATTCTTCCTTGGCATACCAAGCTACAAATTGCCCTTCTTGTATGGCTGATTGTGGATTGTTAAAAGCAACATACATTCCGTTAGCTACTTGGTATAAAGTGGCTTTTTCTAAAGGTTGACGGTAACGAATTCTAGCGGACACTTCTAAGGTTTGCCCAATATTTAAAGCCAAATCTTTTCTTACCCAATGCAATTCTTCATTGGCCACAAACAATACTTTTCTATACAAACCAGGATGTTGTTTACCTTCTCCTGCATAAATTATATTTTCTTCAACATCGGTTTCTATTACAAACAATGGCTCTTGGGTTCCCCCTACAGCCAATCCTTTTCGCTGACCTTTGGTAAAATAGTGAGCCCCTTGATGCTTGGCAACGGTTTTTCCACTATCAATGCTATACTCGTACTTTTGAGCATAAAAAGCCAGTTCTGCTTCTTTATTTTTAAATACAGGAACTTCTTGTTGATAGGCGTTGTAGTCTTTTGGAACTTGTACAATTACCCCTTCTTTGGGTTGTAGCTTTTGTTGTAAAAATTCTGGCAATCGTACTTTTCCAATAAAACAAAGTCCCTGAGAATCTTTTTTCTCTGCAGTTACTAAATCTAATTCTTTGGCAATTTCTCTTACTTCGGGTTTGGTTAATTCTCCTATAGGAAACAAAGCTTTAGCCAGTTGTTCTTGAGACAATTGACATAAAAAATACGATTGATCTTTATGGATATCAACCCCAGCTTTCAGTTGATATACTTCTTTACCATTATCATCACTTGTTACGGTTCTACGGCAATAATGTCCTGTTGCTACAAAATCTGCTCCTAAATCTAGTGCTATTTTCATAAACACATCAAACTTTATTTCTCGGTTGCAAAGTACATCAGGGTTGGGAGTTCGTCCTCGCTCGTATTCATAAAACATATAATTTACAATACGTTCTTTGTATTCTTCGCTTAAATCAACTACTTGAAAAGGAATGCCCAATTTTTCTGCTACCAACATGGCATCATTACTATCTTCTAACCAAGGACACTCATTAGAAATGGTCACGGAATCATCGTGCCAATTTTTCATAAACAATCCTATTACTTCATATCCTTGTTGTTGCAACAAATATGCTGCTACACTACTGTCTACGCCTCCTGAAAGTCCAACGACTACTCGTTTCATATTCAAAAAAATTTAAGTGCACAAAGATACGACAAAAAATTAAGAGCAGAATTGTTCACCTTTTGGAATTAACAAGCGTTAATAAAGCTTCTTTTTACTTTTCTTCTCTCTAGCTTCAATATTTTTTAAAATTTCTTCATCAGACAATTTCTGAACTTCCTTTTTAGGTTTTTCTTTTTTACGATCAATGTTTTCTAGTATTTCCTGATCTGTTATTTTCTTTATCCCTTTTTTCTTTTTGTTCTTTGCTTGATTTTTCTTTCTGATGTTTTCTAAAATCTCAGCATCTTCTATTTTTTTCTCTTCGATTAGCTGATCCATCTTAGAAGACATATTTCTTAGAATTTGATCATCCGTAGGTTTGTCGTATTTAGGTTGGGTTGCTTTAATACGTTTGGCTTTTATACTTGCCAAAATTTCCTCATCCGTCATTTTTTCGTAGTCAGGTTCGTTTTCTTCAACCTGTTGCTTGGCTCTAATATTTGCTAAAATCTCTTCATCTGTTAAACGTTCGTATTCTATAACCTCATTCCTTTTGGCCTGAATGTTTGCAAGAATCTGATCGTCTGACATTTTTGCGTACTGTTTTTCAGCTTCAGGCTGCTTTTTTCTAATATTTTCTAGTATTTCTTGGTCTGTAAGCTGTGCATAAGGTAGTTCTCCTGTTTCTTGTTTCGCTTTTATATTGGCCAAAATCTCTTCATCACTCAACTTAGCATAGCTCGGTGCTTGATTGGCGATTTCTTGCTTGGCACGAATGTTATCCAAAATTTCTGCATCGGTTAATTTCTCGTAACGTTGTACTTCTTGCTTTTTAGCTGCAATGTTTGCTAAAATTTGTTCATCGGTTAGTTTGGCATAATCTGGCTGTTTTAGCATTTGCTTTGCCCTTATATTTCTTAAAATTTGCTCATCGGTTAGTTTGGCATATTCTGGTCTATCAGGTTGATTTTTATCTGCTATGCTTTTTAAAATATGTTCATCCGAAGGCTTGTCTCTTTTTAAGTTAGGCTCTTTGTACCCCATATACTCTCCATCAATATAATAATCCCACCTTCCTACTTTATAATCTTTGTAATACAATCCCGATTCTTTTAGATTTCCATTAGCTTCGTAAAAATTGGCACGACCATGTAAAATTCCGTCTACAAAAGTCATTTCTAACAACTTATTTCCTTGTTGGCTATATCGGATCATCATTCCATCCTTAACTCCATTTTTATAATAGGCTTCTTCGGCAACTACTCCCGAATCAAAATAAACAGTTCGTTTTCCATGCAGTTGATTGTTTTTATAATTCTCTACCAAAATTACATTCCCTTTTCTGCTGTAAAACTCCCAAACTCCTTCGCGATTTTTTTCGTTTAATGTACCTTTGCTTTGTACACGACCATAAAAATCATAAAAAGTAACCTGTGCCAACGTTGAAGTTTCAGAAAACACCTTTTTAATTGCTGGATAATTGTTGGCAATTTTATTTTCATAAAAAAGAAACGTTCCTACTTCTTTTCCGTGCTGAAAAGCCCCCGTATAGCGAATTCTTCCAGAAGGATATCTTTTTTCCCAATAACCGTGTCTATTTCCTTGGTTGTCTGTTTGATTGATTTCTTTTTTTTGAGCGGATAAAGAAGTTGTAAATAAGAGTGAAAAAATTAAAAAAGGAACAAATTTCATCAATAAATAATTTGGTAGATTGCCACTGTTTGATTCGTAAATCTCAGTGTTTTATTGCAATTTTGTTTGGCTTAAAAGTACAAAGTCTAAAGTATAAAAAAAACATCTTTTTACTTTTCTTATTTTGATGTACTTTTGCACTTTAATCAAAATAAATAAGATGAGTTTATCCAATTTAAATGCGATTTCTCCTATTGATGGAAGGTACCGTAGTAAAGTAGCTTCATTAGCCGCTTACTACTCCGAAGAAGCATTGATAAAATACAGAGTAAAGGTAGAAATTGAATACTTTATAGCTTTGTGCGAAATTCCTTTACCTCAGTTAGAAGATTTTAATACTTCTTTGTACGATGACTTAAGAGCTATTTATCAAGATTTTTCTAGTGATGATGCTCAGAAAATAAAAGATATAGAAAAAGTAACCAACCACGATGTAAAAGCGGTAGAATACTTTATTAAAGAAAAGTTTGATGCCTTAGAATTACAAACATATAAAGAGTTTATTCACTTTGGTCTTACTTCTCAGGACATTAACAACACTGCCATTCCTTTGTCTATTAAAGACATGTTTAACCAAGTTTACTTTAAAGAATTGTCTTTAGTAGTAGACAAGTTAAATGAACTAGCTACAGAATGGAAAGACATATCTATGTTGGCTAGAACCCATGGTCAACCGGCATCTCCTACACGTTTAGGAAAAGAAATTAAAGTGTTTGTAGAGCGTATTGAACAACAATTAACATTGTTACAACAAATACCACATGCAGCAAAATTTGGGGGAGCTACAGGAAATTTTAACGCACATCATGTTGCTTACCCAACAATTGATTGGAAGTCTTTTGGTACTGATTTTGTTGAAAATATTTTAGGCCTGCATCATTCTTTTCCAACCACACAAATAGAACACTACGATCATATGGCTGCTATTTTTGATGCTGCCAAACGCATCAACACCATCTTGATTGATTTGGATAGAGATATTTGGACTTATGTTTCTAACGATTACTTTAAGCAAAAAATCAAAAAAGGAGAAGTAGGATCTTCAGCAATGCCTCATAAAGTAAATCCTATTGATTTTGAAAACTCTGAAGGAAACTTAGGAATTGCCAATGCAATTTTTGAACACTTGTCTGTAAAATTACCAGTATCTAGATTGCAACGCGATTTAACAGATTCTACCGTATTAAGAAATATTGGGGTTCCTTTTGGACATACATTAATTGGATTTGCATCTACATTAAAAGGGTTGAACAAACTGTTAATTAACACCGATGCTTTTGCCAAAGACTTAGAAAATAATTGGGCAGTGGTTGCCGAAGCTATTCAAACTATTTTACGTAGAGAGGCCTATCCAAACCCATACGAAACGTTAAAAGGGCTAACCCGTGTAAACGAAAAAATTACAGGAGCAACGATTGCTAGTTTTATTGATACGTTAGAAGTTTCTGACGACATTAAAACAGAATTAAAAGCCATTACTCCTAGCAATTATACAGGTATTTAATTACATGAAACATCTTATTTATATCATAGTAGCATCTGTTTTGACTTCTTGCGTTTCTGGAAACAAAACAGATGTTTCTTATTTTAAAGAAGGACATTTTAAAACCTATTTAGGCAAAAGAAAAGATAGCTCTACTTTTTACAGAACTGAAATGTTACAAATAGAGTTTTATAAAAATCAAGTAGATACGTTTTCCATTTACTGGAAATCTGATTTTGAATACGAGCTAAGAAAGGTAAATCCCAAAAGTAAACTGGACAGCATTCCGTTTGTTGTAAAAATTACAGGGATTAAAGAAAAATCATATCAATTTAAAGGCTCTTACCTAGGAAGCAACTTTAAACAAGAAGGAGAAACCATCAAAATAGATAAGTAAAATCAACTTTCACTTATCTATTTTTTGTTTCTGTTAAAGTTCTACTCTACCATCAATTCAAAAGGAATACGTGTTTGTGCAGATGGCTCTTCTAGCACTCTTTGCAAAATTGTAGCTTTGCTAGATACTTTTTTAGGCAAAAAAGCATTCCACCCAAATTTTGTCTGTAGCAAAGGAGAAAAACCTAACATTTCTTTTAAATCTAAGTCGTATTTAGGATATTCTTCTATCGAAAAATCTTGCAATGCTACTTGTTCTGATGCATAAATAATAGCATCTTCTAAACTTCCTAACTCATCAACCAAACCTATTTCTAATGCTTTGCTACCTGTCCACACTCTTCCTTGCGCAATTTGATTGACTTGTTGTTTGGTCATCTTTCTTCCCTCAGAAACACGAGTAACAAAAGTATCGTAAATGTGTTCTATGCTATTTTTTACAACTCCCTTAAACCTTTTGTCTACAGGATGAAAAGGACTGTAGTGAATTCCGTTATCGTGCGTGCTTACAACTTCTGTATGAATTCCTATATCCTGTGTTAGTTTGGCTGCATTGGGCAAAACTCCAAAAACACCAATAGATCCTGTAATGGTTGTAGGTTCTGCAAAAATTTTGTTGGCACCACAAGCAATGTAATAACCTCCTGAAGCAGCTAAATTCCCCATAGAAACCACCACTGGCTTTTTTTCTTTGGCCATTTGTACAGCATTCCAAATTAAATCGGAAGCTAAAGCACTACCTCCAGGAGAATTTATCCTAAGCACAATTGCTTTTACATTGTTATCTTCTGTTGCTTTCTTAAATGCTTTGATCATTTTTTCTTGACCAATGGTTTTTAAATCTCCTTTGCCGTAAATAATTTCTCCCTGTGCATAAATTACGGCAATTTTCTGAGTTTTAGGAAGCATCTCTAACAAAGTAACTTGAGCTAAATAGTCGTTCATTTTTACTTTCTCTAATGCTTCTGTTCCTAGTTTTTGTTGCATCAGCTTCTCATAAGCATCTGGATACAAAATAGCATCTACCAAACCGTGTTCTTTGGCTGAGGTGGCAGACTGTCCGTACAAATTCATTACAGCAGCATTGACATCAAAATTACGAGACGAATTGATTTCATTTGCTACCTGTTGCCACAAACCTGTAATTAAAGCTGTAATTTGTTCTCTGTTGGCATCGCTCATTTCGTTTGCTAAAAAAGGCTCTACTGCACTTTTGTATTTTCCGTGCCTTACCACTTCCATCTTTACTCCGTATTTTTCTTGAAAGTCTTTAAAAAACATAACTTCAGAGTGCAATCCCTTAAGCTCTACATAACCCAATGGAGAAATAAATAACTGATCTGCTACAGTATACAAATAGTATTTTTTTTGAGAATACACATCCTCATAGGCGTAAATAAATTTCCCACTCTTTTTAAAATCTTCTAACATAGCTCTAAGAGCTGTTAACTGTGCCCAGCCTATATTTTCAGGAATATTGGTTAGGCTAATCCCCTTAATTTTATCATCGTAAATGGCACTCTCTATAGCTTTGCTTATTTGGTTAAATCCGTAGGTTTGATTTTCTAAGCCCAATGCTTCTGCTACAGGGTTTAGCGCTGTAGGAGCGTAATCATTCAACTCACCCGAAAGGTCTATTTCTAGCACCGAATTGGGCTTTACTTCTTTTATAGCGTCTTTAGAGGCAACCATAGCAATGGCAACTCCTATGGTTACAAAAATAACAAGGGCCAAACAGATGGCTACTAAAGAGGCTAAAACGTTTTTTAAGAAATTCATGCTTCAATTTTTTATTCAAAACAAATATAAACCTTTTCTTTGCCTTTTTATTGCATTACAAGGATGAATACAGCACTTTTATCGCTAGGAACCAACCAAGGAAATAAGGTAGAAAACCTGAACAATGCCTTGCAAAAAATAAACAAGATAGGACAAATTACACACGTTTCTTCGGTATACCAAACTCCTCCTTGGGGATTTAAAAGTGAGGATTTTTACAACATTGCTTTATCGGTTAACACCACGCTACTTGCTAAAGATCTGATTGATGAACTTTTAAAAATTGAACAAGAATTAGGAAGAGTTAGAAATCACCAAACCACAGGATATACTGCTAGACCTTTGGATATAGACATCATTTTTTTTAACGATGAAATCATTCAAACAAAAAAATTAGAAATTCCACACCCCAGAATGCAAGATCGAAGATTTGTTTTGATTCCTTTGTTAGAAATTGCCCCCAACCATTACCATCCTACATTAAAAACATCTTTATCTCAGTTGTTAGAAAACTGTAAAGACGATAGTACTATTGTAAAAACAAATCAAACGTTAATTTTTTAATTCCCATAGCATGTTACATACCTTAGAAGCCTTAAAATCTGGAGCATTACTAGGAAGCAAAAAAGTAAAGTTAGCTTGTGGCCTGTCGGAATTTCCTCAAGAACTTTTTACGCTAGCAAACAGTCTAGAAATATTGGATTTGTCTGACAACAATCTGTCAGAGCTACCCAAGAATATGAGCGACTTTAAACACTTAAAAATTGTGTTTTTTGCACGCAACAAATTTCAGAAATTTCCGAGTGAATTGGCAGATTGTCCAGAATTGAGCATGGTAGGATTTCGATCGAATCAAATTAAGGAAATTCCAGAACATGTGTTTCCTAAAAAATTGCGTTGGCTGATTTTAACTGATAATAAAATTACTTACTTACCCAATAGTATTGGGACTTGTTCTTTGCTACAAAAATGTGGATTGGCTGGCAATCAACTTCTAGAACTTCCTGAGGCAATGGCTAATTGCAAAAATTTAGAGTTGCTACGAATTTCTTGCAATCAATTACAGAAATTTCCTTTGTGGTTGTTTCAACTCCCTAAACTAGCTTGGATTGCTTTTAGTGGAAATCCAGCAACACATCAACCTGAACAATTACATAATTTAGCTAGTTATCATTGGCAAGATTTTGAATTGAATACTTTGCTGGGAGAAGGAGCATCTGGAGTAATTTATAAAGCTTTATGGAAAAGTAAATCTACAGAAGTAGCCATTAAACTATTTAAGGGAACGGTTACCACGGATGGTTTACCAGAAGATGAAATGAAAGTTTCTATAGCCACAGGACTTCATCTCAATTTGATTCCTGTAATTGGGCAGCTAAAACACCATCCAGAACAACAAAAAGGTTTGGTGATGGAATTGATTCCTGCTGAATGCAACAACTTAGGAAATCCCCCTAGTTTAGCTACTTGTACAAGAGATACGTTTGATAAAGGTACCTCTTTTTCCTCTAGAGAGTTGTTACACATTTGCCAAGGGATTGCTTCTGTAGCTGCTCATTTGCATAAAAAAGGCATACAGCATGGAGATTTGTATGCACACAATATTTTAATCCATCCTTCTGGAAAAGCAATTTTAGGAGATTTTGGAGCTGCTTCTTTTTACGATGTTCGCTCTTCTCTTTCAAAATTTATAGAGCGTGTAGAAGTCCGTGCTTTTGGTTGCTTGGTAGAAGACATATTGCAATTGACCTCTACAAACACAATGCCCCCTGAAAAACGCACTGCTTGGGAAGCACTTATTACTGTGTGTTGCCACCCCACAGTAGATAAAAGACCTTGTTTTTCGGAAATTGTAACTCTTTTAAAAAACATATAAAAACCTATTTAGACAGACTTACATCAGCCCAAACAGGTTTTTATTTAAGAAACTTACGGATTTGTAGACCACAAAGAAGCCCCTTTTAACATGGCTCTCTTTGGCAATTTTAAACCAGCAACAATTAATTCTGCAAAATCTTCGGGTTGCAACACTTTGTCTTCAGAGTTTTCAGGAATCATTCCCAATTCAGTCGTCATGTCTGTAGCAATAGTACTTGGCGTTAAAGTACACACCCTTATGTTGTTTTTACGCACCTCTTTCATCAAAGATTCAGACAAACCTATTACTGCAAATTTAGAAGCACAGTAAGCAGATATGTTCGGGTTTCCATTTAACCCTGCTGTAGAGGATATATTAAAAATATCTCCAGAATTCTTTTCTAATAAATATGGCAATACTTCTTTGGTAACGTAATAAACTCCCATTACATTGGTCTGAATGGTCTGTGTCCATTGACTTACGTCCATTTCGTTAAAAGATCCGACAGCTGCAATTCCTGCATTATTTACTAAAATATCTACAGTACCCAATTGGTTTATCAAACCTTTGATTCCTGTTTGTACTTGCTCGTACACACCTACATCGAACACTGCATAAATGGCCGTTATGCCATAGGTTTCTAATTCTGCTACGGTAGCTTTTAATACTTCTTCATTTCTACCAGTGATAGCAACATCTATACCTTCTTTGGCAAAAGCAATTGCTGTAGCTTTTCCTAAGCCTCTACCTCCCCCTGTGATGATGGCTTTCTTATTTTTTAAAACAGTCATTTTCTATAATTTATTTAATGATTTCGTGTGGATTGACTCAATCAATCTTAAGAACAAATTTTGAAAAATAGAATGAGAGTACGGTTGAACTAGTTCAATAGGAAAAAAGAAATAACGTATCTGTTTTAGAAATACCTGCATTCCCAAAACCGATGCGTACCTTGTTTACTGCACACAGCTTAAAACTCGTTTTCTAAAATAACCTCTAGTATTTTAGCGCGTTGTTCTCCTTGGTCTTGTTCATTGCTTAACAAAACAATTATTCCATTAGCCTCGGGTACTAGTACCAAAAAGCTTGTAAATCCACGTACATCTCCCCCATGATGGTAAACGATTTTGTTATTCTGTTGTAAAGTAAACCAACCTGCCCCAGGAACATTAACGTCTTCTTGTGCATAAGGAGCAGCAAAAAACTCTTGTTTTTCTGTTTCTGTGTAGAAGTCTCCAAGCATAGCATCTCCCCATTTTTCTAAATCTGCCAAAGAACTTTCTAGTTCTCCTGCACTGTAAGCAATATTCATCTGATACGGTGCAACCTCATCATCTTGGTAATAGCCTTTTGCTCTTTCTGTTCCTGTTATTTCGTCAGGACTTTTTGCTGTGTGATCTAGTGCCAGCGGAGTGTATATTTTTTCTTGCAAATATTGTTGATAGGTTTTTCCTGTCAACCCCTCTATTAACATTCCTAAAATAAAATAATTGGCATTGGAATATGAAAAGTAATCTCCTGGAGTAAACTGCAACCCATCCTCTTGGATTGATTTTGTGATGACCTCCAAAATTTCTTCTTTTTCTATATAATAATCATGCTCCTCTACAAAGTCCTCCACTCCAGCTACATAATCATGTATTCCCGATTGATGTGTTAACAAATGTCTTAGTGTTATCTGATTTCCCAACGGAAATTCATCATCAAAATCACTTAATGGCTGATCTAGACTCTGAATAAACCCATCTCTTTTTAGCTGTATGATGGCAGCTGCTGTAAACGATTTTGTAACAGAACCAATACGGTAGATTAACTCAGGATTGTTGTTTGTAGAATTTGCTACATCTGCCAAACCAAAGCCTTTTCTTACAACATCTTTGTTTCCTTTTCGGATAAGCACACTTCCCCTAAAACCAATTTCTTTTAAATAAGTTTCTGCAGATTGATATGTAGGTTCTTGCAGACTGTTGGTGTTGTTGGTACAAGCAACAAGCCCTAACACAGCTAGCATTGTTGCCAAATAGCTAATTTTTCTAAAATATGTTTTCATCCTATTAAAATTTTATGTTTTTATTGAGACTACAAAACTCTAACGATTGTGTTGTTTAATCGCCCTAGATTATAATTTAACACTTAAAAAGGTGAGATTTAGAACGCACAAAAAACAACATATACAAATCTCATTTTTGTACACAGCAATTATTCAATTTGGTAGCATTTGATAAAAAACACCCAAACCAAAGATGATACATAGGGTGTTTTTAAAATTTATATTACATTTAGGATTCTTGTACGCTATACGCTGTTAAGGTCACAATACGAAAAAATGAAGCTAGAAAAAGAAATTATATCATTAATACCAAGGGAAGAATCTGGAAGTAAAACTGCTAGAAAATATATATTCCAGAAAAATCTTTCTCTTTATCTTCTTTTATCTAATCATGAGAAGAAAGATGATTATGTATTTCTATTTGATTTTCACGACGACCTTGTTGTTCTTGATTCTTCAACCAACCCGGATAAAATAGATTTCTACCAAATAAAATCTAAAGACTTTGGGAACTGGACAAATACTGCTTTAACAAAGAAAACCAAAAAAGAACCGCTTTCAATAAGTGGAAAGCTTTACTTAAATAAAATAAACTTCTCTAATAATACAAATTCTTTAAATTTTGTATCAAACGCAAAATTTTCCTTCAAGAACCTTGCAAACGGAACTGAATCTCTAAAAAAAACAATAATTAAAGCAGATGAATTAGATCCCAAAGTACTAAAGGTCTTTGAAGATGCAATAAAAAATGAACATTCTTTAAAAACAATTGATTTTAAAGATATTACTCATTTTCATGTCACAAATCTAAGCAACATTGATAGTTCAACACATTGTCTAGGAGAGCTAAGTAAATTAATAAACAAAATTAACCCAGAAAATAAAGTTAACCCTGAGTTGGCATATAAACAGGTGTTCAATGAGATTTCAAGAAGAACCGAATCTACAGTTACAGACAAATCTATTTCAAATTTAGAGGAACTAATTGAAATTAAAGGAATTAGTAAAAAACAATTCTTAGCTTTTTTAAAAAAAGCAGGTCTTTATAAAAGTATTGATGAAGAGTGGTTAGAAATTAAATATTCTATAGAAAGATGTAATATAGGTCATATCGAACTTTTAAAATTTAAAAAAGCTTGGCGAGACCTATCGGCAACTCTTATAAAAGACAGTAACAATATATTATTAAACAACCTATATCAGGATATTGAAACTATTATTAGTACTGAAATAGAAAATGGAAACATTAAAGATTCATTTGATTTGATAGAAATAGTAAACCATTGTGAATGTAAAATTGAAAATACTTTTTACGATAAATATTTTATAAAATGTTTAATTATTAAAGTTCTAAATGAAAAATAAAGGAAGCTTAAAAAAATTGGTAAGAAACTTAAGAGTAAAGAAGAATGAAAAAGTTATTCATATCGGAAATTCTATTGCTATCTCAAAAGGAGAAAAAAGCAAAAAGAGTTGAATTTGACAGACATAGAACCCTAATATATGGTAAAAACCATACTGGGAAATCATCATTAATTAAAAGTATATATAGAACTTTTGGTGCAGAACCATTAATGAACTCTAAGTTTAAAGGTGCAAATGTAATATCACTAGTTAAATTTGAACTTGACTCCGTTAGATATCAAATTATAAGAGACAACAAACGGTTTGCAATATATGACTCTAATGATGATTTACTGGGACTTTTTGACTCAGTAACAAAAGAATTAGCTCCTTTTTTAAGTGAACTATTCGATTTCAAACCTCTATTTCAATCGCAAAATAGTGGTTTTATAATTCCTCCTCCTGCATATTTGTTACTGCCTTTTTATGTAGACCAAGATGAAAGCTGGTCAAAAAGCTGGTCTTCATTTAAATCTCTACAACAAATTAAACAATATAGAAATCAATGTATTAACTACCATTCAGGTATTCGCCCAAACAAGTACTATGAAACAAAAAAAGAAATTGATTCATATTTAAGAATCATTGATGAGACTGAAAAGGAACAAAAAATAACTGGTAAAATCCTTAATGATATAAAAGAAAAATTATCTCAAACTCAATTTAATATAAATATTGAGGATTTTAAAGAAGAGATTACTGAGTTGTTAACTGAGTTAGAATTTTTAAAGAAAAAAGAAGAAAACTTAAAGTCTGATTTACACGATCTATATCACTTAAAAGCATCTTATGATACCCAGATAAACATTGTTAAGCAAGCAATTATAGAAAGCCATAATGATTTAAAGTTTGCATCTGAAAAATTACCTGAACTAATTGGGTGTCCAACTTGTGGTGCCGTTTATGAAAATTCTTTCACAGAAAGGTTTGAAATAGCTCAAGACGAACAAAAAAGTAAAGATTTATTAGTTGAGTTAAAAAAAGAAGTCAAAGAAATAAACGACAAGATATTTAATGAAAATAATAAACTGAATTCGACGGTTGGAGAGTTAACAAACCTTAATAAAATTCTCAATGAGAAAAAAGGTAAGTTAAATCTTAAAGACGTAATTGAAAGCTCTGGAAAAAAGCATGTCAAATCAATTTTTTCTCAGAAATACGCTGAATTAAAACAGATAATAGTTGAAAACACAATTGAAAAACAAAATCTTGAAAAAAAACTTAAAGAATTTGAAAGTAAAAAACGTAAAAATGAAATAGTTGTTTTTTTCAAAAATAAAATGACTTCTTTTTTAAAAAAACTTGACATACATTCTTTAACCGAAAACGAATATAAATCAATAACAAGTGTTATCGAATCAAAAGAAACTGGTAGCTCAAGACCTCGAGCTTTAATAGCTTATTATTTTTCATTCTTTCATGTTATGAAAAAATACTCTTCCTCTACTTACTTTCCATTGATAGTTGACTCTCCTAATCAACAAGATCAAGATATTGAGCATATAGATAAGATTATGCATTTTATTAAAGATTCTCAACCTAAAGACAGTCAACTAATTCTTGGTATTGCTGAATCTTATGGTGTTGATTTTGAATGTCCAATTGTAGAGTTAAAAGAAAAATATAGTTTATTACAAAAAGACGAATATGAGAACGTAGAAGCTGAAATGATTGGTAAAATAAGAGAAATGTGGATGTAAACTGTGATTAATAACGACAATACTTTCGTTAAATACTGAATTTAGCATTTACTTTTACTTTACTTGGCTTATCATTTAATTAAGTCCTAAAATAGAGTCTTGAACAGTCTTAAAATAGTTTTAAAACTTTTTTAAGTAGCTAGTAAAATCTATGTGTCTGTTACTTTGTATTAAAAGATTAGCTCCAAAATAGAAAAAACTTGGTAGCTTTTATAAACAAGGAATGTACGTTTTGCTTAAAAACCCTTGAGTATTTAAAAAAAACACAAAAGTAAAATAATTAAACACTAGGGAATTTATAGAATTGTTACTAAGCTTTTACTAAAAAGCCCTAGTGTTTTTATAGATTTCTAAGGTGTATTTTACACAAAGCTCCTTTACTTTTTATAAAAACATAATAAACTTTGTAATAAAAGTTTAGTTACTAATGCTTGCAATTTTAATGACAAAAAAAGCATATTTCTTATTGTAGAACAAAGTGTGTAAACATCAAAACACCCCAAAATGTTATTTACAATTTGGGATGTTTTGCGTTTAAACCTGTTCGTATTTATAAATTTTACAAAGCTCCTTTTAACCAGAGCATTTGATAGGGTTGCAATGTTAAAGTTCTGCCTGTTACTTTGGCATCGGTTGGAGGGAAATCTGCAATGCCTGTAGCCAATAAATTTGTTAATGGTAAACTTATTGAATCTGGTAAAGAAACCACTACCTCTTCGGCAGCAAAGTTATGAATGGCTACAATACGTTCGTTTTCTTCTTTGGCATGTTGGTCTACAGCAAATACTTTGGGACTTAAATCTAGAAAATCAAAAGTTCCAAATGGGTTAAATGCTGCTTCGTTAATACGAATGGCAATTAACTTTTTATAATTTTCAAAAATGGTTTTGGCCAACGTTCCTTGGGTCTGCAACTCTTCTTCTAGCCAATCTATATGGTATTTTTCTCTGTTAATGGTTCGGTTAATACGTGTATGTTTTACTCCATCTAGATAATTTCTAGACCCTACTAAAGAATGGAAATAGATTCCTGGTACTCCTGGCATTACCAACACCGAAGCCTGAGATAGCAACATACGTTTGTATCGGACTTCATCATCTGCATTAGGGTTGGTTAATGCATCAATATAGCTACAGTTTAGTTCGTAAGGAGACTGGCTTCCGTCAGACTCTGTTCGGTAAGACACCAAACCTCCATGACTTTTTACTCTAGACACCATTACATTTACCTCATCATCTGTTAAAATTCCTTTAATTGGTCTTAGCCCTACTCCATCGTGACTGGCTGTAAAATTAAAGAAACAAACCTTATCACTAGGCAAGGTTAATGTTTTTGCCCAAGCTGTTAATGTTTCTGTATTTCCGTTTAAAATAGAGTGCAATAATAAGGGAGGCAAGGCAAAGTTATAAACCATCTGAGCTTCATCATCTCCGCTACCAAAGTAAGATACATTTTCATGATGCGGGACATTGGTTTCTGTAATAATAATTACCTCTGGAGCAACTTCGTGCAAGACTTCTCGCATTAATTGAATGAGCTCGTGTGTTCCGTCTAAATGCACACATTCGGTTCCAATTTCTTTCCAAATAAAAGCAATCGCATCCAAGCGAATTAAGGTAGCTCCTTTTTCTACGTAATAAAACAAAGCATCCAGTACATTTCTTAGTACACGATGGCTTTTGTAGTTTAAATCTACCTGATCTTTACTAAAAGTAGTCCAAACATAACGTGTTTCTCCTTTGTCATCTGTATATTCACTAATCAAGGGGAGTGCCCTTGGACGAACAACTTTGCTTAAATCTAAAGAAGGATCTACTTCTATAAAAAAATCTTTAAAATATGGATCGCCCGCTAAAAAGGCCTTGAACCAATCTGAAAACTGCGAAATATGGTTGATTACTCCATCGACCATCAATCGATAGTCTGCACTAATTTTTTCTATCTCTTTCCAAGATCCCATTTTAGGATCTACAGCACTGTAATTTACCACCGAAAATCCGTCGTCTGATGAATAAGGGTAAAACGGAAGGATGTGAACAGAATTAATCACTCCATCCAAATGCTTGTCCATAAAATCTTTTAAGGTTTGTAGCGATGGCTCGTAATCTCTATTTACTTGGTCTCCGTAGGTGATTAGAATAATGTCTTTTTCACTTAAATGATAAGGAGACGATTTGATTCTAGACTTGTATTTAAAAATTAAATCTACAATGCTATCCACCGCTCGATCTGCAATTTCTGGCGGATACAACTTGTGCAATCTTTTGTTGATGGTATGTTCTTTGTCTGATATATGTCTCATAGGCTTATGCATTGTCTTTTTTAACAAAATCTACAAACTTTTTAGAAAAATCGGGCATTACCGAACGTACTGTAATCCAAGACGATAAAGAAGGAACTCCCATAGGATCTTCATAAAACTCATGCGAAGCCTCTTTGATTGCATCTTGAAAAGCTTCTACAGCTTTGATTTCTTTTTCTCTGTTGTATTCTAAATCATTCAGTTTGCTTAGTGCGTTGTATTTAGAAATTTCAAATCGTGATTCTTGAAAGTATGTTGCCAAAAGGGTTTTAAAGGAAGCTTTTGAAAAAATAACTCCTTCTTGAGCCATGACTCTAAAAATCGTTTTGGCAATATCTTTACTCATCTTATAAATGCCACCTCCCGATTGTTGATCGCCCAAATTTTGATGTTTGTGCTCGTAGGTTTCCATAATTTCTGTTTGGCAAATTCTTTTGTTAGAGGTACTTTTATAAACTTCGCTTAATGTAGAAACCTCTAATCCCCATGTAGGAGAAATAGCGATACCTCTGGCCAACGAGCGGATAAATGAAAACTCTCCTGACAAAGAATAGCGGAAACTTTCCATATATTCTAAATACTTATTTCTACCGTATACTTTACACAAAGCATTTACCAAAGGTGTGTACAATAAACGAGTTGCTCTACCGTGTAGTTTGTGAGTTACACGAGAGTAAAAACCTTTGTTAAATTCAAAATCTAAAGCAGGATGCACAATAGGATAAAACAAACGAGCAGGAATTTCTCTACTGTAGTTTACAATATCACAATCGTGTAAAGCAAAAGCATAAGCATCTTTATCTGCCAACGCATAGCCTAGCATGGTCCAAACATTTCTTCCTTTACCAGGAGTGTCTAACCCTGGAAAACCTTCTGTCTTTAAATCGTTGTACAACTCTTTTATTCTAGGACCATCGTTCCACAATACATCTACTTTAGAGGGCAATACAGACATAATTTCTTTGACTTCTTCAAACTGCTCTTTGGTTGCTCTATCAAGTCCTAAAATAATTTTATATAAGTATTTTACATTCTTTAATTCTTCTATGATTTTAAACATTGCTGGGGTTTCAAACTCTGAATACAAAGCAGGGAGCAAGAGTACCATTCCTCTTCTTTTACTAAACTTTTCTAGCTCCTTTTCTAAATGTTCTAAACTTCTATCTCCTAAATTTTGAAGCGTGGTAATGACCCCGTTCTGAAAAAAATCTGCCATATATTATAATTTTAAAATGATGATAAAATCCATCACATTGGTTCCTGTAATTCCTGTAACAAAGTCATACCCTAATGCTTTAAAAAAAGTATTGCTATCACTGGCTTCTAAGTAATGTTTTGGATTTAATTGTTTTATTTTTATTTGTTCATAAATAGTTGCATCTATATAAGCACCTGTTGCCTCCGAACGACCGTCAATTCCATCGCTCCCTGCACTTAATATACTTATATTTTCGGTTACAACTCCTTCTAACAACAATCTAAGTGCTAACTCTTGGTTTCTTCCTCCGTAACCATTGGTTCCTTTTACCACTGTTGTTGTTTCTCCTCCCAAAAGTAAACAGAAACTTTGGTGCTTGGCATCGTATTCTTGTATGTGTTTTTTTACTATTTGTGTTGCTTCTTCCGAACTACAATCCAACGTAGTTGTTATAATTTTGGCAACTGCCACCTTGTCTTCTACAAATTTTAGGGCTTCTTTTAGAGCCACGGTATTATTTCCTATTAAGTGATGTTTATACTTACCATTATACATAGGAGCAGAACCAATGGTATTTAAATCGTCACCTATAACATCACTCAACACCAAAACCTCTCCTTTTGCTTTTACCACATCGGCCAATTTCCCTCCCTTTATTTGTGATATTGCTTTTCTTACCGTATTCAATGCTTTGATGTCTATTCCAGAAGTCAACAAAGCCATTGAAATTTTAGTAAAATCGTCTAAAGTAATTCCCTGTACAGGTTTTTCTATCATGGCAGAAGCACCACCTGATAATAAGAATATAAAAACAGCATCGGGTTCCATAGCAGACATTGCTTGAATAAGCTCTGAACCTGCGTGAATACTTTTTTCGGAAACAAGCGGATGTGTTGCGGTTAGGTGACGACAGTATTGCAAACTTCCTGTTTCGTGAGATACCACAACGCCTCCCTGAATTCTTTCCCCTAACAAAAGCTCGCATTCTTTAGCCATAGCCAAAGCTGCTTTTCCTGCTCCAAACACGTAAATTTTAGTCTTGGGTTCTAATACATAGTGTTGATTTACTAGCTGTAAAACATTTTCTTTTAGCGAAACATTGTCTTTAATTAATGCCGATGCTTTTACTTTGTTTAAAGCCTTGTAATAAATTTCTTCTGCTAATTGTTTATACATTTTTTAAAATCATTTCGTTCCATCCTTCAGCCCCTTTATAGGTTGATTTTTGAAACTGTTTTGCATTGACTTCTATATATTTTCCTTCGTGGTTTTGAATGGCAATAGGAATGTCTACATTTTCTAGTAAAGGAATGTCATTTTCTCCATCTCCTAAACCAATAGAGCTGATGGGATGCTGAAATAAATCTTGAAACAGCGCTACACATTTAGCCACAGCTTTTCCTTTGTCTTGTCCTGCTCCTATTAGGTGATAAAAACGACCTCCTTTGGTAATTTTTAATCCATATTCTAAAGCCAAATCAGACAATTCTTCCAGTCGCTCTTCTTGCTCCCATAAAAAAGGCTCGGTAAAATCTCTATTTTTAGAAAGCACGGCATCCTTTTCTTTTAACCCAGTACATTCGGCAACTTGAGGCAAATCCATGTCGCTAAAACCATGCATTCCAAATGCTTCTTTGTATCGATTGTAAAAAGCTACTGTTTTGCCATAAGGCACTCCTAACATGTACACATAATAGTTTGCATCAAAAACATCTAAAAAAGAAAAATCAAAATCTTGATATCCTTTAGGAACAAAGAGTGCTGCTCCGTTTTCTACTATGAATGGTTCTTGTATGCCTACTTCTTTTTGTAAAATTTCTACTTCTTTTCTGGTTTTACTTGTGGTAAAAATTAGAGGAATTTTTTTTTCTTTTAGTACCGAAACTGCATTTAAAGAAGGCTCAAAAGAATAATCATCGTGATTTAAAAAAGTCCCATCTAAATCCGTAAATACCATTTTTCTCATAGACAAAAGCATTTTTTTATAGTTCTAAGTTTTAGTTTTTTTTTGTTAATCGCATCAGACTCTGTTGTCTTTTCTGTGTTTTTCCAATTGCTAACAACACAAATTTACAATAGGTTTCTGAAAATGGATATGAGATAAAACAGTATTTTATCTACATAATTGCATGGATGAAGATACATAACTTCGTGTATCTTTGAGGTATGATTATATTCTATTTTTTTAAATACCCCAACATTACCCCAAATTAAAAAACTCCTTTTTTATTTTAAAAAAAGGAGTTTTTCTTATACACTTAATTGGTATTTATGCCAACCAAGATTTTAGCATCCATAACGTTTTTTCTTGTTCACTAATAAACTCACTAATCAAAGCGTTGGTTCCTTCATCATCTGCTTTGTCTGTTAGGGTTAATAGTTCTCTTTCTATTTCTAATAATGTTTTGTAACCCGTTATTACCAACTGAACCGCAGCTACATCTTGGGTAATATTTTTCCCTACTTTAATATTAGAGTTTTCTAAATAGTCCGAAAAAGTGTGCAACGGTGTTCCTTCTAATGTTAGAATACGTTCTGCAATTGCATCAATTTTTTCTTGAGAATCGTTGTAATACTCTTCAAACTTGGTATGCAACTCAAAAAAGTTTTTCCCTTTGATGTTCCAATGCAACCCGCGTAAATTCTGATAGTGAATTTGAAAATTTGACAATAAAACATTTAGTTTTTTAGTAATTTCTTTAGAAAATTGATTTTCTATCTCTACAATTGTTTTCATTTGTTTCTATGTTTTTAATTACACTTCAAAAATAATACGAATTAAAACCGCTGTTATCATAAATATTATTGATACTTTTGATAATCGTATAAACAAACCTGATACACTATTTACAATGACCATTACTCAACTAAAATACGTTTTGGCAGTTGCCGAATACAGAAACTTTACCACTGCATCAGAACATTGTTTTGTAACACAGCCTACTTTAAGTATGCAAATTCACAAATTAGAAGAAGAGTTAGAGATTCAGATATTTAATAGAAATAAAAAACCGATTGAAGTTACCGAAGTCGGTAAAAAAATTGTGAATCAAGCCAAAACTATTGTCAACGAAAGCAGTCGTATTACAGACATTGTACAGCAAGAAAAAGGATACATTGGAGGAGAATTTAAACTAGGTATTATTCCTACCATAATGCCTAGCTTGTTGCCTTTGTTTCTAAAAAGTTTTAATAAAAAATATCCCGAAGTAGAACTAATTATTAACGAGCTTACCACAGAAGAAATTGTACAAAAATTAAAAGATGGACATCTAGATGCTGCTATTGCTGCCACTCCTTTACAAGAAGATCTTTTAAAAGAAGCCCCTATTTATTACGAACCTTTTGTGGGATTGGTACACGAAAACCATCGTCTGTTTGATCAAAAAGACTTAACTCCCCAAGACTTGGATGTTGATGATTTATTGCTTTTAGAAGACGGCCATTGTTTTAAGGAAAGCGTGCTTAACATTTGTAGCTCTCTAAACAATAAAAAAACCAAAAAGTTCTCTTTACAAAGTGGAAGTTTTGACACCCTTATTAAACTAACCGATGAAGGTTTGGGAATGACCTTACTCCCTTACCTAAATTCGATGGATTTAAGCGAAAGCAAACAAAAACTAATTCGTGAATTTAAAAGCCCTTATCCTGCCAGAGAGGTTAGTATTATTTATCATAAAGCAGGATTAAAGCTCCAAATTATCAATGCGCTAAAAGAAGAAATCTCTAGTATTATTAGAGGAATCATTGCTTTTAGTGATGTTGATATTGTAAGTCCTTTAAAAATGAAATAAAAATATTGCTAAGGATAAAAAAAAATCATACTTTAATTGAAACTAATTCAACTACAATGGTAAAAACTTCAAGAATTTTTGATTTTCCCATTTATCAACTACAAAACAACCCTTTAGAAAAAGCTTTTTCTACCAAAAAAAATGGAGAATGGATATCTATTTCTACCCAACAATATATCGAAAGCTATAACAATGTTTCTAGAGGACTTTTGGCTTTAGGAATTCAAAAAAATGATAAAATTGCTGTCATTTCTACCAATAACAGAACGGAATGGAATATTTTAGACATGGCGATTTTGCAAACAGGAGCACAAAATGTTCCTATTTATCCAACCATTTCTTCTAAAGATTACGAGTACATTCTAAATCACTCTGGAGCCACCTACTGTTTTGTTTCTGATGTAGAAATTCTAAACAAAGTAGAAAAAGTAAAGGACAATACCTCTTTAAAAGACGTATACAGTTTTGACCAGATTGAAGGCGTTAAACATTGGACGGAAATAGAAAACTTAGGAAAACACAGCGATGTTGATGAGCTTTTGGAAAGCAGAAAAAACGAAATTAAAAGTACCGATTTAGCAACGCTTATCTACACTTCTGGAACTACAGGAAACCCCAAAGGGGTGATGCTAAGTCATCAAAACCTTGTATCTAACACGGTAGATTGTACACCTAGAGTTCCCGTAGCCAAAGGAACTGGAAAGGCATTAAGCTTTTTGCCCGTATGCCACGTGTTTGAACGTATGATTTTATACTTGTACCAATACAACAGTATTGAAATTTATTTTGCAGAATCTATTGAGGCAATGAGCCAGAATCTAAAAGAGGTAAAACCTAATATTATGACTGCAGTTCCTAGACTTTACGAAAAAGTCTACGACAGCATTTATGCCAAAGGAAAAGAACTAACAGGCATAAAAAAAATGTTGTTTTTTTGGGCAGTAGAGCTGGGTTTAATTTATGAACCCTTTGGTGTTAATGGTTGGTGGTATGAGTTTCAACTAAAAATTGCTAGAAAATTAATCTTTAGCAAATGGAAAGAAGCGTTGGGAGGAAATTTAGAAGTTCTCGTATCAGGAAGTGCAGCATTACAACCCAGATTGGCCAGAGTTTTTGCAGCTGCAGGAATGCCTATTCTAGAAGGTTACGGGTTGACAGAAACTTCGCCTGTTATTGCTGTTAACGATATTAAAAACAAAGCTTTTAAAATAGGAACTGTTGGTAAACCAATACAAAATCAGACGGTTAAAATTGCAGAAGATGGAGAAATTTTAGTCAAAGGCCCCAACGTAATGATGGGATACTACAAGGATCCTGAAAAAACAGCTGCAGTAATGACTGGAGAATATTTTCACACAGGAGATATTGGAGAACTAGATGCTGATGGATTTTTGAAAATTACTGATAGAAAAAAAGAAATATTTAAAACTTCAGGAGGAAAATATATTGTACCTACCTTGTTAGAAAATGAGTTAAAACAATCTAGATTTATAGAACAAGTGATGGTTATTGGCGAAGGAGAAAAAATGCCTGCTGCTTTAATTCAAATCAATTTTAATTATGTAAAAAGCTGGTGCCTTATAAAACACATCAACGACGTGGATACTCCCCAAAAGTTAATTACCAATCCTTTGGTGTTAGAACGTATTCAGCAAGAGATAAAATTTTGCAATCAAAAGTTTGGCCAATGGGAACAAATCAAACGTTTTGAGCTTACCCCAGATGAATGGAGCATAGAAGCTGGTCATTTAACGCCTACCTTAAAAATGAAAAGACGTATTATTTTAGAACTTTATGCTGATTTATACAAAAAAATATATCCAAGAAAAGAAGATTAAGCTCGATTTCCTAATTCGATAACTTCTAAATTGGTGACTTGTTTGTTTTTAATCTCAAAACGCAACATGGTTCTTACTTGATGAAAACCATGTTTACCGGCAGCACCAGGATTCATATGTAACAAATTTAATTTAGCATCGTATTGAACCTTTAAAATATGAGAATGCCCACTGATGAATACTTTTGGTGGGTTTTTCTTTATTTCGTCTTTAATTCTAACATTGTACTTATTGGGATATCCACCAATATGAGTCATCCAAACCTCTACCTCGTTCACTACAAACCTATTGTCTAAGGGAAATTCTGCTCTGGCTTCGGTTCCATCAATATTTCCGTAAACTGCTCTTAAAGGTTTTATTTTTTTTAGTTGATCGGTTACTTCTATAGCACCAATATCCCCTACATGCCAAACTTCATCTGCTTGTTTTGCATATTTAAGAATGGTTGCATCTATGTAACTATGTGTATCAGACAAGAGTAGTATTTTCATAACACAAACATCGTTATTTTTATACAATTTTAAGCACTAATGTTGCTGTTGTCTAGTTGATACTGCCATCGGAATTCAATACCTTTACACTTTGTAAAAACAAACCATATTGAGATATTTTGCAGAACTTTCTTACTTAGGAAAAAATTATCATGGATGGCAAATTCAGCCCGATGCTATTAGTGTTCAACAAGAAGTACAAAGGGTCTTATCTACCATTTTAAGAACTCCTATAGAAGTTGTTGCTGCAGGTAGAACCGATGCGGGAGTACATGCATCGCAAATGTTTGTTCATTTTGACATCGATGTAGAATTAGATGCCACGGTTTACTGTTATAAAATCAACTCCCTTTTGCCCAAAGACATTGTATTCCATCATATTTTTAAGGTGCAAGACAATGCACATGCACGTTTTGATGCTATTCAACGAAGCTACGAATACAGAATATTGTTAGGTAAAAGTCCTTTTACGACAGATACTACATGGCAAATCAATCATCAACTAAATGTACCTGCCATGAACAAAGCGGCAAGTTTTTTGCTAGAATTTAACAATTTTCAATGTTTTTCTCGTTCTAAGACCGATGTAAAAACGTACAACTGCGACATCCGTAGGGCAGAATGGATTTTAAATGGAACTGAGTTGATTTTTCATATATCAGCAGATCGTTTTTTGCGTAATATGGTTAGAGCTGTAGTAGGAACGCTTTGCGAAGTTGGTAAAGAGAAAATTGATCCTGAAAAAATAATTGAAATTATAGAGAGTAAAAACCGTTCGAACGCAGGAGCTTCGGTACCAGCACACGGTTTATTTTTAACAGAAGTAACATACCCTGATACCATAAAAAATGTCATCATCTAAAAAAGGAAATATATTCGATTTGGCCATTTTTAGCCGAATTATGAACTACGCACTTGCTTACAGAAGCTTGTTTGTTTTCTCTACCATTTTTTCAATTGCTTTGGCAACGGTGTCTACACTAAGGCCTAAATTAATTATTGATGCTATAGACAATTATGTAGAAACAAAAACCCAAGAAGGTTTTGGAATGATTGTATTGATTATTTTAGTGGTTTTATTGGCCGAAGTAATTTTTCAACTACTTTTTATTTATTTGGCCAATTTGCTAGGGCAAAGTGTTATTAAAGACATCCGTAGTAAGCTTTTTAAGCATATTTTGTCTTTTAGAATGGCTTATTTTAACAATTCTTCGGTAGGAAAAATGGTAACTCGCGTAGTTTCGGATGTAGAAACTATTGCACAATTCTTTAGCCAAGGATTGTTTATGATTGTAAATGATATTTTAAAAATGTTGTTTGTTGCCGTGCTGATGCTAGTCATTAACTGGAAGTTGGCTCTTATTTCTTTTATTGTGCTACCTATTTTAATCTATGCTACCAAAATTTTTCAAAGGGCCATAAAAGTAACCTTTCAAGAGGTAAGGAACCAAGTAGCCAATTTAAACAGTTTTGTTCAAGAACGTGTAACAGGGATGAAGATTGTACAATTGTTTAATAGAGAAGCTATTGAATATCAAAAATTTGTAGAAATCAATAAAAAACACCGAGCAGCACATGTAAAAACTGTTTGGTATTTTTCTATCTTTTTTCCTGTGGCCGAAGTCTTATCTTCTATTGCAACGGGAATGTTGGTATGGTATGGGGCAAAAGACTTGATTGAAGGAAACGGAGTAACCCACGGAGAAATTATTGGTTTTATTATGATGACCGAAATGCTCTTTAGACCTTTGAGACAAATTGCAGATAAATTTAACACGCTGCAAATGGGAATGGTTGCCGGAGATCGTATTTTTGAAGTAATGGACACTCAAAGTCACATAGACAACCAAGGAACTTTTACGCTACCCGAAATTAAAGGAAATATACGTTTTGACAATGTGACCTTTAGCTACATCAAAAATGAACCTGTTTTAAGAGGAATTAGTTTTGACGTACAACAAGGAGAAACCGTAGCCATTGTAGGAGCAACTGGAGCTGGTAAGTCAACCATTACAAATTTAATCAATCGTTTTTATGATATAGATAGCGGAACTATTTTGGTAGATGGCACTCCAATTAAAAACTATGATTTGACCTTTTTACGTAACGAAATCTCGATTGTGTTACAAGATGTTTTCTTGTTTTCTGATAGCATACAAAACAACATCAGCTTGCAAAAAGAAGAAATTACTTTAAACCAAATAAAAGAAGCAGCCCAGCAAATTGGAATTAGTGAATTTATAGAAAGTCTTCCTAATGGGTTTGAGTATAATGTAAAAGAACGTGGAGTGATGTTGTCTTCTGGACAAAGACAGCTAATTGCTTTTTTAAGAGCCTATGTATCTAACCCAAGTATTTTAATTTTAGACGAAGCCACCTCTTCTATCGATTCACATTCTGAACAAATGATTCAGTTTGCCATAGATAAAATTACCCAAGGAAGAACTAGTATAGTTATTGCACACCGATTGGCTACTATTAAAAACGCTGATAAAATAATTGTATTAGATCAAGGAAAAATCGTAGAACAAGGAAAACATCAAGAATTGCTTCAAATTGAAAATGGTTATTACAAAAACCTACACGACAAACAATTTTCTAAACAAGAAATCGCTTAACCAATGAAAAAAATTATTCAGACCCCCAACGCTCCTGCCCCATTAGGTCCTTACAACCAAGCGGTGGCTAGTAATGGAACTTTATACGTTTCTGGACAAATTGCTATGGATGCCACAACAGGAAACTTTGTAACCGATAGCATTGCCAAAGAAACACATCAGGTAATGAAAAATATTCAAGCCATTTTATCCGAGGCAGGAATTACTTTCGAACAAGTTTTAAAAGCCTCTATCTATATCTCGGATATGAATAACTTTGCTGTCATTAATCAAGTATATGCTAGTTATTTTAACGAAGACACTGCTCCGGCAAGAGAATGTGTAGAAGTAGCTAGACTACCAAAAGATGTAAATGTAGAGATTTCTGTGATTGCTGAATTGTAAGATATGTTAAAAAAATTGCTCGGTTTTGTTATTAGACTCCTCATTCTTGGAATCTTTTCTATTGCTTTCTTTATCCTTTTGGTTTGGATTGGTGGTTTTGGCCCTATTCCTAATAAAAAAGAATTAACAGAAATAAAACAAGCACAAGCCAGTGTTGTTTATAGTACTGATGAGCAATTGATTGGAAAGTTTTTTTATACCAATAGAACCAATGTACCATACCATAAACTTCCAAAACATTTAGTACAAGCATTAATAGCTACAGAAGATGTACGCTTTTACGAACATCAGGGAATTGATAAAATTGCTATGTTACGTGTTATTGTTAAAACTCTTCTTTTAGGAGATCGTTCTTCAGGAGGTGGAAGTACACTTTCTCAGCAACTAGCCAAAAACTTATTTAAACGTAAGGACTTTTCTCTACTTTCTATGCCTGTAAACAAAACCAAAGAAGCAATTTTGGCCAACCGTTTAGAGAGTATTTACAGCAAAGAAGAAATATTAACTCTGTACTTTAACACCGTACCATTTGGTGAACGAGTGTATGGAATTGAGTCTGCTGCCCAGCGTTATTTTTCTGTACATGTTGATGAACTTTCTCTAGAACAATCTGCAATTTTAGTAGGAATGCTTAAAGCCAACTCATACTACAACCCTAGAAAACATCCTGAACATGCTTTTAAAAGAAGGAATGTGGTATTGAAACAAATGCAGAAAGTAAACTTTATTGCAGATAGCACCTATGCTTTGTTAAGCAAAAAGCCAGTTGAAACCCACTATAATAATTTAGAAATAGAAAATCCAAACGGTTATTTTTTATATCAAATAGCACAAAAAGCAGCGCTTTTACTAGAAAACAAAACCAAACCAGACGGCAGTCCCTGGGATTTGCAACAAGATGGTTTGATTGTGAAAACCACCTTGAATGCAGAACTACAAACACAAGCATTAAAAGCACGAAAAGCACATTTAATCCGTTTGCAAAAAACGATGGATGCTGCCTGGAAAAGAATTCGAAAACAAAAAAAGATTCAATCATTAATAACACAAGAATGGCAACAAAGCAATGTGTACCAACAATTAAAAAATAAAGGACTTTCAAATCAAGAAATAGAGAAAATAGCAACTCAAAAAAAAGATCGTCCAGTATTTCGTTGGGAAGAAGACAAACAGCTTTTATCTGCCAAAGATTCTATTGAGCATTACCTAAAAACAATTCACGCAGCAATCTACGGTTTAAATCCCAATACCGGAGCTGTACAAGTGTATGTAGGTGGAAATAATTTTGAGTATTTGCCATACAACTTAATAAAAAGCGAAAGACAAGCAGCATCAACTTTTAAACCTTTTGTATATACTGCGGCTTTAGAAAATGGAGAAAAACCTTGCGACTGGATTAACAACGAGGAAAAAGAATATGTGAATTACGAAGGTTGGACTCCTAAAAACTACGACCATTCTAATGGTGGTTATTACAGTATGGTTGGAGCTTTGGCTAAAAGTATGAACATCCCAACAGTAAACACTTATTTTAAAATTGGACATTCTGCTTTGCAAAACACGACCAAAGCTTTAGGACTAGACAAAACATTGCCCAACAATCCTTCTATTGCTTTAGGAACAGTAACTTATTCTCTAGAAACAATGGTAGCAGCTTATGTTCCTTTTGCTACCAGAGGAAAGCAAATCTCCCCGTATTATATCAGTAGTATAGAAACAGCAGAAGGTACTGTTATTTATCAACACCCAAAACTAAAGCATACAAAAGTGGATCTAAATCCTAAAAGTTTAGAAACCATGCAATATTTGTTAAAAAATGTAGTCGATAAAGGAACGGCTTTAAGCCTTAAAAATCGTTTTGGTGCTAAAGGATCGTGGGCAGGAAAAACAGGAACTGCACAAGACTATAGTGATAGTTGGTTTATCGGCTTTAACAATAGTATTGTAATTGGTAGTTGGGTAGGATGTAAATACCCTAGCATTACACTTCCATCCTGGATTGGCGGAGGTTCGGCTGCCGCTTTGCCTTTGGTGGGTGCTGTGGTTGGGCACAAATATCAACAAACCAGTCTAAACAAACAATTAAACAGTACTTTTCCTAGTTTTGATGCTGCTATTGTAGAAGATTGTGATTGTGAATTTTACAGAGAAGAAAACACTTTTGAAAAAATTTTAGATGTTTTTGACAAAAAGAAAAAGAAAAAAAAGAAAGGTAATTTTTTCTCCAGACTGTTTGGAAAAAAAGATAAGGAAGAAGAAGATACTAAAGAATAAAACCTTTGTAAAGAAAATAGGGCTTTTTTCTAATTTTATTTTGTGATACAGCAACCCTTTATAAACTTTAATAAAACCTAAGTAACAGCATGAATTTAGCAATCGAAAATATTTTATTAGTAGGGTCTTTATTGCTTTTTGTAAGTATTATGGTAGGAAAAACTTCGTATAAATTTGGGGTTCCTACATTGATACTTTTCTTAGCTATTGGAATGCTTGCTGGTTCTGATGGAATTGTAGGAATTGAATTTGACAATCCTAAACTGGCACAATTTATTGGAATTGTGTCTTTAAATTTTATTTTATTTTCTGGTGGTTTAGACACTCATTGGCCGGCTGTAAAACCCATCCTAAAAGAAGGACTACTACTTTCTACATTAGGAGTATTGCTAACTGCTACTTCGCTTGGGATGTTTGTGTGGTGGGTTACCGATTTTACACTTTACGAAAGCTTATTGTTAGGTTCCATTGTATCATCTACCGATGCTGCCGCTGTTTTTTCTATATTAAGATCTAAAAATTTAGCTCTAAAAACCAATTTAAGACCTACTTTAGAATTAGAAAGTGGAAGTAACGACCCTATGGCTTATGTACTTACAATTGCATTTTTAACTTTGGTTACTGGCGAAAATGACAGTGTTATTTCCATCATTCCTTTCTTTTTGCAACAAATGATTCTCGGAGGAGCTTTAGGTTTTGCTTTTGGTAAACTTAGTAAATACGTCATCAACCACATACAGTTAGGTTTTGAAGGGTTGTATCCTGTTTTAGTCATTGCTTTAATGTTTATTACCTTTTCTACTACAGATTTTGTAGGTGGAAATGGCTTTTTGGCTATTTACATCTGTGCTGTTTATTTAGGAAATCAAGAACTAATTCACAAATCTACCATTTTTAAAGTTTTTGATGGATTGGCTTGGTTAATGCAAATTGTACTTTTTTTAACATTAGGTTTGCTTGTATTTCCACACCAAATTATTCCTTATATGGGAATTGGCTTACTAATTTCCTTGTTTTTAATTTTAGTTGCAAGACCCATTGGAGTATTTATTTGTATGTTGTTTTTTAAAATGAAAAATAGAAGAAGGTTATATATTTCTTGGGTTGGTTTGCGTGGTGCTGTACCTATTGTATTTGCCACCTACCCTTTGTTAGCAGGAATAGAAAAAGCTCATATTATTTTTAACATTGTATTTTTTATCTCGGTAACCTCTGTGTTGATTCAAGGAACTACTTTAGCCACCTTTGCTAAATGGTTGAATGTAGGACTACCGGAAGATGAAAAAAGCGAAACACAAAATGACCGTTACATTTTAGATTTGCCTAAAACTGCAATGAAAGAAATTGTAGTACCCAATAATTGTAATGCGGTTGACAAAAGGATTGTGGATTTAAATTTTCCTAAATGTGCTTTTATTGTAATGATTAAAAGAGGGAATATTTTTGTTAGGCCTGGAGGTGCTACCGAACTAAAAGCCAATGATATTTTAGTAGTTTTATTAGATGATGAAAACAATATGTGTGAAATGGACAATTTATTTACCCCCAAGTAACACACCTATTTCCTCAT